>DATEPX010000069.1:0-56180 GCA_035272945.1 Terriglobales bacterium
CAGCTTACCCTGCGGGTTCTGCACCTGATAATGCAATCCACGCAGGACGTTCTTAGCCGAGAAAGAATGGTTATCCTGGACGAAGTTCTCGCGGATCCCGATCTCCGCCATGGCACGCTGGTTATAGCTTTCCAAAAAGAAACCACGGGAATCGCCGAATACCTTGGGCTCGATCACCAGAACGTCCGGCAATGGAGTGTCGACAACTTTCATGTGCGGGGAGCGATGTTAGAACACTCTCTCCTGTAGCAATTGGAGCAAGTAAGAACCGTAACTGTTTTTGATGGAGCGTCCAATCTTCTCCAGTTGTTCCGGAGTAATGTACCCGCTGCGGAAGGCAATCTCCTCGGGACACGCGATCATCAGACCTTGCCGGTTCTCTAATGTCTGAATGAACAAAGATGCATCCATCAGCGCTTCGTGCGTCCCCGTATCCAGCCAGGCCATGCCGCGGCCCATCACAATCACTTCCAGTTGACCGCGCTTGAGGTATTCCTTGTTGACATCTGTGATTTCGAGTTCGCCTCTAGCCGAAGGTTTCAATCCTTCGGCGATCGCCACTACCTGCTCATCGTAGAAATAGAGTCCCGTCACGGCATATTTGGAGTTGGGCTGTTTGGGCTTTTCTTCCAGGCTAAGCGCTTTGCCTCCGCCGTCGAACTCGACCACACCGTATCGCTCCGGATCGGTAACCGGATAGGCAAAAACCTTCGCACCTGTGCGCGACTCCGTCGCCTGACGCAAACTCTTCACCAGGTCATGACCATAAAAAATATTGTCTCCCAGGACCAGCGAGCAACAATCCTGCCCAATGAATTGCTTGCCGACCAGAAACGCCTGGGCAATTCCTTCCGGCTTGGGCTGTACGGCATAGTGTAGAAAAAGCCCTAACCAAGATCCGTCCCCCAGCAGGTCCTGGAACTTCGGTGTGTCCTGCGGAGTGGAAATAATCAGGATGTCGCGAATGCCCGCCAGCATCAGCGTGGAGAGCGGATAGTAGATCATCGGCTTGTTGTAGACCGGCAGCAGGCTCTTGGAGACGGCGTGCGTGACCGGATACAACCGCGTTCCCGATCCACCCGCCAGAATGATGCCCTTGTAGCTGATCCTGCGCGAAGGTGCAGCTGTTCTCATGCAAATCGCCCTTGAACTGCCGGTGAAGCAGAAATCCTTACCTCGCGTAATGAGTCGCGATCCACTGACGATAACTTCCGCTGGTCACGTCCTTTACCCACGCCTCATTATTCAAATACCATGCAACCGTCTTTAGCAGCCCACTTTCAAAAGTCTCTCGCGGCTTCCAGCCCAGGTCACGCTCAATCTTTCGGGCATCGATGGCGTATCGTCGATCATGTCCCGGCCGATCCTTCACATAGGTGATGAGCTTGCGGTGCGGCAAAACCGGGTCCTTCGGGCTCAGTTCGTCCAGAATCGAGCAGATCGTTTCCACCACTTCGATGTTAGGCTTTTCATTTTGCCCGCCGATATTGTACGTCTCTCCCACTTTGCCGCACGCCAGCACGGTTCGCACCGCCTCGCAGTGATCGGTAACATACAGCCAGTCGCGCACATTCTTGCCATCGCCGTACACGGGCAGAGATTTCCCGCTCCTGGCATTCAGAACAACGAGGGGAATCAGCTTTTCCGGGAATTGAAATGGACCGTAGTTGTTCGAACAGTTGGTTGTGAGTACGGGCAACCCGTACGTGTGATAGTAAGCCCGGACCAGGTGATCCGAGGCTGCTTTCGAGGCAGAGTAAGGGCTGTTCGGCTCGTAACGGGTGGTTTCGCAGAAAGCGGTATCCTTCGGTCCTAACGACCCGTAGACTTCATCCGTTGAGACGTGCAGAAAACGGAAGCGGCTTCTGTCTGCTTCCGGCAGTGCGTCCCAGTATGCCCTTGCTTCCTCTAGCAAGCCAAAAGTTCCGTTGACATTCGTGCGGATAAAATCGTCCGGTCCACGGATGGAACGGTCGACGTGGCTCTCGGCAGCGAAATGAACGATCGCCCACGGCCGGTGCCGCTGAAAAATTTCTCGTACGGCATCCCGGTCCGCAATATCCCCGCGAACGAATTGGTAACGCGGATCAGCAGAAATAGACTGTAGATTACGCAAGTTGCCTGCATAGGTGAGCTTGTCCAGGTTGATTACCGGAGTGCCCTCGGTGCTCAGCCAATGGAGAATGAAATTCGAGCCGATAAATCCTGCGCCGCCGGTAACTATGAGCCTGTTGTCCATCCACAGCATCCCTGCAAACTTGATTGTAAACAAAAAGGGCGAAGAGTCCGTGTGCTCCTCGCCACTCCTTATAATTAATATTATCTGAAACGGGGCATTCTATTCGGGTACTTACGAGCTACCGCTGGCCCACAACAACGATGATCTGGTCGTACAACTTGTCCTGGTCGCGGTGATGCACACTGCGAATCCGAAACAGCAAGGCGTTACTTCAGGCTGTAATGCCGGCCCACACGATGTTGGCATATGCTCGCGTGCCACCTGCGTTCTCCAAAACGATGCCGTCTCGAGTGTGCCGATTGATTTATCAGAAGAGTGTGCGAGACCTCATTACCTAACTCACGTATGGCATCGCCAACCACAATGCCTTCTCCGTAGGCATCTTCGACCCTGTTGCGCCTGACTCTCGACTTCCGGACGAACTGCAGAGCAATTCCCGCCAAAAGCTTGCCACCCTGACCACCACGCAGGCGGCGGTTTCTCTCGACGACGATGTTGTACGTGAGATCATTCGAATCCACGCCGTGAACGACAATGTTGTATTCCGTGTCATTGTCACTTTGATTGTCGGTGATCAAGACATCGTGGCTGTCCTTCACGTCGACCGTGTTTTCCCCGTTCCCACCGCCGCGATTCCGAACAATCACGCCATGCGAACTGTGCCAGATACAGATCGCGTCTCCGCCTGCCAGTCCGAAGGTGTTGTCCTCGATGCGGAAGCTCGCCACGCCCTTGACAAAAGTAAATGCCCCAAGGCTCTGGACCTGTGGGGTAGGGAATGTACTTGGTCTGCCTGAACTTACCGCGCAGTTCACCAGGCTTATGGCAGTACGCTGCACAATCGGGAGGTAACCGTCACCCTGAAGGACTTTGCGATTGCTGATTGTTGATTTTAGAAAAACCGCCACGGATATCTACGGATCACGATCCGTGAGATCCGTGGTAACGATTGGGGTAGCGCCGGCATCTTGCCGGCTCAGCAGCGCGGGCGAGACGCCCGCGTGACAGCCGCCGGGATGGCGGCGCTACGACGAGCTTACCTGCCCGGTGCGCGCTCTAGAGTAGTATCGCAGGTGCCGTTCGTGGGCTGGGCAGGAAGCGACGGCGGCGTCGACCAGGATTGCGAACTGAAATTGAAGAACTCCATCATGTCGTCGGCGGCGGCGTCGCGCGCCGTGAGCGGAGCGACATTGAAGCGCACTTCAATCAGGCGCAGGATCGAAGTATAGTCGCGCCAGGTGTGGGAAACGTAATGCGGTTTCACCCATGACGAAACCACCACCATGGGGACACGAAATCCGGAGTGCGCAAAGTCGCCGGGCTTGTCTCCCGATTGCAGCATCGGCGCGATCGTGTCCGGAGCATTCATGCTTGCGGGAACAACATGGTCGTAGAGCCCACCCGCCTCATCATAGGTCAGAATCAGAGCCGAAGACCGCCATGACGGGCTCGTCAGCAGCGCGTTGATGATTTTGGCGACATCGGCTGCCCCTTTCTGGACGTTATTACCCGGGTGCTCATCCAGCCCCGAGGGGCCGGCACGCTCGATGAAGATCACCGAAGGCATGGTCGATTCGTTCTGCAAATCTGTATACCAGTTCGCAATCGGCTTCAGCTTGGCGGCGTCGCGCTGGTAGGTGGACCACTGCGGCAGATAGGCCCCATTATCCTGGTAGTAGTAGCGCCAGGAGACACCCGCATCGTCGAGATGGTCGAAAATTGTCGGCTGCGTCCAACCTCCGGTCGGCGGCGTATCGGGACGAATATGGCCGAACGAGGTTGCGGCAAACAGGTACATGCGGTTGGCGTTCGTGTTGGACATCACGGATGAGAAGAAGCGGTCAGTGGTCGCGAACTGCGTCGCTAATGCGTAGTAGTAGGGAAGGTCGGTCTGGTCATAGTAGCCCATGGCGCGAGTCCCAGTGGGATCAGTGCTGGAATAGGCCGATGTGGTGGTTTTCAGGAAGTTGTCCATCTTGCCGCCGTCGAAGTCGAAGTGACTCTCATTCCAGAACGGGCTCATGTTGTCCGTGCAAACCGTCTGGTAATGGTAAGGGTGAACGGCAACGCCGGATGTGTCGAGCAGGGTTGCGTTCAGCGGGACGCCGTCGACGTTGTTGGACAGGCCAAGTGAGACTCGGTATGGCCCCAGTCTTCCGAAGTAGCTGTCAAACGACCGGTTTTCCTGGACAAAGAAGATGATGTGCCGCAGGTTGCTGAGGCCGGAATTCGAAGTGACTGTAATGTTCCGACTGTTACTGAATGTTCCGGTGCCGTCCTGCGCCTGGACAGCCAGGGTGTGCGGGCCGGCGCTTAGTGAGGTGATGTAGACGTCCAGAGGCGCAGCACTGTTCTGAAAGACAGGCTGTCCGTCGGCGAGCACCTGCACCGAAGTGACCGGATTGCTGTCGTTCATGCCCGCAACCAGGTGGACTGGATTGCTGACCACGGCGGCGCCTCCGGGCGTGCAAATCGTAACCGTGCGGTTGGTCGCATTCAGCGCACACGGCGGACTCAAGCTGATCGGAACATTGGTCTTGAACGTGGCGCCCGTGCGGCCCCAGCCCTGTACGGTCACCAAGTGCGGGCCAATCGGAAGCGGAACGTAGGTATCGATAGCATTGGAGTTCACCTGAGTCACCAGCTGGTTGTCGACATAGATCTGGACTGCAACGACGGTATTCGTGTCGGTTGTCCCCGCGACGACGTGAGCCGGCGAAATGCCCACGACCTGGTTCGGAGTTGGTGTGCAAACGTTAACCGAAGGATTGGTCGTGTTGAGTGGACACGGCGGGTTCGCCGCAAACGCTCGCAGTGAAAATATTGAAACCACAACAGCTATAAACAACGCAGGAGTGTTACAGACCCTGGGGATTCTCATCATGCTGCGCACAATGCATTTCAACCTGGAAAGATGAGGGCTGAACATATCTGCTCCTGAGGCGGATTAGGACGAGAATGACGCGACATACCTGAGATGGCGTTTCTGGGGTTCTGGTTTGCCGCTGCTTTGCTACGAAACTTTGTGGGCGATTTCCGGTCTTCCCTGCCAAGCATGGCCCGTTCCGAATTGGGACTCTGTCGCCCGCCCTAGTGACAATTGAACATGAGATACCTACTCCTGGACCGCTGCACTCTCCTTTCGGCCCTCCCCAAGTCTCTCTGGCCGAGGAATCAATGACCAACTTGCGCGTCGGCCCTCAGCCGTTACGCCTACTTGTGGCCGATTCCACGCAAATGCCATGCCAACTCCTCATCAGCGCGCTGTGCGGACGTTCGGAGTTTGCCTTCACTTCCTGTGGTTTCGATCCTGAGGCCATCCTCGAAATTCTCGATTTGAACCACATCGACATAGCTATCCTCGCCACTGATCGCGCCGCCCACAACGGATCCCAGTTAGTTGTCCTCTGCCGCGTGCACCTGGCTCATCCGACCCTTGCCAAGATCCTGATAGCTGAGGCCTATGATCGCGATCTGGTCATCAATGCTTTTCGTACCGGCGCACGAGGTCTCTTCTCCTTCTCGAGCGCTTCCTTCGGTGCACTTTGCAAGTGCATCCGTACTGTAAGCGGCGGACAGGTCTGGGCGAACGCTCAACAATTGCAATACTTGCTCGACGTTTGTCACCCGCGTACCTTCGCTGCGGGCGGTGAATGCTGGAGTGACAATCTCTTGACTGGGCGGGAAGAGCAGGCGGTTGCCCTGGTGGCCGACGGTCTCAGCAATCGCGAGACTACGCGCGAGTTGGGTCTGAGCGAACATACCATTTAAAAGCATCTGTTTCGGATTTTTGACAAGCTCGGCATCTCCAGCCGCGTCGAACTGGTGCTCTACGCGGTGAACCACGGTGATTCCCAACAGGCCGAATGGATGGCGGGGCGTCCTAGCGTTTCGACCGTACGCCCAGGGACCCCGAGGACCCCAACCCACGCCTTGAAACGCTCGCGCCCTTTTTGCTATTGTTGGCCGCCTCGAAATTGCCTGCCGTAGTCTTCTCGGTCCCGGGGGTTACATGCAGAAGAACGTCACAATCCATATCAACGGGCAAGCGCACCGGCATTCTGTCGAACCGCGGCTCCTGCTGGTGCATTTTCTTCGCGAAGTCGCCGGCTTGACCGGCACCCACATAGGCTGCGAAACCTCTCTGTGCGGGGCCTGTACGGTCTTACTCGACGGCCGCGCCGTGAAGTCCTGCACCGTGCTGGCGGTTCAGGCGGATGGCCGTTCAGTCACAACGGTCGAAGGCCTGGCGCAAGGCGACAAACTGCACGCCCTCCAGGAAGGTTTCTGGGAAGAGCACGGCTTGCAGTGCGGCTTCTGTACGCCCGGCATGCTGATGTGCTCGCACGATCTACTCGCCAAGAATCCGGCTCCCACCAGCGCGGAAATCCGGGAGGCCATCAACGGCAATGTCTGCCGTTGCACGGGCTACCAGAACATCGTCGCCGCGGTGAAGAATGCCTCTCGCAAGATGGCGAAGCGCGTTTCGGCACGCGCTGGGGCGAGGTGAGCCATGGCGCAAAATGGCAAAGCTAACGGCAAGAGAAAGGCGAAGCTGGCAGCGGTGTGGGTGGGCAAGAAACTGAAGAGGAAGGAAGACCCGCGCCTCATCCAGGGTACTAGCCACTACACTGATGACCTTAAGCTTCCCCGCATGTTGTATTGCGCGTTCACGCGTTCGCCCATGGCGCATGCGGAAATTAGTGCCATCCGTACCGACGCCGCTCGTGCTTTGCCGGGCGTGGTCGGCGTCTATACATCAGAAGACTTGACTGGCTTAGGCATGGTTCCTTGCGCCATCCAGATGCCTGGGCTGAACGTGCCTCCGCATCCTGTTTTGGCTACGGAACGAGTCCGCTACTTGGGTGAGCCGGTGGCAGCCGTGGTGGCCGAGGACTTCTACACCGCGCGCGATGCTGCCGAAATGATCGAAGTGGATTACGAGCCGCTGCCCGTCGTGGTCAACATGGAGAAGGCGCTCGAAAAAGACAGTCCGGTGATCCACCAGCATTTCAAAACCAATCGCGCTTTCACCCATGCCCTGAAGAACGGCGACATCCAGTCGGCTTTCAAGAAGGCTGATCGTGTGGTGAAGCAGCGCATGGTCAACCAACGCCTCGCTCCCATGGCGATGGAGCCCAGGGCCGTGCTGGCTGAATATCTGCCCGGCGAAAACCGGCTGACAGTCTGGTCCGCCACGCAGATACCGCACCTGCTCCGTACCCAGATCTCCGTGATGGTTGGTTTACCTGAGACCGCCGTTCGCGTGATCGCCCCGGAAGTGGGTGGCGGTTTCGGCAGCAAGTTAAATGTCTACCGCGAGGAAGGCCTGGTACCGTGGTTGGCGATGAAGCTTGGCCGTCCGGTCAAGTGGGCGGAAACGCGCCGCGAGAACATTACTTCCACGATTCACGGCCGCGATACGATCAACCATCTCGAACTTGCTCTCAAGAAAGATGGAAAGATTCTCGGCCTGCGCGTCCGTATATTGGCGGACATGGGCGCCTACCATCAGCTCCTTACACCCCTGATCCCGCAACTTACTGCGCTTATGCAGGCGGGCTGCTACAAGATCCCGGCAATCGACATCGAAATTCAGGGCGTCTTCACCAACAAAATGTCAACCGACGCCTACCGCGGCGCCGGCCGTCCCGAGGCTACGTATAACATTGAGCGCATCATGGGTGTTGCCGCCCATGAATTAGGCATGGATCCTGCCGAGTTCCGCCTGAAGAATTTCCCGCAGCCAAAAGAGTTTCCGTTCACCACAGTCACTGGTCTCGTGTACGACTCCGCCAAATATCAGGAGAGCATCAAGCGCGCCCTCGAGTTATCGGGTTACGACAGCCTGCGCCGTCGCCAGAAAAATGGTTGGAAGAACGGCAAGTATTACGGGGTGGGCGTGTCCACTTATGTTGAAATTTGTGCCATCGGCCCGTCCGCTGCAACTCCCGCAGGGGGATGGGAAAGTGGCACAGTGCGCATCGAACCGACCGGCAAGGTCACCGTTCTGACCGGCGCGTCACCGCACGGACAGGGCCAGGAAACCACTTTTGCCCAGCTGATTGCCGACGAACTCGGAATCGATCCCGAGGATGTGAATGTCATACACGGCGACACGCTGGCCGTTCCCTACGGCATTGGCACCTTTGGCAGTCGAGCCACAGCGGTCGGAGGAACTGCCGCTTACCTGGCCACGCAAAAGCTGAAAACAAAGATGGTGACGCTGGCAGCTCATCTGCTGGGTACCAAGCCTCCCGACATCACCTTCGGCCGAGGACGCCTGAGTGCCAAAGGCGGCAAGAAGTCTATTTCCTTCGGCGAACTGGTGATGGCCGCGTACACGGCGCGCAATATTCCTCGTGGATTCGAGCCCGGATTGGAAGCCACACACTTCTTTGAACCTTCGAACTTCACTTTCCCCTTCGGGGCTCACATTGCGTCAGTGGAAGTGGACCCCGAGACCGGCGAAGTCAAAGTCGACAAATACGTCGCGGTCGACGATTGTGGAAACGTGATCAACCCGATGCTGGTGGACGGCCAGATTCATGGCGGAATAGCTCAAGGCATGGGCCAGGCTATGTGGGAAGAGCTGATCTACAACGACGAAGGCCAAATCGTGAACGG
Organism: Terriglobales bacterium; assembly: GCA_035272945.1. GTDB lineage: Bacteria > Acidobacteriota > Terriglobia > Terriglobales > Acidobacteriaceae > Gp1-AA122. The sequence continues at coordinate 8,867 of DATEPX010000069.1, forward strand.
CACGCTGATGGATTACGCGCTTCCCAAGGCACATCTCCTGCCCGACTTCACGCTCGACCGTACGGTTACGCCTACGCCCGTGAATCCGATGGGCGTGAAAGGAGTGGGGGAAGCGGGCACGATTGCCTCCACGCCCTGCATGGTAAACGCTGTATGCGATGCTCTGTCACCACTTGGCATCAAGCACATTGACATGCCACTGAAACCCGAGCGGGTCTGGAGTGCCATGCAACAGGCGCAAGCTGCCGCCAAACTCGAACCACAGTCCGCTCACAAGCCCTTGTCATCGCGAGCATCGCGAGGGAACTCGGTTTCCAGGAAAGTAGCTAGGAGTAACACATGATTCCGGCCAATTTTGATTACGAATCTCCCCGCACTCTCAGCGAAGCCTTGGATCTGCTAGCTTCACACGAGGAAGCCAAGATCCTCGCCGGGGGACATAGCTTGCTGCCGGCAATGAAGTTGCGCCTGGCCGCACCGTCGATTGTGGTCGACCTCGGGCGCATTGCCGGCTTGAATCACATTCGGCAATCGGGCGACCAGATTGTGATCGGAGCCATGACCCCGCACGCCGACGTTGCTTCGTCCAAGATCCTGCATGATTCCTGTCCATTGCTAGCGCAGGCCGCCTCGCAAATCGGAGACATCCAGGTGCGTAACCGGGGCACCATCGGCGGATCGCTCGCCGCGGCCCATCCGGCGGCCGATTATCCTGCCGCCGTTCTGGCGCTCGATGCTGAGATCGTGGCCATCAGCCGCAGCGGTGAACGTACCATCCCGGCAACCAGGTTTTTTACCGGAATGTTCACAACAGAACTTCGCCCCGACGAGATCATCACGGAGGTCCGGCTACCGCGCACAGAAGGACAGAGCGTGGCTTACAAGAAATTCCACCACCCGGCTTCCGGATATGCAGTGGTGGGAGTAGCAGTGCGCCTCAAGAGGGCGGGGACCAAGATCGAGAGCGCCGCCGTAGGCATCACCGGCGTCGGCCATATCGCCTACCGCGCAACGGCAGTCGAGAATGCGCTAGGCGGCAAAAACACTGCAGCCATCGTGGAAGCCGCCGCCCATGCGGCCGAGGGAGTCGAGGTCCTGAGCGATTACTATGCTTCGGCTGATTACCGCCGCCACTTGGCGACGGTTTTCACACGTCGAGCCCTGGAGCAAGCTGTAGGGACGTAGCCGGCGTCTCGCCGGCCGTCCGGAGGGCGTTCCACCCTCTGGCTTTGCCGGATGCCCGGCTCTGTCTACAATAGAAAGCTGCGCCCCCGAGGATCCTTGCCCGAACCCGGAATCAAACAACGTCGCTGGAATGTCATTCTCTCTGGGGTGCTAATCGGCACGCTGGCGCTCATCGTGATCTTCACCAATCGCGCTAATTTTCTCAGTCCCACCGCGGTGGTGGTGGTCGCCGCCATCGGACTGGTCGCACTCATGCTCCAGCTGCGTTTTCGCCGTAGTGATCTTCCGACTGTACACCCTCCCGCCTGGCTCAACCTGTTAGGCACAGTCAGTGCGATCGTGGCTTTCTTTGGCGACTTTCTACGCATTCGCCCTGGGATCGCTGAGGTGATTGCGCTGATTGCGGTGGGTTGTTTTGCCGTGAGCGGCGGCATGGTCTTGCACGGGCTGCGCAAGCAGCGCGTTTCGCCGAAATGAGCGTTTCTCTTCCCGACCAATTCAACGCCGCGTCCTACTTCGTGGATCGCCACATCCAGGAAGGACGCGGCGACAAAGTCGCCATCGAATGCGAGGGCGTTCGCATCACCTACAGGCAGCTCTGTGAGCGCGTGAATCGCGTGGGTAATGCGCTGCACAAGCTGGGCGTGCGCGTCGAAGAGCGAGTTCTCCTGCTGCTGCTCGACACCCCTGAGTTCGCCTTCAGTTTTTTTGGGGCGATCAAGATCGGCGCTGTCCCGGTCCCGGTCAACACCCTGCTCAAGCCTTCCGACTACGAATACCTGCTGAACAACTCACGGGCGCGGATAGCGATTGTCAGCGAGCCATTGTTTTCCCAGCTCCAGGCTATTCCGAAAACCAATCTCCGTTTTCTGGAGAAGATCGTCGTAGTGGCTGCCGAGCCTCCGCAGGGTACGATTCGTTTTGGAGAGTTCATCGAACGCAACTCGCCTGACCTCATGGCCGAGCCGACTCACAAGGACGACGCCGCTTTCTGGCTCTATTCCTCGGGTTCCACTGGATTCCCTAAAGCATGCGTACATTTGCAGCACGACATGGCGGTCGCCGCCGAGCGCTATGCCAAAGCCATCCTCAACATGAACCAGCAAGACCGCTGCTTCAGCGTTGCCAAACTTTTCTTTGCCTATGGCCTGGGGAATGCTCTCTATTTCCCCTTGGCTGTCGGAGCCACAAGCATTCTCCTGACCGGTCCGCCCAAGCCGCAGCAGGTCTTTGAAGTCATCGAACGCTACCGTCCGACGCTGTTTTTTTCAGTCCCATCAAACTACGCCGCACTCCTCGCTCATCAGGGGAAGCAGCGTGTGGGGACGGGTCTCCGAGCCGCCCCGACCGGGCAGAACCCGGTTTCCGATTTCGATCTCTCTTCCCTTCGTAACGGCATCTCCGCTGGTGAGGCACTCCCTGCTGCACTCTTCCACCGTTTCAAAGAGCGTTTCGGTGTGGAGATCCTCGACGCCATCGGCTCGACCGAGGCCCTGCACATGTTCATAGCCAATCGTCCCGGAGCGGTGCGTCCAGGATCGAGTGGGCAGATCATCCCAGGTTACGAAGCTCGGATTGTTGATGATCAGAGCCAGCCAGTGAAACCGGGAGAGATTGGAAACCTTCTGGTCAAGTCGGACGCGACCTGCGCCTTCTATTGGAACCAGCACGAGAAGACTAGGGAGACCATCGAAGGCCACTGGCTCCGCACTGGCGATAAATACTACCAGGACGCTGACGGCTACTTCTGGTACGCGGGCCGCTCTGACGACATGCTTAAGTGCGGCGGCGTGTGGGTAAGCCCGGTGGAGATTGAAAGCGTGCTGATCGAGCATCCGGCGGTGCTCGAAGCCGCTGTAGTCGGGCGTGAAGACCGAGACCAATTGCTGAAACCCGCCGCTTGCGTGGTTTTGCGTGACGGAATCGCGGGCACGCCGCAACTCGCCCAGGAGTTGGAGCAATTTGTGGTCAGCCGCTTGCCCATCTTCAAGCGACCGCGCTGGGTGGAATTCTTTCCTGAACTTCCCAAGACCGCGACCGGCAAGCTGCAACGCTTCAAGCTGCGCCAGGCGCTAAGCAAGCAGAATTGAAGAAATATCCTACACGGTGGGAAAGCCGTAGTTCGACTTACGTTTTGAGAATGCGCAGAGTTCTCAGAGCATCGTCAAGGGCCTGCCGCTCAGCATGATGGTCGTGACCCGGTGAGAGGGTTTCTAGCCTGTTGCAAATAGTTATTTCTGCAGCGGCCACCCGTGCTTTGGATTTGTGCGCATCGAGCTCAAGCACTGCTTCCAGGAGAGGCTTTTGCCAACCCGGGTACTTAAGATCATCGTTTCCGGATGAGTCTTCCATGTCCAAAGCTCTTTCTTCAAGGTGAACATCCCTGACCATAGGGATTCATGCCCCTGGCAGGAACTTTAGCAATCCTGTTGTCGCATCCAGTGTCTTGATTCTTGGGAACGTCTGCTTCGGCAATCTTCTTCACCAGAGCAACCGGAATCTGCTCGAAATGTATTGTCCGCTTTCGCACAGGAATCACCTCTTCCCGTCAACACTAGCACTAGCAGGCTGCCGGCTATACGGGTTAGCTCTTTTAGGGAACGGTCTGTGCCGTTAGCCCGAGCTAAATGACTCAATTAGCGTGACTTGTGGCTTTGCAGTCCCTAGAGAAGCGCTCCGGTGGGTTAAGGCCGCGAACCTGGGTTTAACGAAACGATTGCGTTGTTGCAGGTGTTGTCAGGGCATGATACGATTACGTTACGTTAGTTTAAGGTTTCTCTTCAAGGAGCGCTGCTTATGACTTCCCGGACCAAGAACATTCCTATGAACTTCACGGAAATGCCGCTGGCGGATGTTCCTCAAGGCCGGAATGGAAAGCACAAAAAGATTGTGGCCAAGATTCTCTCCGATCTCGACCGGGTACAGAATAGTGTCGCCCTCAAGGTGCCATTGGCCGAATTGGCTGAAAGCAAGGAGAAGGTACGGTCGGCGTTGAATCGCGCAACTCGGAAGTCGGGACGCAATGTTGCCACCGCCAGCGACGAGAACTTCTTGTACATCTGGAATGAAAGCCAATAGTTGGGAAAGTCTCGCTTTCAACCAAACTTGACGAGGGATTCAGGAATAGAATTTGCGGACTGGGATGAGTGAGCCGGCATTTTGAGAATGCCCCTCACTCACGCCGCTCTTTCCGATTGTTCCATCTGCCTCTCCGGCAGTTCGACGCGATCCAGGAACCTGCGTTCCACCCAGGTGGCCAACAGGCGAAAAGCGCCGAAGGCGACTAACAGCCCGGCCACCCATCTTGCCAATATCACCAGACCGGCGGCGTCCAACGGGGGCCATTGTGACTGCCGCAGCGTTTCCCATCGCTCAATCATCCAGTGCCAGCCAGTGTGAGCGACAACTGCAGACAGGATGATCACCCCCATCCGTTCCGGGACCACACGCCGAAACAGGGCCAGGGCGGGAAGCATCAGCCCCAGCACCACGACCTGTCCGATCTCAATGCCGACGTTGAATGAGAACAGCGACACCAGCAGATGCGAGCCTGCGAACTGCAACTGCTGCTGCAAGGCGTAGGAGAAGCCGAAACCGTGTACCAGGCCGAACATGCCGGTAATAAGCCAGCGGCGGCGCAGGTCCGCGCCCACGAAGTTTTCCAGCGCCATGTAAACGATCGAAGCGGCTATCGCCGTTTCAACGAATGGCGGAAACCATCCTCCCTGAGGCGCGAGATGGTAAGCCGAACCAATCAGCGTAATGGAGTGCGCCAGGGTAAAGGCTGTGATCACCGGGACGAGTCCGCGCAGGCGGCGGAACGGAATGACCAGACAGAACAGAAACAGCAAATGGTCAATGCCACTCAGAATATGCTCAATACCAAGCATGATGAAGCCACTGCCCGCCTGGTACCACGCCGGGTTCAGAGCTAGCGGCCCTGAACCTCCAGCAATCATCATCACCCTGCTAGGTTCCGTTAGCGGCAGGTAGCGGATCGTCAGCTTTGTAAGACTTCCCAGATCTTCCGCTACCAGGGTTTGAATCTTGAATACCGAATCCGCGGATGAGATGGGATAAATGAAGTGAGCATCCAGAAAACCCTGAGCATAGTAGATTGCGACAGCTGGATCGGCGGGGCGTTCGGCAGCCTCTAGCGCGAGATCGTAGTCTGCAAAAGAACGGTCGGAGGGCAGAGAAAGGCAACCGCTGGAGCGCGACGGCACCAGGCGTTGCCCGTTCTCCCAAAGAGGAAGGCCGTCGGCTAAGGCTTTCAGGGCTGCCTGCGTCGCCGGTCCGGCCGCCGACAAGTCATAATGGGGGCCTTTCATGGGAAATGACGCCCCTCGCAGCAAATCCAATGGAACCCGAATCACCAGGTGCGCCTGCTTGGGTTCGATCTTCACAAAGGCGTTCATCATCGTGTTCGTGGGCAGGTCATGGGCTGCTGCGAACGAGGAAGTGAGCGTGACGGCGAAGGTCGTCAACGAGAAGAATCTGACCCAACGGCTGCGCATGCGATCCCCTTGGAATCCGTAGCGGCGGCTGGGAACTCTGTTCCCAGCCGCCACAACTGGGTGAAAGTTAGTGGACTCGGCGCCGATCGTCGTTATGGCACTCTCACGAATTTCTGGATGCGCCGACCAGTAATCGTCTCCGCAACGTAGATGTTGCCCCGGGGGTCCACATTCGTTGTGTGCCCGAAGGCAAACTCGCCGACATTGTGGCCGGGACAAGGCGCCAAACCACAGCGCCCGAGGGCTCCGACCGCGACGCCGCTGGCCTTGTCGATGATCCAGGTATTGTCGTTACCCAGGTCGACGTCGATGACATATCTCTGGGGCATCGGGCTACCGCTGGCGAGACTGTCCCGGTTAGGCCAGAAGTCGATATCACAGGCACGAGTGCCCGCCTTGAGAATCGCGTTCCGCTTAGCCGTAGATGCACCGGGAAAGCTGTTGATGTAGATGATGCGTTCCGGTTCGCACAAAGGTTGCGAGCCGTCGACCGATGGCTGAGCGCAACTCTTGTTGAAGACCTGAATGCGGTTGTTGGGACGATCGCAGACATAAACCAAGCCATCGTTACCCGCCACAACGCAGTGGGGGTGGCCGCCACCGGAATGCCCGAATGTACCGCCGGGACAAGCATTGGTACCGTCGGGGCTCTCGTTGTGTCCGCAGTCCTGGCCCCACTGGCCCACGTAGTGGTAGGTCATGCCTCCGTCGCTGGTGCCGTAGACGACAATGCGGTGATTGCCGTAGCCGTCTGCGATGTAGACGTCACCCCTCGTTCCCGAAACCGGCCCGACGTCGGGATCGACCGTCATATCCGGAGGTTCGTTGAGTAAGGTGTGACTGGTGTTGAGACTGTTGGCTTCACCACAAGTCGGATTAATGACGGCGCTCGACGGGTTTCCGTCGCAGACGCCCTTCTGTCCGATCTCTACCGACCAGGTTGCGGCTGCGCCCTGTCCGGCTGCCGTGGCCGGGTTGTACTTCTGGATCACGCCATCGCCGTTACCGCCAAGCCAGACGTTACCCTGGTAGTCCACAAAGCAACCGTGGGCGCCATGTGGCAAGTAGGCAGAGTCTCCGTAGTTGGTTCCGGTTTGAATGAGCATGGGGTTGCCAAAACCGGCGACCACCTTGCCGTCGGGGTTGTATTCCACGATAGGTGGCGACGGCATTGAGGAGGCGGTGGCATCCTGCCCCACAATGGCCCCCGACTGGTTTCCTTGCAGGACGCCGCCTACACTTACCCCTACTTCCCAACCCCGGTTGAAGGTGTAAACATTGCCGGCTGCGTCGGTGCAACTCCCAGCCACTTCCCCCGTCACCCATTGATGAGCAACGGTATCTCCCGCGGTCGGTGTTGGCCAAGTATAGAGGTTATAGCCAACCGGAGCCGGCAGGACTTGAGGCCAGAAAGGGTCAACCATGAACCTGGGTGCATGATCAGGGCCCGCCTTGACGTGTATGGGATGCCAGAACCCGAGGCCGATGACGAGCGCAGCCATGACTACGCCCAGATATAAATAGCGTCCACCTTTCATGGACGGCCTCCTTTCAGCTCGATGGTTTCAGGCCTGAGCTTCTGCAAAACGGTCCGGAATTCGGGCCGCTTAACAGACTACGAAATTGAGGAGCCTACGAGTGGCACTGAGTCTCCGAACTATCAGAGCTCCGCGTTGAAGAATCTTTCTCCGTGTCACCCCTAGGTGAGCGACACTCCAGGTGAATACCGGCTGATGGGGACGTACTCTACTGCTGCATTCCTCAGCGTGTCAAGATGGGAGGCGTAGGATGGGAGGCGTAGGGATGGGAGGCGTAGGGTGCGTAGGGTGTTGTCTGTAGGACGCCTGAGAGAGAACTAATTCAACCGGAATTCGACTTCGATGGTTGTCTGCACCGGTACAGGCTGGTTGCTGAGTTCATAGGGTTGGAAGCGCCACCAGCGGACAGCATCGGCGGCTGAGCGCCCCAAGACTTCCGGGCCACTGATCGGGTGCACTTCCGTCACGGTACCATCGGCCCCGATTACCGCCTGCACTACGACCACTCCCTGCAATTTCGCTCGTTCGGCCTCGGGAGGATAGACGGGGTCAATCTTGTGGAGCACGCGCTGCTCCATCACAATTCCAGGAACGTAGGCTAATGGACGCGCGGTGCTGGCTGAGGCGGCGGCCGTGTTCCGCTCGAGATCGTTCCAGCCGTTGTGCCACCACGACGCGAGCGCTACGCCGGCGAAAACCAGTGCAGCCGCGGCCAGCAACACATTTCGACGCCTTAGATGGAGTCGCGGCCGCCATGCCGGGGCCGCACGCCCTGGCTGAACAGGTGCGCTGCGTTGCTGAGCGACGCCGGTTGTGGCAGCTACGGTTGTCGGAGGATGACCGGTTGCCTTCGCGGTCATGCTGAGCCAGGTGTGCAACACGGTTTGTTGCTCGGGCGCCATGGCCAGGAATTGCAGACCGCACCGAATTGGTCCGTAATGCCGAACTACGGCTTTAGCCTGTACCGGCTCGGTCCCCGTGGGAAGCTTAAAGGCGACTCGCACCGTCTCGGTTGGCTGAAGCTCACCGGCCAGGACGAGCCCTATTCCGCCCTCGCCTGCATCCAGAGTGCGCCCCGGTATGGCCTGCGGTATGCCGGAGCGGAGCACAACCACATCCACGGGAACAGCGACGGGGTAGCGGTAAAAGTGGCGTTGGTGTGCTCGATCCACATTGGGAAAGGGAGCTGTCTGCTGACTCATGGTGGTCGATTGTGGAGTAGCGTTCCCGGTCACGGTATTCCTTCAGGCAAGACACATCAGCCCGGGAACCATCCCGGGCTGAGTTTCCAAAGGAGCCTCGGCGCCCAAGCTAACCTCTTTAACAGCCATCTGCCTGGCTGCCGCCGGAAGTTAAGGCCAGCGCTTGGCGGTGTCTTCCCAACCCGAAGCCCTTGCCGACTGGGTCGCCGCGGCAGGACTCATCGCGGTCTGCGGAATGCGAATGGGTTGTTGGGCCGCCGCAGGGCTAGTTAGGGTTGGCTTGCCGCTGACCGGTTCGGACGTGCTTTCCTTCTCTTCTGAAAGCAGAGGGGCAGCCACTCGCAACGCTTCTACTTCCTTCTCCAGCCGCGCCAACTCGAGCTCTTTCTGCCTTAACACCTCGTAGACATTCTTCATACCTGGGTACCTTTAAATCCTTAAGTCGTGCAGATGCCCAATCTTTATGCAGGCACTCGGCTTTTGTCAAGGAATTAAGGGGTTTACGGGCAGAAAACTAGCGAAATAGAAGGATTGCTATCGTGCTGCCCACGACGGCGATGGTCCCCAGCAGGTACTTGTGAGTAAGAATCCACGCTGTGACCCCATTCCCCTGTTCTGGTTCATCGCTCAAGCTGGTCAGGAAGCCGGGGGGGGCAGCCGTCGATGAACTGCCGAATTGATTCTCGTGCGCAGCCTCGCAGTCCAGGCACAGGCTACGTCCCTGCGAGACTGGAAATCCGCAGGACGCACACGCGTGGACAGAATGGGGACGCTGGATAGGTTTTTGATCATGAATCGCATTTGGCGCAGGAATTACCCGAACCGCTTCACCTCGAGCTCTGGGGATGGCCGGGGCGGGCAACGGTCGGGCTACGGGATCCTGTTTTGCAGGAACGGAGTCATCGTCCAGGCACAAGACGTCCTCTTCCTCTTCTTCCCCCTGCGTGGTGGGTGGTCGCACTGTCCCCGCCGCCTGTTTTGCCTCCGTTCCCGCCGCCAACGATTTGCCAGCGTGGTCCACCTGATCCAAAGCAGTGTTCACCATGTCGCCCATACGCTGCAGCGCCAAGATGTCCCGCTCCTTGAACAGGTGCGGCGTGCTTCCGAAGAGTTCAAAGATCCCCACCACCCCGTCGTCACGAACGAGCGGCATAACCACGAAGGAAGCGATACCCATTTGACGGCAGCTTTCCCGATTGACGCGAGGATCGTGGTCGGCATCGTCGCAGAGCATCACTCTGCGGGTGCGAACGCTCTCGCCAGACAATCCCGAGCTTGCTTCAAGGAAGGAGCCAACCTCCGGAGCCGAAGGTCCCGAACTGGCACGACAGATGATGTGCTCGCCGTCACGCAGCGCGATGGCCGCGCCGCAAGCCCCAGTGATGTATTGCGCCCGGTCCGCGAGCAACTGAAGAGCGGCTTCCAGATCGCGGCGCGCCCAAGCCGCTAGCGATTGCCCGCCATCTTCCCCGGGGAAACGCAACTCGTGCTTAGGCGGTTGCCAATTTGTGTGTTGCACGGGAGGACCCCCCTGAGGAACACGAGTACCGAGCTGCGGATTCGCGTCCATGATGGAGGGCTGGTCCATGGGAGACTCTGAAGACACTTGTTTCCTAGGGCTGTCCTTCGGAGTTTCGCCGGTCGGCAAGGCTGGTGTCAAGAAACTCAGGTACGCCGAAGGTTCTAGTCCAAAAGTTACCCCCCTTATTTTGTTGAGGGACGCTCGCTGACCGGCTTGCCCGCGCCGCCGGGCAGTAGTGCCTTCGTCCCGCCTGACTCCTCTCCCTGGAGCAAGGCAGCAATGTCGGGGTAGGCATAAATGGTGGGGGCCTGATTTTGTGCCAGTCCGCCCGTGTCTGCCGTTGGACCGTAGTTGCTGTGCAGATCCCGACCCAGCATGCGGAGCATGGCCATTTGCTGCCCGCGATGGTGCGAGGTGTGGGTCAGGCGGCGGGTCATCACCCAGGCCCGCGAACGCTGCACGTTGAAGAATTTCGTTGCTTCCTCCCACCAGGGCTCGGTTTTTTCCCGCAGCGCAGCCAGCCGTTTTTCGCTGTCTTCGGCATAACGTTTTATGAACTCCAAACGGGTCTCCTGTTTGGGCAAAGGTGGTGCGGACACGTCGATGCCCAGCATGGTGCGAAACCACAGGTCTTCGGAGACGCATTGGTGCACCATCTGCTCGTGGACACTGCGGCCTCTAGGATCGCCCGGGCGGGGACGTACAGGAAGATCTTCATCGCGGAATTCACTCCAAACGCTGAGGACCTTGATGCGCTCGGTTTCATAGGTTTGTAGGAGGAAACCGTATTTCATGGGCGTGCTCCATCATTCGCCTGGGAACAGGTTTCGTCCTGAGCGAAGGATCCATGCATTCCTAGCTGAAATGCAGAGATCCTTCGCCGACTGAAGTCGGCTCAGGATGACAATCCTATTTCTTCTTAGCTGGCAAATATTTTTTCTCGATCGAAGCCACAATTACGTAGTTCGGGTCGACCATTTCGTTGAGGTGGATTTTCGCAACTTTGGACAGCAGTTCGTAGGTGTCCAGTTCCGAAAGTCCATAGTCATTGTGAATCCAGCCAACTAATTCGGTGAAAGCTATGCGGAGGCAATCGTCCAGCGGGCGATAAGCGCCGACAGTCATGATGGCTTCGTCGTTCTCGAAACGCGGCCAGTTGATCTTTTGGCCTTTGATGACGTTCACCTGCACGCGAGCGCGCAAAGGGACTTCGATAGCAGTGCCAGCGACCTCGCCGTCGCCCATAGCGGCGTGACCGTCGCCCATATAGAGCAAGGCGCCGAGCACATTCACAGGAAAGTACACCGTGTTGCCGACGCTGGCTTCGGGAGAATCCATGTTGCCGCCGAACTCGGCCGGCACAATGGAGCTGCGAGCTTCGCCGCCTGCGGGCGCGACCCCGATACAGCCAAAGAATGGGTGCAAAGGAATCTTTACCGAAAAATTGGAGTCGAGTGCTTTGAAGGTTGCGGTGTTAGTGGCGTGGTCGATGGGATAGAACCAGATTCTCTCGGGCAGCGAGCGGTGAAGCATGGGCGTGTAGCCAGTTTCGTTGAGAGCGCCAAAACCGGGCGCGAAAGCTCCCACTCCTTGACTGCCGTCCACCTGCAAATCGAGAATCTTCACAGCCAGGGTGTCTCCCGGTTCAGCTCCCTCGATGTAGAACGGTCCGGTCAGAGGATTGTCACCCTTTACCAGACTGAGCCGGTCTCCGGGCTTCTGGATGGCGTTGCCGAAGGCATCAACCGTGTTCGTCTCGAGGATGTCGCCTGACTTCAGATGGCCCACCGGTTCGGCGACTGCGTAGACGTATTTTACATCCTGGATGGTGGCGTGGTACTTCACAGTATTTCCCGTCTGCCCGTTGAGAAAGCAAACGCACACCAGCGGCAAAAGCGTCACCCCAAGTAGCTGTTTCATGAGGACTATTCTCCGCGAGCTTTGCGAGGGCTTGGCGACTCTTGCGGTTAAATTTTTCTTAATGGCGCAGCGCCAGCCCTGCAATAGGCGCGACCGCAATGATAAATGGATTGTTGATTTTTGATTGTTGATTGAAAAACCGGATCAGCCCAGAGTCCCTAAAACTTCTGGTTATTTAGCTGAATCGGTGTTGTCCAGGGCGGCACGCAGGCCTTGGCAAGCTTTACGGCGTCGTCGTTGGCCCAGAAATGCATGAACCACAGCCGCGGCTCCTCGGCAAGCAGGTGGCTGTGCAGGGCAGTGCCTTCAATCCCATTCTCGCGCAGGGCTTTGATCACCGGGTTCACGTCCTTGCCGAGCAGTACGAAGTCCCCGGTGATGGCGGCTTTCCCGCCTCCGGTGGGCTGGAAGTTCAAGGCCGTTGCAACTCCCATCGAAGGTGGCACTTCCATCCTGGAATCAGTGATTTTTTCGGCGCGGGGCACAGTGACCTGCAGAATTCCGCCGTTCACCTTTCCGGCGTGGCCGAGAATCTGTTCAACCTGCTTCCGGTCGAAGCCGAGATCAGCAGGAGCGGCGGGAGTTTGTGTTTTGTCTGGGCCGGGAGTCTTGGTGAGGGCTAGCGCATCGTGGACTCCCTTGGCCATCTGTGCCGGATCTCCGTGACCAGCAGTGTGCGTGTACAAAACGCGGGGAGGCTCATGCAGTAAATGATTGTGAACTGCGGTCTGCTCGATGCCGCCCTGCCGCAGCTTCATCATCACCGCCCATCACCATGGCGCTGCTTCCCTCGCGCTTGAACGCCGCCCGCGAACCAAGCGCGAGACCAGGCTTCACGTTTACGCCATTCACCACGACCTTCAAATCCTTACGCGGCATAGCGAACTTAATGACGTCGCCGGGTTGCATCTGGCCGGAACGCCCCATCGCATCGTCGAGTGGCTTCCACTCGCTAGTCGTTGCCTGAGGTGCGGCCGGTTTCTCGGCTTGGGCAAACGTGAAGATGCTGCTGGCTAAAAGAAGCATGCCGACGCCGATGCCAGCGTTCTTGTTTTTCGGCGAAGATTTCTGTTTCATAACTCCTCAGTTTCCGCATACTGGCGTTCGTTCTCGCGCCGCTCTTCTGGTGGCTTTAGGTGACGAAATGCGCGATAAAGCAGAAGGTCATAACCGATCTTCATGCCTCCGCCGGCGACCAACGGCGCGGAGAAAGATATGCCCTCCATGAACACCCCGGCCAGGGAAGAACCAATCGCCCAGCAAACATTTTTGGTCAGGTTGGTGATCCCGCTGTCAAAGGTGCGCTCCTCGGGACGAGCCACAGCGGCGACATAGGACTGGCGCGTGGGCACATCCATCTCCACGAGCGCTTCGCGCAGCAGAAAACAACACAGTCGCAAGTTTCATGGAGGGTGCGAAGGGCACGGCAATCAGGAATAGGCCGGAGGGCAAATGCATGAACACCAGCGTGTTCAGCAGGCCGATCATCTTCGCCAGCCACGCCCAGGTGGGAGCCCGCATTCAGCAGGTGAACCGCAAAAAAGAGAATGCCCAGGCTCTGCTCCGGAACGCCGAAGCGACGGAAAAACTGTGGCGCCAGCCGGAGAGAAGCAGTTTCCTCGCTGCGCTCGGAATGACCAGAGAAGCTGCGCTCCGAATGACACGAAAAACTTAGGACTGCAATAGCTTGCCGAGCGCCCAGTTTGCGGCCTCGCCCACTACAGGATCGTTATCTACGGCAAGTTTTTGGAGCATGGGCGCAAATTCCTGCTCTCCACTGTTGCCCATCGCAATGATGGTATTCCGCCGCAGGCCAGACAGCTTGGCTCGGTGTACCGGCGATCCGCGGAAGGTCTGACGGAAGTTTTCGTCGCTCATGTTGGCCAGCCAATCCAGGGCGGGATTCACCAGTTCCGGTCTGGGCTGAAATTCAGACTCGTTTGTAGCGGGAGCTTTTCGGTTCCAGGGGCAGACATCCTGGCAGATGTCGCAGCCGAAGATGTGGCGGCCCATGCCCTCGCGCATCACTTCTGGAATCGCGCCGCGCTTCTCGATCGTGAGATAGGAAATACACTTGTTGGAATCAAGTTGGTAGGGCGCGATCAGCGCATCCGTCGGACATGCCTGAATGCAGCGCGTGCACGTGCCACATCGATCAGGAGCGGGAAGATCGGGCTCAAGTTCGAGAGAGGTTAGGATCACGCCCAGGAACAGCCATGACCCCAGCTTCTGATTGAGAATGCAAGTATTCTTTCCAATCCAGCCCACTCCAGCGTACTTGGCATAGACGCGCTCAACCAGCGGGCCAGTATCCACGTAGCAGCGAGTTTGCAGTTCCTGTTTTGCCTGGGTACTCGCTACTAGGTACCCGGTCCTTACGGCCTCGCGCAATTTCTGCTCGACGATCCGCAGTCGTTTTGTGACTGCTTCGTGGTAGTCCTCGCGGCTCCAGGCATAACGCGAAATCCAGCCACGCTCCGGATCGTGGACTTGGGTTGAATAGGGTTGTGCCGTGTTGTAGTTGATGGCGCAAACGATGACACTGCGTGCCCAAGGCACTACATGTCGCAAGGAAGCGCGCTTTAATCGCCCAGCTTCATCACGCCCTTCCATGTACTTCATCTCTCCAGCGTAGCCGGCAGCAATCCAGTCGGGAAAGCGGTCCAGTTCGGGGAAATCGCGCACTCCGGCGATGCCTGCCAGGTCAAAACCGGCTTCGCGCGCGGCCTGTTTTGCTAGTTTCGAAATTTCGCCGCTGCTTACCATGTTTTTTGAAGCAGAGATCGCAGAGCACGCCCAGAACAAAGACGGAGAGTCAGGGACCTTTAAGTGCTGGGTCAATTTTCAGGTTACGCTTATCTCTGCGTACTCAGCGACCTCTGCGGTTAAATGCGCTCGTCCATTATCGCCCTTGTACATAGCTCACTGGAGCCTGTGACGGGGCTCACAGCCTTAAGTAGCAGCGGCAGGCATCCTGTAGCAGGGTGGAAATAGGGCTTTCCGGCCCAATTTCCTCGAGAAAACGCAGCCAGGAGGGGCGCGATGATCAACCGTCGTCAGCGCTTCAAAATCGAGGCGGTCAAACCGTCCAAGCAGGACCCGCAGCAGCGCGTCCACAATTTCAATGAAGTCTCGCAGCCCTATACGCCCGAGATGGCGATGCTGCAGGCCCAGCGCTGCCTGTATTGCGACCATGCCCCCTGCTCTAAGGGCTGCCCGCTGCATAACGATATTCCGGCTGCGCTCTTCCTTCTTGGCCAGGGCGACTTCGTCGGCGCTGCCCTGAAATTCATGGAGACTTCCAATTTTCCCGATGTCTGCGGCCGAATTTGCCCTCAGGAAAAGCAGTGTGAAGGTTCGTGTGTCATTGCAAATCGCAATCCCGCGGTGTGTATCGGCAAGCTGGAAGCTTTTGTCATCGACTATGTACGCAAGAACTATGGCTATCCCAAGCGTGAGAGAGCTGCTCCAACCGGCATGAAAGTTGCAGTAGTCGGAGCTGGGCCCGCTGGATTGGCGGTCGCGGAAGAACTTGCGGTTTGCGGCCACGAAGTCGTCGTCTATGACATGTGGCCCTATCCCGGCGGACTTCTGCTCTACGGCATTCCCGGTTTCAAGCTGAACAAGGACATCGTGTTCGGCAAGATCCGCTACTTGGAAGAGATGGGCATCAAGTTTGTTTGCAACTTCCGCGTAGGAAAAGAGCATGCGGTGGAAGACTTCTTCCGCCAGGGCTTTGATCTGGTCTTTCTTGGTTATGGTGCGGTCAAGGGCGGAGAGATGAGGATTCCCGGCGAGGATACGCTCAAGAATATCTATCAAGCCACCGAATATCTGGTGCGGGGCAATCTTCCTCCCGAACTTCTGCCAGAAGTCTGGCGCAACCTGCCCGATCCCAAGCCGAACCACACGGGCGTCACGATCGTCATTGGCGGTGGTGACACGGCCATGGATTGCGTGCGCACTGCGCGCCGTTTGAACCCCGATGCCAAGGTGTACTGCGTCTATCGCCGCAGCGAAGTCGAGATGCCGGGACGTTACGAAGAGCGTGTGAACGCCGTGGAAGAGGGCGTCCAGTTTGAATGGCTCACCGCGCCGGTGAAGTTCATCGGCGACGAGCAAGGGAAGGTTATGGCCGCCGAATGCATTCGCATGCGGTTGGGCGCTCCGGATGCCAAAGGCCGGCGCTCTCCGGTCCCCATCGAAGGCTCAAATTACGTTGTTAACTGCGATACTGTGGCGCTCGCCATCGGCTATAGTCCCGAGACCGACATCCCCGAGACCACGCCTAACCTGAAGACTACCAAGTGGGGTTCCATCGTGGTCGAGAGCGAAGAAACAGGTCTCACCTCACGCGAAGACCTCTATGCCGCCGGGGATAACGTGCGGGGCGCCGACTTGGTCGTCACGGCCGTCGCTGCGGCTCGCAAAGCCGCTTTCACCATGCATCAGAAACTATTCGCCATGCGCGAGAAGAAGTACCGCGAAGCGAGTACCGAGTGCCGGGTCGGAACAATCGGGAATGGGCCAGCACTGTAAGGCTTGGTCGTAACAGCCAGAAAATGCTTCTCGTCACTGCACGCCAGATTCGATGACCGCAAGTTCCCCAAGGAAAAGGTGCTCGAGGGCAGGCTCTTCGCCCGCTGATGCCGGCCTCAGGATAACGCTTCCCCGATTGATATCGTCCTTTGCCAGCCGTCGGTCCCTAGGTTGTGTGCGGCACCGGTTGACGAGCTTCCTTCAGCAACACGAGAGTCATGTTGCTACGCTTCGCGTCGCGTTCCGCTTGGACGGCAGCGAGGCGCACGCGCCACGGCTCAAGGTCAAAGGACTTATCGGCCGGATTGGCGGAATACGCATCAATCAATTCACGATAGAAGCACACGATCTGGGCTACCAACGGAATGGGGTACTCACGTCCCTGGATTTTCAGGCAGTGCACTCCTAAATCGATAAGCGCGGGGATGTCATCCAGATAGAAGAAGGCATCATTCTTGAGCGCAATGCGGGGCTCCAGCAGTGCGTTGTCGGCGTATAGCCCCCATTGCTCCAGGCAGACACGGTAGTCCAATCCGCCGCGGTTGGGACTGCCTCGGAACAGGTCTTTGCCGAAATCATCTCGCGTGCGCTCCAGGCGGTGATAAGGCGACATCCAGCACTTTCCGAGATAGGTGTAGCACTTGTTGGCGTGGATAAGAACTTCGATGCCCGCATCCATGTCCGTCTGACGCGAAACCAGTTCGCGCAACGTGAGTTTTGTGTCAGCCACCACTTGAGACACACCGATCGAGCGGTAGAACTTCACATCCTCATTGTTGAGGACGTTGGCGCCGATGCTGGCGTGAATGATTAGCTGAGGGAAACGCCGGTGCACCTCCGCGATGGCGCCGACGTCCGTCATGATGGCACCATCCACACCCCAGCTCACGAATTTTTCCATCTTCCCGAGCAGGAGCGGAATTTCCCGCGACTGCATGTTGGTGTTGATGGCGACGCGCAGTTTGGCTCCGCCTGCGTGCACAATTGCGACCGCTTCGTGCAATTGGTTGTCGGATAATTCGTAAGCATCGCGGCGACGGCTCCAGCCGCGAGCGCCAACGTAGACAACATTTGCTCCGCTGTCCACGACTGCCTTGGCCATCTCGAGATTTCCTGCGGGTGCTAATAGCTCGACCATCGCTCACCTCGAAAAGAATTAAGCTCGGCAAACAGCAGCCGGCTCGTGGACGTTGCCGATGTATTCTCCGCCGGTGCGGCCGAAATAAAAACCGTTACATAACGCGATTTCCGTGTGCTGGCGGATCGAATCCCAATTTGCCTCATCGACCCGGCCATCGCCCGCGAAGGCACGTTCGAGCGCTGAACGGTAGATCTTCCCGATGTCACGGCGGTACGCCGCGGATTCATAGGCCGCCTCGATTCGGAATACAGTATGTCCGGCATTCACCAGCGCGCGCAGATGTTCCAGCATGCAAACGTCTTTCCCGCTCAGCACTCCCTTGCCGACCGACCTCATAGCCCAGTCGCCCTGCTTGAGGAGCAAACATTTTTGGCATAACGTCGGACACTTCTCTTCCCACTTGTGTTCATATTCGAGCAGGAAACAATAGTCGGAAATCCCCAGCGGCATCTTTCCATGGACAAGAATCTCTGCGGGAAGCCGGGCGGTGTCCGCAATGGCGTTGATTTCTTCCAGGCTGATCTCGTAATTGGGCGTGAAGCGGACCGCTCCGTAGTCCTTCAGAGCTGAAGCGCCCGCATCCGTGTAGACGTTGGCGAACCCGCCGATGTGCGCCGGCGTGCCTGGAAACTGCTCGTGAAGCATGCGCAGAACACCCAGGTTGTGTACTTCTATGGCATCGGCTCCGGCCTCAACCGCCGCTTCCAGCGCCTTTTGGACTTTGGGCAGGGCGTCATTGCGGGGCGCGCCGTAGGAGGTCGCATAGGCACGCAAGCCAAGATCTTTCACGTAGGCAATGCCGTCTTTCAAGTCATTGAGCCGCTCAAGGAAATTTTCCTGAAAAGAACGGCAATAAATGTTGCCCAAATAGACGGCGTCATAGGTGCAAAGGTCCGATTCGCGCAAACTCTGCAGGTTGGAGATTGTCGTATTGAGCTCGAAGGTTTTCATTTAGCGTCCTTGTACAGTCCACATTGGGGGCAGCGCCGGCGCGGTTCGAATTACGGCCCTGCCACGTGTCTGGGCGTCCAGCGCAGAGCGGTAGACACGGGTAACGGCCCCTACCAGTTCCGCGGACAGGCTCCGACCCTGGATCTTGATAACATCCACTCCCGCGTCGAGGTATTCCCCGAGTTCCGCCACGCGGCTTATCTGTCGGCTGGGCAAAAGACGACAGTCAACTTTGCGGCCATCTTTCAAAACAGTCCAGGGTCGCTGGCAGATGCGGAAACACGCGCCCACTCCGCCGCGCTTGACGCTGCCGCTCAGACATTCGGTTCGACGCCGTTCTGCCGCTGCAAAGTGCAGGTAACTCGGTATCCAGCACTTGCCGAGCTGGATGAACTCCTCGACCATGTGCAGCATGACCTCGATCGCGATCACCGTCTTCGTCTTGATGGCGGCGATCTCCTGCGGCTCAACATAGCCGGGTAGTACGACCGCACTCGCGCCCAAATCTTGATAGAAACGAACGTCGTCCAGGTTCAGAGCGCCTGCGCCAATACTAACCGTGACTGAGAGGCTGGGCAGCTCTCGGCTGACGTCGCGGAGGAGGCCAATGTCATTCACAATCACCGCGCGCAGCCCAGAGTCGGCCAATTCGACCAGCCCTTGCAGCAACCCGCGACGCTCAGGCGGCTTGGGAATGGTGTTTATCGCAAGCTGGACTTGTTTTCGAGTTACGCGAGCCAGCTGCATGCATTGACGCAACCCGTTGCGGTCCAGTTCGCCGCGCGCCCCGCCACGGCTCCAGCCTTTTAGGCCCACGTAAACGGCATCAGCACCGGCCTGGAATGCTTCCGTGGCGGCGTCCAGACTGCCGGCAGGCGCCAGCAGCATTGCACAGCGTCCACGGCGAGCGATATTCCGGACGGGCTGTGAGGAGACCATCCGAGCCTCTCAAACCGGCGCCCAATCGCGCCAAATAGAACTGCCTCATGATTATGCTGGGAAGGTAAACCACGCCTCGGTGATGATGATCACAAACGGTTGTGACCATAATCACCCGGTGACGAGCAGAGCCTGCAGTGCTTGCCGCTTTGAGCTGACAGACAGCTGTGATTTCTATGGTTGCTGGGTCGGGTGGCGCGGGGCTTTTCAGCCCAGCATTTTGTAGTCAATACCTGGAACAGGCTTCCAGAGCGCCGTCGACTGGCCCTTTTCTAGATGCCCAATTTCTTGACTTCCTCGTTGTAATACTTGCGGTAAAGAATGTCCCACTCCTGGCTGCCCTCGAGGATGGTGCGCTTCTGGGTTTCGATTTTCTGCCGCGCAGCGGCATCGATCTTGGCTTCCTGGTTGAGCAGTTCTTCCATCAGGCGGCGAACTTCGAGGCGAATGCTGTTCCGGTCCTCGAGGAAGTCGACTTCATTCATTTCGGCGAGAGCGTCGGTCACTACGTGCGCCACCTTGTTGACTTTGTCGCGGTTGACTCTCACAGCACCGCCTTGTACTTACGTACCAGCTCGTTCTTTACTTTCTTGAACATTTCCTGGTAGTTGGCTCCGGTCTTACGCATCTCTTCGGAGTACGCCTCCAGGATCACGCGGACTTCGTCATTGATGCGGTCTTCCAGAGCAAACTCTTCCAGCATGGCGGCGTGCACGCGCTCCGTCATCGCAGCCGGATTCTTGGTCTCGATGAATTCGCCGGAAATAAGTTTTTTGCTGACTTCGCGGGCCAGATAGCCCACATATTCTTTCGACAGAAGCATAGGGCGGATCGGATTGCGCTTATGAAATAAATAGTCTAGCACAGCAAGGATTCCGCACTCAGTTCGCACCCAGGCGACCTTGTTGCCATGAGGAGAATTTCATCGCTGGATGCTGAGTGCTTGGCGTTTGAGCGCAGCCGCGGCTAGTCGCTCCCTCCCGAAAAGGCTACAATGCAGAGTTAGCCGGGTACAAAATGCCTTCTGACGATATGACCGGGCTCAAAGACGACATGGTAGCCTTCATTGAGGGCCACGGCATGCGCCGCTTTCATGGCTTCGTGAATTATGAAGAGGTACAGTGCATCTCGTGGGACTCGGATGACGATCCCGATGCGTGGAAGAAGTTCGTCGAATTGGCCAAGGACTCGGGCGCACCCTTCCTCACCATGCATGATTGGGTATTGGAACGTGATGAACTGGATGATTTGATGAAGCGTCTCAGCAACGCCCAGTTCACCAACGACGACGATCTGGAAGACGCCCGCTGGCTGCGCGCTTACGTCGGCAAAACAGGTTTTGTGCAGCTTGGCTGGCCTTACCAAGGTTCTGTGATGTTGTACGAGATCAACACCGAGTGGTACGACCGTTACCAGCGCCTGCTTGAACTTTCCGAAGACTTCGGCGGCATTCCCATCGACGAATCCGATCAGGATGACGAACACTAGCCGTGCGCTGGAATTTCCTTTCTGCTGAATCAGTCCAGATCCAAAACCTTGCGCAAGCCCTGAGCGCGAATTCCTCTCTGAGATTCAACGGCGAACTCGCATCAACTGTGGCGCGCCTGCTGGTTACGCGCGAGATTGCTGATCCCGAGGCTGCCGCAAGTTTTCTTGTGCCTTCGCTCCAGCACCTGCATTCGCCTTATGCCATGGCCGGCATGCAACTGGCGGTCGATCGTCTGGCGGCGGCCATCGCCCGCAAAGAAGGCATCCTCATCTATGGCGATTACGATGTTGACGGGACCACGGCGATCGTAATCCTGAAGATGGCCATCGAACTCTGCGGCGGGTCAGCGGACTTCCACGTTCCACACCGTATCCGCGAAGGCTATGGCATGAAGGACGATGTCATTGAGCGCGCCGCTGCTTCCGGAGTGCGGCTGATTATCTCGGTCGATACCGGCATTCGCGCCTTTGCGGCGGCGGATACGGCTCGCCGACTGGGAGTGGATCTTATCGTCACCGACCACCACCTGCCAGGTCACGATGGCCTGCCCTCCGCCCTCGCGGTTTTAAATCCCAACCAACCCGGATGCGAGTATCCCTGCAAGGCACTCTGCGGGTGTGGCGTGGCGTTCAAGCTGGCGCAGGCGCTCATGGGGAAATTGCTCGACCGGCCTGACCAGTCGCGGCTGCTGATGTCGTTCATGAAGGTTGTTGCCATTGCGACCATCGCCGACGCTGTGCCCCTGACTGGCGAGAACCGGGTATTTGCCAAGCTCGGATTGGAAGCACTACGTGCGCCTGTGAGTCCCGGCCTGAAAGCGCTGTTGGAAGTGGCAGAACTGGGAGCGGGGCGGCCCCTCACTTCGGGGGAAGTAGCCTTTCGTATCGCGCCACGCCTGAATGCCGCCGGGCGCATGGACGTTGCGCCTGACGTCGTGGAGCTTTTCAGCGTGAAAGACACGAGCCGGGCTCGCGAGATTGCAGCCCGCCTGGATCAGCTCAATGGTGAACGCCAGGAAGAAGAACGCCGCATTCTCGAGGAAGTTGAACATCGCTTCGAGCAGGATCCATCGCTGCGCGAGGCCTTCTGCATCGTGGTCGATGGTGACGGCTGGCACCGCGGCGTCATCGGAATTACTGCTACACGAGTGGTGGAACGCTATGGACGACCGACGCTGGTGGTTTCGCGTGACGGGGATGAAGCACATGGTTCCGGGCGTTCCATCCATGCTTTCCACCTGCTCAATGCCCTGGAGTCGTGCTCCGATCTGTTTGACCAATACGGAGGGCATGCTCATGCTGTAGGCTTCGCGTTGCCAGCCAGACGAATTCCTGACTTGCGCCGCCATCTGGAGAACTATGCGCGCGCCCGTTTGGCGTTGGCCGATTTTGAACCGACGCTCGATCTAGATGCCGAGATTTCGCTTGATCAGGTAACCCCTGAGCTATTGCGCGCGCTGCACCAACTGGAACCGTTCGGCATGGGGAACCCAGAACCGGTCTTCGCCGCGCATGCGGTCCGCCTGTTACAGCCGCCACGCGTCATGAAAGAGAAGCACATAAAACTTAAATTGGGTTCTTCTGGGAACGGAGAACTGAGAACAGGGAACTCTGGTTGGCGCCGTTCGGTCACCTATGATGCGCTTGGTTGGCACTTGGCCGAGCGTGCCCAGAAAGAACAACTAGTTCCCGGCGAGATGCTCGATATCGCGTTTACCGTGGAACATAACGACCATCCCGAATTCGGTGGACTGGAACTGAGGCTCTGCGATTTCGTAAGAACCGTTCCAGTATGCAACAAAAACCTGGATTCCTCGGCGGCTAAAACTGCCTCGGAATGACAAGAACTAGGGACAAAGTACACGTGACAGTGTGTGTTGTGGTAAGGAAACCCTACTGCCATCTCGTCATCCTGAGCCAAGCGCAAGCCAGCAAACGATCTTGCGCGCAACTAATCAAGCCTTTGATCGCGCACGCCGGATTCGGAGGCTCGTCTCTGTTCAGGATGACGCCATAAGTCAGCAACTATCCGGGGTGCGGATCACCTCCGATCCAGACCTGGCAAATGCCCAACAGGCGGCGGAACAGTTTTCTGGAACTGCAAATACCGGGGTGAGAGGTTACCGATTCACCTCAATCTCATTCAGCACTTGTTGCACGTTGGGAATGTTGGACGGTATCTGCTGGGCCTGCTGGCGTTCCTTCGGCTTAGGCTGATCGATCTCATATCGGCTCCTAACCATTCAAGACTTAGATCAAGCTTAGGAGCGGGACCATTTAGCTGCTATAAGGTTGCTGCTGTACTGGTAAAGAAGCCGGAACTTATCCCGGCGTCTCTCTGCCGATTCACGATCAGAGTTCTACCGTAAGGTCGGGATGGACCAAGGGATGGGAAACGTTCAAATACCCAGCGCGTGCGATCTGCCCTTCTGCCTGGCGGCCAGGAATTCGATTGGCGGGTAGGAGGTCGGAACGGTGAGAGAGCGTTCGCGCGGCATGGCGCCACCACGAAGTACATGGACCAGCATCTCCATCGCCTGTCCCGCATTCGGGGGAACAATGATAGTGGCGGTCAGAGCTTTACTGTGTACCCACGCCTGACCGGTCCTAGGCAGTCCATCGCAACCGGTAAAAGGCAGCTTGAGCCAGCGGTCACACGCTGCGCCTGTAGTGTGATCCTGGAAAGCCTTTCTTGCGCCTGTCGCCATCGAGTCATCCTGGGCTCCAACCAGGTCAATGACCGCGTCTTGGGAAGTCGCCAGGCGCAGCCAGGAAGTGACAGCTTTGTAGGAGCTGTCCTCGGTCCAATGTGCCTTCATCAACTTGATCTGGATTCCCACCGGCTTGGTCTCGTACATGCCAGCCGTGCGCTGCTTGGCGGCAAGACTGTCGCCAGGCCCTTGGATATAGAGCACCGAGCCACCCTTGGGCAGCAACGCCGCGAACTGACGTCCCTGGATGCGGCCAATCTCTTCGTGATCGGATGTAATGCCGAATACCGGCACCTTATGCACTCTGCGCAGCTCTTCGATGTATTCTGCGTCGCGATTGAGGACGACCCAGCCAATGCCGGCGACAGTGGCGGCACGCGCCACTTGCGGAAGCGCTGTTCCGCCGGCCGGCTCGAGAATGATGGCATCCGGACGAGGCACTGTGTTGGACTGGATTATCTTGAGTAACTGCTGACTTTGGGTGATGGCATCGTTCTCTGCGTAGAGGATCTGAATGTCAACGCCCAGCCGTTGTGCCGCCTGCGTCGCGGCTGATGCCTGCTCCTGCTGATAGTCGTTGGCATCGGTGGTTAGCGAGATCAAAAAGCTGGGTTTTTTCATGGTGATACGCTTGTTGAATGATACCTGTGTTGCCTCGCCGCGTAAGGTAACGAGAGTAACGTCGGCTAGCCAGCCGCTGGCACCTTGCTGCGTGGCATTCCGAAGCTCGGCGGCCCGGCGCACGTCAAGAGCCTAATTCCGGGTGTTAGAATGCGCCGCTGAAGGAGAAAACCAAGCCCATGCTTCGACGACCTGTCGTGTTTGTTGCCATCCTTCTGTTTTACACGGCCCTCGCCTTTCCTCAATCCAAGCTCTCCACGCATTGGGAGGAACTGACGGCGGGAGATTTCCGAGAGGGCATTCGCCAGTCACAAGGCACCTGCCTGTTGCCCTTCGGAATCCTGGAGAAGCATGGCCCACACCTGCCCCTGGGCACCGATCTTCTGGACGTTCGTTATGCTGCTTTGCATGCCGCGGAGCAGGAATATGCGATTGTTTTTCCCGAGTACTACTTCGGGCAGATCTTCGAAGCTAAACACGAGCCTGGCACGATTGCCTACAGCCGGGGTCTGCAGCTGGAGCTGCTGCAGGAGACGACCGATGAAATGGCCCGCAATGGCTGCAAGAAGGTCATCATCGTAAATGGACATGGCGGTAACGAGAGCCTGCTGCCCTTCTTCGCCCAAAGCCAGCTGGAAAAGCCGCACGACTACGTAGCATACATTTTCGGGCTAGTCGAACCGCCTCCAGGTGGGCCGCCCAAAAAGACGTCGCTAGACATGCACGCCGGCGAAACCGAGACCTCCGGGATGATGATTACGCGTCCCGATCTGGTGCATATGGACCGGGCAAGCAGCGAATCTGGGGCCGACCAGAAGCGGCAGAACCTGCCGGAGAACCTCTATACAGGGATATGGTGGTATGCCCGATTTCCCAATCATTATTCTGGAGACGGGTCAGCCGCCACGCATGAATTGGGAGAATACCGCATGAACGCCTGGATTGATGCCCTGGTGAAGGCCGTGCGAGCCGTTAAAGCTGACCAAGCCAGCCTTCAGTTGCAGAATGAGTTCTACGAGAAGAGTAAGCACCCGCTGGACACCAAACCGTAGCTTCTCCGGAAATCGCGCCGGCTGCCTCGTTTCATCAATCATTAACCTAGTGACAGGCGGAGAAATAACATCGTGACACGCGGAGAAATCGACCGCCCTGGGAAGCAAATCTTCGTCTTTAGCGACGAGGCATTTTGGTTTAGAATGTTTGCTCAGAACAGAGCGCCATCGCCGCAGAGGGCGAAAAGGCGCCGGTGAAGTTAGCCTTCCCCAGGAGGATGCTCCATGGCATATAGCCCTTATGGCGGGCCTATCCCTCACCCAGCCCCTCTGAATGATGTCGGGTCTACGATAAGGGATGCCGTTCAGGATTTCTGCACGAATTTCAACACCGGCAATTACGATCACTGCGCTGCCATGTACACCCCAGAGGGGTACTTCATGGCTTCCAATCGGGAGATGGTGCAGGGCAGGCAATCCATCCAGCGAGCTTTGCAGCAGTTTGCCGATCAAGGCTACGAAGACCTGAGGCTGGAGACCCTTCGCGTTGAGAATTCTGGCGACATGGCAGTTGAAATCGGCCGCTACGCCGTTTCCATTCGGCAACCCAATGGGACGACCGTGATCGACCGAGGTAAGTACCTGAGTGCCTGGCGTCGCTTTGGAGCCTGGCTGAAGACCGCCGATTGCTGGAGCAGCAATGTTCCGCTAGTGGGACAGAACTGCACGCGCGAAGATCAGTTGTCGGATTCCGAGAACACGGGGATAATCGGTTCTAATGTCTCCCGATCTGCGTGATCCGCACTTGTCTGCTCCAGCTGGAATCGGCGAAACGGAGTGATTCGCTTTCTGCGGGCGGGGCACGTGCAGTTCAGCATTCTGTGATGCAACACTGTCCGAATTGCTTCTCCATCTTGCAGGAGCATTACTGCAAACTGAGCCGTCCGCGCTGCGAAATGTAACCGCACACCCGCCGTTTCGCCGGCTGCGTTGTGTTTTCTCCTTGCTATGGGCAGCCTGGCTTTCCAGCATCACTCTCGGACTGAGCCGCCGATTCGCCCTCTCGTAGCCTCGTAAACGGCTCGGAAATATTCCCACTTCGTCTTGTGCCCCCAATCTACCCTCCTCAAGATCGTCTTTGAGTCGGGTTACATCCTATGTGTCTCGACGGCCCCTCCTCTGGTTACATTTAGCATGGCCCGATTGACCCGACACGAGGTATGTCCGACACGGAGGTATGTTCCGACACGGAGGTATTGCGCTAACCGCCTGCTAAGTCTATGCTGGGTCGACAAGGCGGGTGGGGACGGCACAGGTTTTTACCGTTTCCTCTGTCTCGGGTGCGGCCGAAGGAGAACGGTTGTCAGGCCGCCCACGTCCCCCGGCCCGCCACGACACCAGATTCCGCTCGTCACAGCACTCAACCTTCCCGGCAGTAAAATTAAGCAGCGAGGACTTCCTGTGGAGGACTGCCATGAAGATCACGGTAAAGCCACGCGCCGGCGGAACACAAGTAATGTATTCCGCCAAGGAGTCGTAAGGTCGGAAAAGTAGCCTATTCTGGCGCCCTTACGGACTTGCGATCCAACCCTGGCTTGGCGTCGCGTTCTTCCAGGGCGCGCTCCAATTCCTCGGTCAACTCCATCAGCTTCTTGGGATCTTTCTCTCGACTTGCTTCTGCGGCGATTTCTTGCCAGGTGCGATCGGGTCTGTGGTTGTCGGGCGACATTTGGGGCACCATCATTCCAATAGGGGCGCACAATAACAGGTCTGATATACCCGCCCGAGTAAATTCTCGGTAAATTTCTCTATACCTGGGGCGGTTCCCCCTAATCCCGAGCACAACCTCGCCGGAGGAAATGCTTGGTCGCGCCGCGATAATGCCCCGCTGCTGGCAGTGGTTAGCTGTGCCTTGGCAAGCGCGGGTTTGCCGGTGTAGTACTTGCAGACGGACCGCTGGCGCTTGCTTGGAAGCGCTCGTCAAAAACTCGCCTCAGTTCTTGGGTCAATCGAAGCAATTTCTGCGGGCTTTTCTCTCGCGAAGCTTCGGCGGCAATATCCTGCCAGCCACGGGCCTGATCACGATCGTCCTGGGACATCAACTGCTCACCCTCGTAGAAGAAGTCAGAGCGAGTCTAACAGTCTTGTTAACCAGAGTCAGTCGCATAGCGAACAAATTGAACTGATTCGAGACTTGCACGTTAAGCGACCAGCGGGCAAATCCAGTGCTGGAATGGCCTTGCTAGAGCCTTTTTGCCGACTGGCAGACTAGCGGGATAGACCCACACGCACACTCGTACGCCTGGGCCGCCTGACTGACCTCAGATAAGCCTTCCCCGACGCGGTTGAGGTTAGACCGCCGCGTGCGTTTGGGAGGCTAATGTCGGTTACGACGCGCTCTTCGGATCTTGCGTCTTCTGTTGCTTCCTTTTGTTCGCAGCCGGCGCCTTGCTGGCATGCTCCTGCTTCTGTTCCTTCTTGCTAACAACCTGCTTGCCCGGCGCCGGTTTCACCTGCGCGCTCTTAGGGTGAGCATGTTTGCTCGACGAGTGGGATTTTGCCTTTTTGTCAGCATCTTTGCGGTGCCGCCAGAACGCCATTTTTGCGAACACGCTGTGATGTTCTTTCCTGTTTTGGTTCGCCTTCTTGCCAGCCGTCTGGGCTATCGTCAGCGTGCTCAACAGCACCAGGCTAACCACAAGACTCAGGGCCGTTCTCAGTGCTTTACTCATGAAAATCCTCCTGGTTCCGGGGATTGTGTAGTGGCAACCGAGGGCGCACAAGTGACGAAAGGACATCCTGAGCCAGAAAACGGCCCCGCTGGCCTGGGTTAGGAACTGACGCCTGATATGCCGAGACCAGCTCCGGCTTTCGCCCAGTAATTATGAGTGTGACATCTGCAGGAAGACAAGTCGGGTTCACCACTAAGCGCCGTAACGAGGCGATAAGACAGTCAGAGCCGGTCAATAAATGCAATGGCAGTGTTAGTGCGCCGATCTCCACCTACGAAAGGCGAAAACTGGATCTTGACACAACGCTTGCACGCTCCTCTTCTCACGACTGGCTCGCGGAAGGGAGTAGTTTCTCAGCAGGCTGTCAGGCGCTGACATCGCCAGGGATTTCCGGCTTGACTGCATCTTGGCAGCGACGTTCGCGTCTGGAAGTCATGAGCCGGGCTCTGCGGCCGAAGACGGCTTCCTTCACCAGTTTGAAGATCGTTTGGCGGTTTTGCGCAATCACTTTCAGCCATGCCCGGCGACCCATCAGGGGGAAATAGATGCCGCGGAAACAAAGGCGCGCGAGGAAGATGTTAATGCGATACCCGAGTGGCTGGTCATCGAGCGCCTCGACGGCTTGGGCCAGGGCTTCTGGGCTGTAGGCCTGGGACCAACCGTATTTCACTTCGGCATGAGCTTCTTCGATAGTCATCTTCAGCGGGGTATGGGCCATGGTAAAAGGGATGAACTCCTGCCAATGCTTAAGCCGGGTTAGGCGACCGGCGGTCTCCAGGCGCTTGTAGAGCGGGGTTGCAGGCAACGGAGTCAGTAGGCCGAAGATCGGAAGACCGGGCGGCCAAGTGCGGACTTGTTGGAGCGTGCGCTCGGCCACGCCGGGCGTGTCATTGTCCATGCCAAAAATAAACGACGTGATCGCATAGACGTTGCGTTTGGCGAGCCGTTCCAGCACGGCGGCATACTCGCCGGGCTTGTTGAATCCCTTGTTCACGTCTTTGAGATTGGCGGGGTCGATGGACTCCATACCGATGAAGACCCACTTACCTCCTGAGGCGGCAATAAGGTCGACCAGTTCCTCATCGCGCAGCAAGTTGGCGCTGATCTGAGCCACCCAATGGACCTGGGCGCCCGCGGCAACGATATCGCGAAGCAACGATTTGGTGCGTTTGATGTTGATGGCGAAATTGTCATCGATGAAGAAGACGGCCATCTGGCCTTTTTCGCTGCGGGCGCGCTTCTTCAACCGGAGCAGTTCACCAACCACGCTCTCATTAGTACGGAAGCGAATAGAGTCTCCGAAAAATCCGGTCACCGTGCAGAACTCGCACCCGTAGGGACAACCTCGTCCGGACTCGACGGGAATGATGTGAAAGGTCCCCCAGCCTTCTCCTACTCTCTGGAGCATGGCGCTCGCGGCCTTGGGCACCAGATTGAACTGGTCAAGATCGATCGACTCCCACGGAATGGCGGGGTAGTCCTTAAGAGATGGCTTGCGTTCTTTGCCGGTGGCATCGAGTGGGGCGTAGATGTCTTGGAGTTCACCGCGGACGGCATCGTTCACAATCAGCGGCCAGGTTTCATCGGCTTCGCCGAGAGCCACGGCGTCGGCGTGACGCATGCCGCCATCGCGGCCGAGGGCCTCATCCGGCAGTTCGGTGACGTGAGGTCCGCCCATGACTACCGGCACTCCTGTAGTGCGGATGGCGTCGGCCATGCGATAGGCCTTGGCGATCATTCGGGTCATCGCGCCGATGCCGACCAGCCCAATCTCCTGGTCGCGCACGTATTGCGCGATCTGAGACTCGTCCATGGGCTGAGCGTTGCCATCGATTAGCAGCACCTCATGCTCGGGCGGAGTCAGCGCTTGCAGGAGAAACATCCAGAGGTGTGGCATGAAATTTCTGGTTACACCGTTGTCGGGGTTGTAGAGCAGAATTCTCATATGGGTCAACTTGTTTAAGACTTACGTGCTTTGATGGTACTGGTTTGTCACGAGCAATGCCGGAAGCCGGCAACTCTGCCAGAATTTATTGGGTGCCCACATTCAAGGTTTCGAGTTGACGGAATTCTACACCCTTAGCGGCAGATTGCGGTGTCCGAGTCCCTTGGAAGAGCTTGCGGGCTGGGTAGGTTCAAATGGACCTCTCTGCTCATCGAACTTGGGCGCGGCGTGCCGCTAGTGCAGGGAATCAGTCTTCAGGATGACGCTCCAGCTTCTGACTATGACGGATGTGAGCTAGTCCAGCTCTGCCGAGATTCTGCATCGGTTTTGAGGGCTCGAGAAAGTGACCGAGGTAATGGGAAATAGGCGCCTTGTCCCATCACTTCCGAAGAGATGGGCTTGGCCGTAGTTCTATCGAGTTTAGGCTCCCGCGAAAAACGTCACGCCGCACTGGGTGGACTACATGACGTTTCCACTCGCTCGTCCGGCAAATCGAAAATTAGAAAGACTCTTGCGCCAGGCTCGCGTTCTGCACAACGCTCGTCCCTTTGCGATGAGCGTCTTTATTTGCGCCGTGGTCGCTGGACATCAGTCTGCCGCATGCGCTAAGGTGGACCCCGAAGTTGTAGAAGCAAAATCAAATTGCAAGAGGAAGTGGCTCGTGAGCATTCAAAGAAAGGCAAGTGCAGCGTGGAGAGGTGGTTTGAAAGATGGCAAGGGCACGGTATCGTCGACCAGCAAGGTGCTGTCGAATACTCCCTACTCCTTCACGACCCGGTTTGAGAACACCCCTGGAACCAATCCCGAAGAACTGATTGCGGCGGCGCACGCGGCCTGCTTCTCAATGGCTCTTTCGGCACAGCTCGGCAGTGCCGACCTGACACCGGAAAGCATCAACACAACCGCCACCTTGACCATGGAGAAGCTGGATGCAGGTTTTACGATTACCGCGATTCAGCTTGACGTGACCGCCCGCGTCCCTAAGGCGGATGAGGCAGCGTTTAACAAGGCAGCGGAAGATGCCAAGTCGGGCTGTCCCGTTTCCAAAGTGCTCAAGGCGAAAATCACGATGAATGCGAAGTTGGAAAGCTAAGCATAGTACCGGCCATCCAGTACCCAGTTAAGACCAGCCCGGATTTGCCGGGCATTTTTTATTGTTGTCCAACTGGCCGTTCAGGACGCTCTTCGACGGCCGACAGACTTTTCCTGGTAGGAGCGCAGGATTTCGCGAATGGAGCGATTGACGCGGGAGGCCTCATCGGCCGCCGACTCGATCATCTGAACCCACTTCTTGCCATTGGCGTCAAGCTTGCTCTGACCCAGCAGGTACGAAGCCTGCATGATGGTCTCGATCGAGTTACTGAGGTCGTGAGCTAGTCGTCGCAGTTGTGGGAGGGTCTCGGGGGAAAGTTTCTTGGAGTGTTCCATTTGAAATTTCAGAAGCCATGGCAGATTCCCTGACGAGAAATTGAACCTTTTCCTTGGGTCAGAAGTGGCTGCCGGAATAACTCTTCGTCCGTGTCTAGGATGCCCGCTTCGGGAAGACTGTTCACTACGGTGAACACTGTAGGGTGAGTAGCTACACAGCTTGCCTGGCATGTCTGGGTAGCGGTTTGACACAGCTGGGAGCGTCGGTAGAATATGAAGCTGTTATTCTTCCCGATGGCGGCCTCGCCAGGCTGCCCGATTGTCACTAGCCGAAGTGGCGGAATTGGCAGACGCGCATGGTTCAGGTCCATGTACCCGCAAGGGTGTGGGGGTTCGAGTCCCTTCTTCGGCACCAATAACTGACAGGTCCTTCGCTTCGCTCAGGATTTCGCCTGCGGGCTCCCGCCCGGCTGCCAATTGTCAGGCCGAACTTTGGTTCCGGGATTCAACTGGCGCCAGATGCCATTCTTGCGCAGGTGTACCTCTTCGCAGTAGCTTGAATTCGAATGGAACATCCCTGCCATGGTTGTGCTGCGCCCGTCGAAGACGGAGTCCTGTTCTGCGAGAAATGTGGTGCTCCTCAGGTTCGAGTTTCTGGAGTTGAGTCGTCTCCTCAACCTCTGGACAGAACCTCGAAAATCCCCGAGCCAGCCGTCCGCTGGTCGGCGGCCCTGTGGGCGGCGGCAGCAGCCGGGCTAATCGCCGCCGTGCTCATCATCCCGCTGTTTGGTCTTGGATTGGGGATGCTCTCCGGAGGCTTTCTGTCTGCATTGTTCTACCGCCGGCAGACCTTGGGGGCTCCGGTTACGTCTGGCATGGGAGCCAGGCTGGGTGCTCTGAGCGCTCTGGTGGAAGTGGGTCTTGTCGCAGTTTTTATCTGCCTGCGAGTCTGGCTATTCCACAGCGGCGGCCAGCTTCGCGCGGCCTTCATGAATGCTCTAGAACGAGGCGCCCGATTTGCCGATCCGGAAGCCGCGCCACAGCTGATTGCGGCCATGGCATCCCCTGCAGGACTGGCTGGTTTTACGCTCATCCTTTTGGTCGGGCTCTTGGTCTGTGGTTCTCTTGGAGGGGTCATAGGCACTCTGTTGCAACGCAGGAAGGATCGATCTCCGTAAGTTCAATAGAACTGATGTTCAGCCAAGTCCAATTCACCGCTAATTGTTAGTTCTCTCCTCGGTCTTACGACCTCGGTTACTTTCGGTCCGCTCCGCACCCGAATAGCATCCAAGTTGCGCAAGTTTGAAGGGCTGTTAGGGATGCCGCCGAATAGGAGCAGAATCAGGCGGGAAATGCCCCGCGCTACAGTCGGGGAGCCTGCGAGAATCCTTCGCTCGACCGGAAACAGCCCAGATTTTTTCTGTCTGCGTCCCCGGCAACCATCTTAGACCACAATGCCATTCGTTAATTTTTCAGATTGCGTCGCCTTAGACCCGAAGCTCGGCTTCCTTTTGTGACTCTTCGGGCTGGCTCTGGAGAAAACGCGCAATTTGGCCGGCCGCGTCTGGGTTTGGGCGGCCCGTGAGGAATCCCTGTACCTCGTGAGCTCCAAACTTCTTGATCAGTTCCAGGTGTTCGGGTTTCTCCACGCCTTCCAAGATGACGTCCATGCCAATATTCATTGTTAGCGTGATAAGCGAGTGAACCATGGCTTCACCCGCAGGTTTCAATCCCAGGTCCTGAACGAAAGAGCGATCGATTTTCAAGGCATGCACCGCGCGGTGGAGACGATGAATCGCCTCAAGGCGCTAGGCGTTGTTTGTGCCGGCTATTCGGCATCAAGCGAAATCAAGGTAACGCGGTAGCCAATCGAGTCGGAAAAGTACTCGGGTGTGTCCTGGGAACGCCAATCTTGTCTGGCCATCGTCGGTTGCGTGGCTGAGCGCGTTCGCTCCGAGTTCATGGAACGTGTTTACAACATGGCCGTAATTTCTCTTTCAAAAACGGAAATGTCGGTTGCGCCGATATGTTTGGTGCAGATGCGTCCTTCGCGATCGATGACGAAGGCAATCGGCAGGCCCAGAACTCCGCCGTAAAGATCGCCAGTCTTGGCACCGCCCAGGGCCACCGGATAGTTCATCTTGAACTCGTGGTAAAAATCGCGGACCGGTTGCGGGCTATCGTCCATCGAAATGCCTATGATCTGCAGGCCTCGTTCACCGTATTTGTTCTGCAATTCTATGAAGCGAGGAATTTCTTCACGGCAGGGATCGCACCAGGTGGCCCAAAAGTCCAGCAGAATTACCTTGCCGCGATAGCTGGAAAGGCTCAGCGTGTGCCCGCTTACATCCGGAAGGGAAAAGTCCGGCGCTAGCCGGCGGTTGTCTGATTGTTTAGCGCCGGGAACTTTGACAGGGTTCCAGTCACGACTTGCACGGCGGCCGACAACCGCTAGGACAACTATCACCGCCAGTATCGGGACTAGTGTCTTTTTCACTGGTTTGCTACGAGCTATTCGCCTTTGGCTACGGGATAGCCTTTATCAACCCAATCCGCGCCAAAATTGTTAGCGATGTAAAGTACCTTTACCTTGGTGAAGCCCATCGCCCGGAGTTCCTGATAAGCAGGGTTCACGTTAGGACAGTGGTTCCAGGGACAACAGCCGCAATAGAGAACAACAAACTTGTTCCGAGGCAGACGTTCTACCCGCGTGTGCAGTTGTTGCCGTCCGCTCTCGGTGGAGGCAGCGCCGGCGTACTCGGAACCCGGAATGTGGGCTTGTGCGAACAGAACGTTCGAGCCGACTTGAAGGATAAGCGGCTTCGTACTTTTCTCAGGCTGAACAGTCCGCGCCAGTTCTTCCGGCTGGATGAGCGCGTCCGTAGGAATGGATGCGGACGCGTTTCCCGGGTGGGCATCAGCAGCAAGGGCGAATGTGCATGACAGAATGAGCGCTGCGACGGTACGCATATGTTTTGAAGTGGTAGGCTAAGTTCTGCGTATCAGTTTCCGGAATGCTCTCGAGTCTCAGAAAAATAACCCGGCACTGCCACTTCATTATCGCCGTAAACCACGATCTCCGGCAATTCCCGTATAATCGTCAGAATCCGCTATGGCCGCCACTTTGGACCAGATCGTTGCTGCCACACGCCAGCGTGTATCCGCGGCTCGAACCAACGCGCGCGGCCTGGAGCAGGAAGCCCGGAAGCACACGCCACGTGGGTTTCGGCGTGCCCTGGAAAAGGCCTCTCAGGAGGGCGTGGCAGTCGTCGCGGAGTTGAAGAAGGCTTCGCCCTCTCGCGGAGTGATCCGTCCGGATTTTGAACCGCGACAATTGGCGGTGGAATTAGCGAAAGCGGGAGCAGCAGCGCTCTCGGTTCTCACCGATGAGGAGTTCTTCCAGGGATCGCTGGAGAATTTGCGTATTGCTTCCGAGACGGCCCAACTGCCATGTTTGCGCAAGGATTTCATTGTTGATGAGTTCCAGCTTGTAGAAGCGCGTGCGAATTGTGCCGATGCGGTGCTGCTGATTATGGCGGCCTTATTGCCAAAGGATCTGAATTCCCTCGCAGCGCGCAGCCGGGGAATCGGACTGGATGTCCTTTGCGAGGTTCATGACGAAATCGAGTTGAAACGTGCTTTGGATGCGGGATGCGACTTGATCGGTGTCAACAGCCGCGACTTGCGCACCTTTAAGGTAGATCTGAAGACCGCCTTGGGCATTGGAAAGCTGATTCCCCAAAATGTGCTGGCAGTCGCGGAAAGCGGAATTGAATCTGCACACGACATTGCACGGCTGAGGGCCGAAGGATACCGGGCGTTCTTGATCGGCGAGTCGCTCATGAAGGCTCCTTCTCCGGGAAGTGCACTGCGCGCCTTGCTGAGCGCGGTACCCAGTACCCAGTACCCGGTACCGAGTACCTAGAGAGATGCTTTGTGACTTGGGTGAAGATTTGCGGAATAACCAACCTGGAAGACGCACAGGTCGCAGTGGACGCTGGCGCCGATGCGGTGGGGTTCGTGTTTTGTGAGAAGAGCTCCCGGAACATTGATCCTCAGGTGGCGCGGGAAATCGCGGCCGGTCTGCCTCAGAAACTGGAGAGAGTTGGCGTATTTGTGAATCACCCCATCGAGCAGGTTCAAAATGTCGTCGAGCGAGCGGAGTTAACTGCCGTCCAATTTTATTCGGAACCAGGTTCTGTATCCGTTGAAGCCTTAATGGCCCTCAAGGAGAATCATTCTGGGTTAAAGCTGATCCTGGCCTGCCCGGCGGACAAGCTATCGCAAGGAGTTTTACTAATCTCTGAAGATTTTAGAAAAATGCTCTACGCTCTGATGTTTGACTCTGGTCGAGGAGCACGGCCTGGCGGAACCGGGAAGAGGTTTGACTGGAATGAAGCACGCGGAATGGTCCAGCTTATGAGCGTGACTGTTCCCGTCATTGTGGCGGGCGGGCTGAATCCGCTTAATGTTGCTGAAGCTATTAAATTGTTTCAACCGTACGGTGTTGACGTGGCGTCAGGCGTGGAGGCGAAGCCTGGCAAGAAAGATCCTGCGAAAGTCTATGCGTTCGTAAGAGCAGCCCGCGAAACGGAGCAGACCGCATAACCCGATGGCGACCGCACCTATTTCGAAGCACAAACCAACAGCGTCAGGGAAGAGTGTGCCCGGACGCTTCGGTGTGTACGGCGGGCGCTATGTACCCGAAACCCTCATGGCTGCGTTGGAGGAATTGGAGCACGAATACGAGAAAGCAAAACGCGACCCTAAATTCAAGCGGCAACTAGAAGATCTCTTCCGGAATTATGCGGGCCGTCCGACGCCGCTGTTTTTTGCCAGGAGGCTCACTGAGAAACTGGCTGGCGCCAAGATTTACCTGAAGCGCGAGGACCTGCTGCACACCGGCGCACACAAGATCAACAATTGCCTGGGGCAGGCGCTGCTGGTCGAGCGCATGGGGAAGCATCGGGTCATTGCCGAGACCGGCGCCGGCCAGCACGGTGTGGCGACGGCCACTGTATGCGCGCTTTTTGGTTTCGAGTGCGTCGTGTACATGGGCACGGAAGACATGCGGCGTCAGGAGCTCAACGTATTCCGCATGCAATTGCTCGGAGCTGAGGTCCGTGGCGTGGACTCCGGTTCGCGGACGCTGAAGGATGCGATCAACGAAGCCATGCGCGATTGGGTCACCAACGTGCGCACGACGCACTATCTTTTGGGCAGTGTGCTGGGGGCACATCCGTATCCGACCATGGTGCGCGATTTTCACGCAGTGATCGGGCGCGAGACGAAGGCTCAGATTCTGAAAACGGAAGGGAAGCTGCCGACGGCAATTATCGCTTGCGTGGGTGGCGGTTCGAATTCGATTGGCATCTTCCATCAGTTCTTGAAAGACAAGCAAGTGCAGCTGATTGGGGTGGAAGCCGGCGGCCGCGGCGAAAGCCTCGGCGAGCACGCGGCGCGATTTCACGGTGGCAAGCCGGGCGTTCTGCAAGGGACCTATTCGTACGTGTTGCAGGATAACGGCGGGCAGATTGCGACCACTCATTCCGTCTCTGCCGGGCTCGACTATCCTTCCATTGGACCGGAACACGCCTGGCTGAAAGACACTAGCCGCGCCCAGTACGTCTCCGCAGCCGACGAAGAGGCGCTTTCGGCCTGCACGCTGCTGGCGCAGATCGAGGGCATCATTCCAGCGCTCGAATCGGCGCACGCGGTGGCGGAATGTCTCAAGCGCGCCCCTCGCATGAAGAGGTCAGAAATCGTGATCGTCAACGTGTCCGGGCGCGGCGATAAGGACATGGGAATCTTGCGAGAGAACCTGAAGAATTCATGATTTTCGATTGTTGATTGCAACGCGCTGCGACTTTAGATCGACAATTTCTGACCGTGCCCCTTTGCTTCCAATCTCGGCCAACGCTGGTTGCTTATGTCACTTGCGGCGACCCGAATCTCGCTACTACGCGCGAGATCGTGCTGGCAGCCATTGACGCAGGAGCAGGCGTGATTGAATTGGGAGTACCGTTCAGTGATCCGCTGGCCGATGGTCCGGTAATCCAGAGGGCCAGCGAGCGAGCTTTGCGGGCTGGGACTACGCTCGAACAAGTGTTGAAGCTGGCTGCGGAGATTCGACGTCGCTCGCAAGTCGGGCTCATCATCTTTTCTTATTTGAACCCGATCTTGCGCATGGGACTGAGTCGCTTCTGTGATCAGGCAGAAGGGGCGGGAATAGACGGTGCCTTGGTCACTGACTTGCCGGTCGAGGAAGCCGACGAGTACCTTCGAGAGATGCGCGCGCGTCGCCTGGCGACCGTATTTCTGGCCGCGCCCACCAGCACCGATCGACGTTTGCGGCCGATCGCCAGGAATTCCGGCGGCTTCGTTTACGCCGTCTCGCGCACGGGCGTAACCGGAGCACAACAGCAGCTTCCCGAAGATGCACGGATATTGGTTTCGAGGCTGCGTAAATTCACAAGGTTGCCGATTGCCGTCGGATTTGGCATTTCAACTCCGGAGCAGTTTGCCGCCGTCGGTGAATTCGCCGAAGGGGCGGTCGTCGGCAGCGCTATTGTGCACACGATTGAACGAAATCCGGGGAAAGAATCGGAGTCTGTGGCACAATTCATTAAAGAGCTATTGCAGCCATCAGCTCTCAGCCATCAGCTTTCAGCAAAGCAAAGCTGAAATCGCCGCATTCCTGCGAAATCGGGTACTATCGTCAATCTCGCATGATAAAGCTGAAAGCCGATAGCTGAGCGACTGAAAGCTCCCATGGACATCGCAGACTGGCGTAAGAAAATTGACGAGATCGATCGCAAGCTGGTGCACTTGATCAGCGAACGGGCGAGTGCTGCCCACGAGATCGGTAAGCTAAAGCGCGGCTTGGCGATGCCGATTTACGAGCCGGACCGGGAGCGGGCGGTATTCGATCACGTACAGAAAGTGAATCCCGGCCCGTTGCCGGATCGCGATCTAATGCGGATCTATGAGCGCATCATGGACATCATGCGCCAGATCCAGCAAGAGGAGATTGCCCCCGAGACGCTCCGAGCCGAGGCGACTCCGCCGGATCCGGGAAAGACGGAATTGGATTCGGAGGTAAATGACTAAGAGCTGTCCTCTGTCGGCTATCCGCTTTGAGCCGAGGACCTGAGAGCTGATAACTGAGAGCTTGTATCTACCATGATCGTCGCAATGCAGGAAACCGCAAGCGAGGAGCAGATCCAGCAGGTCATTGAACACCTGGTTCGGATGGGCTTCGCTGTGCACCGCACCACCGGCGTGCGGCAGAGCATTCTGGCCGCCGTGGGCGCGCGCATTGATTTCGATACGCGCAACCTCGAAGTGCTTCCTGGCGTGCAGGAAGTCCACCGCATCAGCGCTCCTTACAAGCTGGTGGGGAGAACGTTTCGTCCCGAAGGCACGGTGGTGAAGTTCGCCAATGGATTAGCCATTGGCAATGCGGAAGTCGTGGTGATGGCGGGGCCATGCTCGGTGGAGTCACGCGAGCAGCTCTTCACGGTGGCCGAGCAGATTGCTAATGCGGGGGCACGAGTGCTGCGAGGAGGCGCCTTCAAGCCGCGCAGCTCTCCTTATTCTTTCCAGGGTCTCGGGCTGGAAGCGCTGAAGCTGCTGCGCGAGGCGGGCGACAAGTTCGGCATGCTGGTCATAAGCGAGGTCATGGAAATCTCCCAGATCGAGATGATGCTGCCTTACGTCGACATTCTCCAGGTGGGGGCGCGCAATATGCAGAATTTCAACTTGCTGCGCGAGCTCGGCAAGGTGAAAAAGCCTGTGCTGCTGAAACGCGGCATTGCTGCCACTTTAGAAGAATTACTGCTCTCCGGCGAGTACATCATGGCGGGCGGCAACTACGACCTGATCCTGTGCGAGCGCGGGATTCGCACCTTTGAAACCTACACTCGCAATACCATGGACATCTCCGCCATCCCCATTGTGAAGAAGCTTTCTCACCTGCCGATGACGGCCGATCCCTCCCATGGAACTGGCCGTCGCGACAAGGTGGCTCCTATGGCGCGCGCTTCGGTGGCGGCCGGAGCCGATGCGCTGTTGATCGAGGTACACCACGATCCCGACAAGGCGCTATCGGATGGCGGACAGTCACTCTTTCCGCAGCAATTTGCCAAGTTGATGGACGAACTCCGCATGATCGCCCCGGCTGTGGGCCGCAAAATGGCATAGCCCCATCCAGACATGAGTAGAGGGGGGGCTCTGACCCGCCTGTTGATAGTCATCCCGAGCGAAGGCTTCAGCCCGAGTCGAAGGAATCCTACTCTGCAGGATCAATCAGTGCCGCAGTAAGGCATTTGAGCGATTCCACAACCCTGCCGGGGCCGGCGACCGGAGCCACACAGCACTTGCCGCAATAAAACAGTGGAACCTGTGCTTTCGCTGAAATAATCTAACGTCCCATGAAAGACTTCGAAAGGTTATCGGAGCGCGAGATTTTGGCCTTAGCCATTTCGCTCGAAGAGGAAGACGAGCGAGTTTACGCGGATTTTTCTGAAGGCTTGCGGCAGGATTATCCTGCCACTGCCGCCGTGCTGGACGGGATGCGCGGGGAAGAGTCAGGGCATCGGCGGCGTTTAATCGAACTCTACCGGCAGAAGTTTGGCGAGCACATTCCTCTGATTCGGCGCCA
Source organism: Terriglobales bacterium (assembly GCA_035272945.1). Taxonomy (GTDB): domain Bacteria; phylum Acidobacteriota; class Terriglobia; order Terriglobales; family Acidobacteriaceae; genus Gp1-AA122. Next base: position 48,840 of record DATEPX010000069.1, read on the forward strand.
GGACGTGAAGGGTTTTGTGCAGCGAAAGCCAGTGTGGCTGGTGCATCCCCTGCGGCTGGAGGAAGTCCGCAAGCAGGCCAGTGCCATCGAAGTCGAGACCCGCCGCTTTTACGAGCGCGCCGCCTCCCGAGCACAAGATGCCAGCATACGGCAGCTGCTCGACGATCTGGCGCAGGAAGAACGCTCGCACGAATACCGGGCTCAGGAACTGGCGGAAGAAAAGCTGCGCACCGAAGTACGAGAAGATGAAGAAAAAGCCCGACGTCGCTTATTTGTGTTGCAGGTCATTCAGCCTGGACTTGCCGGGTTGATGGATGGTTCAGTTTCTACTCTGGCCCCGGTTTTCGCCGCAGCCCAGGCTACGAAGAGTACCTGGGACGCATTCCTAGTCGGCATTGCCGCTTCGCTGGGCGCCGGCATCAGCATGGGATTTGCCGAGGCACTGTCAGATGATGGCAGCCTCACCGGGCGCGGACATCCCTGGATGCGCGGATTGATCGAAGGCGCCATGACTACTCTGGGGGGTATCGGGCATACGCTACCGTTTCTGATCCCGAATTTCCGCCTTGCCATGACCATCGCGATGATTGTCGTTCTCGCCGAACTGGGCATCATCACCTGGGTGCGCCACCGCTATATGGAGACGCCTGCCCTCTCGGCCGCGATGCAAGTAATCCTGGGTGGAGCGCTGGTGTTTGTTACCGGAGTCTTGGTTGGAAGCTCATGAGGCGCAGGAATGAATTTTCAGGCCGCGTCGGCTGCAGACATGGAAGACGTACTTCCCATCGGCAAACGAGCTTTCACCAGAGTGCCCTTGCCATTGGAGTGAATCTCGAGGCTGCCCCCAAGTTGTCGAAGCCTTTCCCGCATTCCCCTGATTCCGACGCCCGGAGTTCCAGGAGAAGCAACCTCATAATGTTTCTCCGGCGGGATACCTTTTCCCTCGTCCTCAACTTCGACGTGAACCTCGGCGCCGTTGCGGGCAAGCCGAATCTTGGCCGTCGGGCTCTCTGAGTGTCGGTGAATGTTGGTAAGGCATTCCTGGACGGTGCGGAAAATTGCGGTTTCCAACTCGCGGGAGAGCCGTCCGAAATCCTCCGGGAAATCCAATTCAACCTGGATGTTGCTGCGTTCGGCAAAGCCTTCAATGTACCAGCGCAAGGCCGAGTCCAGGCCTGCCTCGTCGAGTAAGGGCGGGTGCAGCAAGTAAGAGATCGTCCGGATCTCCTTGGTCATTTCCTGAACCATGTTCATGCTGCTGCTCACTGCATTGGCAGTGTTGGTCAGCCGCTCGATGTCGGAATTCACGGCTGACAGATTCATGGCCAGAGCAGCCAGCATCTGTCCGACGCTGTCGTGCAGTTCGCGCGCGATCCGGCGGCGCTCGTCGTCCTGCAACTGCAGCAGGCGTCCAGTGAGCTCGCGCAGGCTCTGGTTGGCCTGATCGAGCTCGATGGTGCGTTGCCTCACCCGCTCTTCCAGTTCGCCTTGTGCCTTACGATAGGCTTCGTTCCGGCGGCGATTCGATTCCCCCATCACCATGACTAGGGCAGCGACCAGTACGAAGGCGAGGGTACCGATCAGCTGGGCTGTATTGATGAAGCGAAGAGACTGGGGAGCAATGACGAACCAGTAGTTTGCGCCAGCGATCGCAGAGGCGAGAGTCACCAGCGAAGGCCCAACTCCGCAGTACCAGGCAGAAAAAATTATGACGGGATAAAGACTAACGAGCGATTCGTCGGTGCCGAGAAACGGGTTCAGCAGCCAACGGATGACCAAGGCAGCTGCGGTAAGAAGCAGCGGCAAGAAATAACGGACTGCTTTGCTCCTGAGAACGCCTTCCAACAGAGGAGTGTCCTTCGCCATTTTGCCGCCTTGCCTTGAGAATACATTTAACAGCTTACAATTTCGCGGGAAAAGCCCCGAGGGTCCATACGGTAATTACTGTAGACATTAGCCAAGCGTATAGAAATTTGGAGTTTTACCGCCCCGGTCTAAGGGCGAGCATTGGGAATGGGTATGAATTCTGTGTTCACATTTCCGTCCTGCAAAACCCGATGCAGAGCCAAACCCAGTTCGCCGCCCCAGGGAAGCCAGCTCGTAGGTAGAAGGAGCCACGTGCCAGCTGATTCCCTTTGCAAACAAAACCCGGGCATTGTGCCAGTGGCCAGCCAGCGTCTGCTCTACGCCGAGCTTGGGCAGCGGATCGAGCTCGTCCGACAGATAAGGTTCGCTGATCACCTAATCAAGGCTTGTTGTCCGGCGGGAAGCCGTTATCGCGGACTGCCGGAATGTGTTGTGCGCTAATCAGAATGCGGGCCCGCTGCGAGCTGTTGTTGAGCAAGTGACGCCAGCATTCTTTGCGAGTCCGCTCGGGTGTCGGGAGGCAGAGGCGGGAGACGCCGCTTCGTATTTGTCGTAGCTACCCAGCTGCTGTGAATCGATGACTATGATACCCACCGACTTTACCTGGAAGCGGTAATAGTCCTTGCCGAACTCGGCGCGGTATTGGTTCACGTCATGAGTATGCACGTCGTGATTTCCGGGAACAGAGCGGAGCTTTCAGGCTTTTCAGGATTGCCTTAGCCTCTTGCCGATACTGCGGGTTTTTCCAATGTCGCCGGTGAGAATGACAGCGTCGACGTTGCGCGCGTTGACCAGCTCGACGGTTTTGCGCAAGTTCTCTGCGCGTGCGGCGTACGCTTTTCACCCAAATGTGTGTCGCTAATCTGCGCGATCGTGACCTGCGCGCTGCAGGTTATCGGCAACACGAATATCGCCCAGAAAAAACAAGCAGTATCTTTTTGAGACCCATCTTCGAGTGGTAGAGGCGATTGGCAGGACAAAGGTTGTTTCTTCGTTCGGGAAACTGGAAGCGGCTGTGGAAAAACTCAGAGCAGGCAGAATTTGAGGCGCGGTGACATTGTGTTGCTCTATCGATATGCGTTGAGATATGCGTCTGGATGTCATCAGACACATGAATTTTGAAATCTCCCGTCGTGAAGAGCCAGTGCGTAATGTTCGCAAGGACGTCTTTACAGCTACCTTGCAACAAATTTACAGATACCGAACATCGTAATTGCGCCGGCGCAAAGTATCTTAAGTCCAGAGTGTCCAGTATGTGCAAACACCGCTGATCGTAGGGAGTGCTTGCGAGCCTTGCGGAGTCCCATCGATCAAGTGTTCACTGCAAATCTCCCCTGAATGACTGATAACGCAGAAGAATTGCCAAAGGATTGTGGCAAGCCCGCGCCGAGCGTGCGCGCGGCACAGTCAGAAACATAAGGTGATTCTTCTCAGGAGCGTACAGGATGGCTTTACGGTTTCCGAGAAGCGTTTGGGCTGCGATTCTGTTGGCGTTCGTGGTCGTTGGGTCCTTAAGAAATGCAGTTGCTATTCCGGCCTTCGCCCGCAAGTACGGGCTGCCGTGTTCAGCATGCCACGAAGCTTGGCCGAAACTGAACAGCTTCGGTCAGACCTTCAAGGACAACGGTTACCAGTTGATGAACGATAGGGATGAGCCGATCTGGCAGAATCCGTCCTATTGGCCGATCGCGATGCGGGTCACGCCGCACTGGCATTATGAGAGTGCCGGCCACCAGACGGTGGACAATCCTGCAGATCCGACCGGCCTACCGATCGATAAGACCATCAATACGTCTGGTTTTGACCTCACGGGCATTGACATTCTAACCGGTGGGACGCTGGCTAAGAATATTTCTTTCTTGTTGGTTCCCTCGATCGAGTCAGACAGCGGCACGGTGGGCTTCGAATCAGCCAACGTTCGATTCGACAACCTACACGGCTCGCCCTGGCTAAACGTGAAGTTTGGCAAATTTGAGCTGGATGGGCCGCTATCAGAAAAACGAATGATGAGCTTTTCCAATGTGGGCGGCTCATATCTGTACTTTCACTTCGTTCCCCTCGGCGACACCAATGATTTCACCTTCGGCGAGAACCAGCTGGGAGTGGAATTGATGGGCCACTCTCTGGATGACCATACCCGCTTTGCGCTTTCCATGGTCAGCAGCACCAACGGCAACCTGGGATTGGCAGGAGGCCGCAGTTACGACGGCTACGTCCATGTCAGTCAAGGTTTCATGGCTGGGAATCTTGGGTTGCAACGGGTCGGGGCATATTTCTTATCGGGCATGCGACCGACGTTCTTCCTGACCTCAGGAGGCGAACCTATTCCCGGTACCGGCCAGGGGAACCGCTCGTTCTACAGGGCAGGAGCTTACGCCAGCATTTACCTCGGACGCTTTGATGTGACGGGTGTGTTCCAACGCGCCTCAGATAACGTGTTTCTGGCCAATGGGGGGCTGCCGGGGGTGGCGGCTAACAATCCAGGGGCGCTTCCGGCCGGGGCGCAGGGCGCGATGTGGGACACGGGGACGATTGAAGCTCATTACACCTATTCTCCGAAATTGTTTTTCCTGACCCGCTACGAGTTGGCCCGGATGCGGAGGCAGCCGGTCGCTGGATTTGCGCCCAGCGATTTTGGAAATGCCGACGTAGTCACAGTGGGCTATCGCTACTACCCCTTCATGCACAGCCGGGCGGGACTCGCGTGGCACCAGGAATTCGCCACCGAGCTGACCAAGCACACCTCCGATACAGGATTGAATCAGCGGACCAGCAGCTACTTCATGGGTTTTGATTTTGCGTTCTGAAGAGAGCGAGGCAAACGAATGCAAACCGTAAACAGATGGACTCTTCTCGGCAGCTTGCTGCTAAGTCTCGCACCAGTTCTTGCGCACGGGCAGAATTCGGGAACTGGCTCGGGCTATCACACTCCAAGAGGGAACTTCACGGCTGCAGAACAACGAGGCCATGGCATCTATCTGCGTTATTGCGTGGGATGCCACGGGGTTCTCGGCGACGGCGAAGGCGAGACTGGACCCTACATCGATCCCAAGCCCAGGAATTTCATCGCCGCGACCTTCCGCTGCCGTTCCACCCCCACCGGAACGCTGCCGACCGACCAGGACCTGGAGAGCACGATCGAGCGCGGCATCGTGAACTCGAACATGCCATCCTGGCGGCCGACCAGCGTCCAGGATCGCAGGGACTTGGTGGCGTACATCAAGACCTTTTCGCCTCGATGGAAAACTGAAAAGCCTGGCACTCCGATTGAGATCCCGGCAGAGCCCGAGGTGACAGCAGAGAGGATCAAGTCAGGCCAGGCCCTGTTCCAGAAGCTGGAGTGCTGGAAGTGCCATGGCGCGGAAGGCCGGGGCAACGGCCCTTCAGCCGAGACGCTCACAGATGATCAGAATCGCCCGATCAAGGCGTTCAACTTCCACGACGGAACCCGCTTCAAATGCGGTTCCACCGATCGGGATCTTTACAAGATTTTCATGACTGGCCTCGATGGGACGCCGATGCCGTCGTTTGCCGATAACGTGAAGCCGGATGAGGCATGGGATCTTGTTTTTTATCTGCGCACTTTGCAACCCATGCACACGAAGGCAAAAGCGATTGCCGAGCAACTCGGTTTGAGACCGATCAATCCAGGTGCCGGTCCTGGCGGCCAGGCCCAAGAGAAAGGAGAAGGCGAGTCCGCTCCCCGGGTGTCGGAGGGTGCGTTGCCAAGGGCGTCTTCCCAGGCTGCAGAGGTCCAGTCGGCGTCAACGGAGTCCAAGCCGAGCGTAGCGCCGGATTCTGGATCAACCGGAGCGCAGGGAAATTCTCCGAATCCGGTCGTGGCGCAGAGCCCCGAAGTACAGCCTACTCCCGAGGCAAAGCCCGCTGTTGCCGCAGGCAGCGGAGGAGCGGAGGGAGGGACGGGCGCGGTGAATCCGCCGGCGGCACAGCCCTCACAGGCAGAGCCTGCTCCGGAGTCGACCCCTGGCGCGACGGTCACGGGTGGGGGCAAGGGAGCGAGCAGCGCTGTGAATCCGCCCGCGGACCTTACGGTCAGGCCCACGAGTAGACTATCGCGCACTCCCGCCGCAAATCACACGGCTCAAAGGCTGTCAACCATTCGCCGGCTGCCAGCCGTAGAATTGCGCCAACTGGCTGTGACCGACAAGCCCGGAGGACTCTCCATTGAGTTGATGCTCAGCGGTCCTGTCTTACCCCAACTGAGCAAGTTGGATTCGCCCGGCCGAGTTGTTATGGACCTGCCGAACACAGTGACAGTAATGCCTCAGCACCGCATTGCCGTAGGTAAGGACGGCGCGAAGGCGGTGCGTGTGGGCATGGACGGACAGGTTCCGCCTACCACGCGTGTAGTTGTGGACTTGACGCGGCCACTTACGTACGAGATGGTTCCGGGCAGTGACAACAGTTGGATTCTCGAACTACGCGCTGCTCCCGGAAATAAGTAAGGCGAACAAGGATCACTCTCACAGCACAATTGACATAACACACCCGCAGTGATGAAGTCGAGCAGAGTAACCCGCTGGGCGAATTGCTGCGTTCTCAACCGCTAACCCTTCGCGTGATCGTGAGTCCAACTGTTCGATGGTTGGCTCACGAGCGTCTCTCCTTAAAGCAGCGCTCCGACCACTCATCCCGCCAATATGCGCATGCTGCTCGACACCTTCGGTCAGACGTTGCGCACCCTTTGGGTGCACAAGCTGCGCTCGTTCCTCACCATGTTCGGAATCGCGTGGGGTGTGGGCTCGCTACTGCTGCTGGTCGGAGTAGGCGAAGGTTTTCGTAACGGCAACCGCAAGCAGCTTGAAACCTTCGGCAAGAACATCATCTTCTTTTTCGGCGGCCGTGCCCCGGCAGTCGAAGGCAGCTTCAGCGCCATGAAGTGGTTCAATTTGACCTACGACGACTACCTCGCGATAAGAAACGAATCAAAACTAGCAATCAATATCTCTCCTGTGATCGCGCGCGACGACATTCGAGGCGCCAGCGATTACACCAGCACCAACGGGCAGGTCTCCGGCGTCCCGCCAATCTACAGCCAGGTGCGGACGATCCCCTTGCAGGCCGGACGATGGATCAATGACCAGGACAATGCCGAGCGCCGCCGGGTGTGCGTGCTAGGCCGCGAGATGACACGAAACATGTTCCCCGGACGCCCCGCGCTGGGCAACGGCATTCTACTGAACGGCGCTCGGTTTGAAGTGATCGGGGTACTGTCCAAGATCGGGCACGAAGAACAGAACGCCACGAACATCCGAATTTTCGTGCCGTTTAACACCATGCGTGAGCTCTTCCCGTTGAAGGGTGACAACTCGAAAGAAGGGAATGCAATCTCCTTCATCAACTACCAACCGCGTAGCTTCGAAGAAAACGAAGCCGCCAAGGATGAGCTGCACAGAATCGTGGCCCGGAACCATGGGGGCTTCGATCCCACGGGCAAGGACATCTGGGAAGAGT
>DATEPX010000070.1:0-8598 GCA_035272945.1 Terriglobales bacterium
TTTCTGTATTGGCCGGCACCATTTTGGGTTCTTCCCTAATCGCGCAAGAGAAACCAGTGGACTCGCAAAAGCCGTCTGGATCGGCAGCGGCAGAAGGGCAACAGACGGCTGATTTTCCCAGCAAGAACCAGGGCAGTTCGAGCACTTTGCGGTTAGGCGCAGGAGATCTGCTGGAAATCAGCGTTTACAACGTGCCGGAACTTTCCACCAAGGCACGGGTAAGCAGCAATGGCGATGTTTACCTTCCGCTGATCGATTACGTTCATGTGGGTGACTTGTCATTGGAAGAGGCCCAGGCAGTCGTCGAGAAGCGACTCTCCGATGGTGGGTTCGTGAAAAATCCGCATGTAACCATCTTCCTCAATGAGTACGCTTCGCAATCCGTGACCGTGCTCGGACAAGTTACGAGGCCCGGGGCTTATCCCATCCTTGGCGACAAGCGGCTTTACGACATAATTTCAGCCGCGGGCGGACTGACTGATAAAGCAGGAAAAACAGTGAGTATCAGCCATCGCGATAAACCCGATCAGCCAGTCAAGGTGACGCTAGCTGAGGGCCTAGCCCAAACTCCAGAAAGCAATGTAGTGATCGAACCGGGTGACACAATCGTGGTGCAGCGTGCAGGCATCGTTTACGTGGTGGGTGACGTGGCCCGGCCCGCGGGCTTTCTGATGGACAGCGATCATCTTACCGTGCTTCAAGCTGTCGCCCTGGCCGGAGGCACGAACAAGACGGCGAAGCTGAATGGCGCGAAAATTATCCGGAAAACATCCGAGGGCATGGTTGAAACGCCCGTCCACCTGAAGAAGATACTCCAGTCGAAAGGGCCGGACATGCCACTGCGAGCCGATGACATCCTGTTCGTACCAAACAGCGCAGGCAAGTCGGCAGCCTACCGAGCGGCTGACGTCGTCGTGCAGGCAGGAACGCTCAGCCTGGTAGCCATAAAACCATAGACTTAGGCGGCCGCCGGAGTTTGGCGCGATTCTTTGTTCAAAATTTTCCCCAGAACAGTGAGGTACGTTTTTGCGGTTTGCTGCCGCGAGAAGTTCTCTACCACGTAGCGGCGGCCGTTATGTCCCAGGGTCTCCCGCAACACTGGATTCGTCGCCAGTTTCCTGATCGCTTGAGCCAATGCGGTCGCGTTCTGCGGTTCCACAAAAATGCCGGCAGCCGCTAGGTCCAGTATCCTTCTGGCCTGACCATCTACGCCGAGAATCACCGGTCGTGCACAGGACATGAATTCCAACATCTTGGTGGGAACAACCGTCTTGAAGAGCTCGGTTTTCTTCAGGGGAACCAAACAAACATCGGAGGCGGAGATGAATTCAGGGACTTTCTCTCTGGGCTGCTGGTTGATGAAGCGCATATTGGAGAGGCGGCGAGAGCCAGCGAATTGGATGATTCGAGCTTTGTCGGCCCCCTCGCCGACCATCAGGAACAGGACCTCGGGCGCGGTTTGCCGAAGTTCGGTCGCGACCTCCACCAGCGTATCAAGCCCGTGCGCCATCCCCATGGTGCCGATGTAGCTGACGACGAATTTTTCGTCTATAGCCAGTTCGCTTCGCAGAACATTGTCGAGTCGTGGGCTGAATAGGTCAGTGTTCACGCCGTTCTCGACTACCGAAATCTTCTCAGCGGGAACGTGCCAGCTCCGAACCAAGTAGTCCTCGAAGGCCGGGGTGACGACCACAACGTGATCTGCGCGTCGGTACAAAAATCCGGCAATTGAACCCAGGGAACGGCTGAGCATCGAGTTGGCATTGCTCATGCCCACGGCGACAAGCGATTCCGGCCAGAGATCGCGCACTTCAAAGACGAACGGAGCGCCCTTCAGGCGCGCCAACCACCAACCAGAGAGTCCAACGAGAAGCTGTGGCGAGGTGGCAATCAGGACGTCGGGACGGGGAAGAAACATTCCGGTAGTTGCGGCTGAGACGCAGAAAGAACTGTAGTTCAGCATGCGTTCGTGCGCTTTGCGGTTCGGGAACGGAAACAGCCAGGTTCGAACGACTTTCACTCCGCTAATCTCTTCACGCATAACGGGTCGGCGTAGCATGCCGCGATAATTAGGCAGCACTATGCCGTTGGGGTGGTTGGGGAACCCGGTCAGCACTGTGACCTCGTGTCCATCCTGCACCCAATACTGGGCCAGTTCGGCGGCACGCGCGGCCGGCGCTCCCGTCTCTGGCGAGAAATACTGCGATACGTAAAGTATCTTCACGTCGATCAGTAGTAACAGAGCTTGAAAGCGCTCTTGTAGCAGAGAGCGCGGGTACGTTTGGCGCGGCTGCGGCCATAACTTTCCCAGCGGTCCGCGAATTCGGCAAACTGTTTTTCTCCAGTCAACTGATGCATGACGCGTAACTGCACGATGTGTAACCGGTGATAGAACGGACTGGCTACCATGCTAAGGCGGGTTCCGGACTGTTCATACAGCGACCAGAAGCCCAGGTCATAGCGATAAAGGTTCTTGAGCAACGTCTGCGCAGCTTGTTGAAACAGGGTGCGCGCCGTGGGATCGCCCGAGGCGAGAAGGTAGTCGTACACTCCCCAAGCGGCCCAGATGAATCCATTCAGAATGTGTGTAGGAGGCTTAACAATGTATTCCTCGAACCACACGTCGCCTGCAGCATCCGTAAAAGTGACTCCGCCGTCATCGATCGGAGCCAGGAAACTGGCGAAAGCGCGTTGCGCAGCATGAAAGTACTCCGGTCGGCCGGTTTCGCGATGGGCACGTACCAGCAGTGAGATTCCCTGGCCCTGCGCCAAGCCCGAGTACCACGGAGCTCTCAAGGTATCGCGATATTCCCAGTCGAAGTGGTGGTTCCACACCCACAGGCCGGATCGATTCTGTTCGAGATGGTCACGAAGCCAATCGCTGGCAGTCAGACATTTTTGTCTGTGTTTGGTATCTCGTGAGCGACGGAACCGATTGTAGTTGCCCATTCCCCACTGCGCGATCGCGATTGGGTTGTACTGCAGGCCGATCCGGCCGCGGTAGTTGAGCATGGGGATTCCCGCGGCATCGTAGTGGCCGAGATAATCCGCTTTCTCGACAAAGCCCATGTAGTACTCGCCCAATTCGCTGCTAAGGGCGTTGGGATTTGCTTCTGGAGTCTCGTGCCAGAAGTCCAAATGGCTCCTACCCGGAGTCAGGTAGGCACGGAAGATGCGCCGGTAATACTGGAAACGCTCGCCCAGCACGATTTTGACCGAGTCTGTTGGGATTCGCTGGAACTATAGCATGGGCTTGAGCGCTCGGCCGATTAGGTTTCTGTTTCAGAACCTGCCGCCGGCCAGGCATAGCCGCTGCGGCTCAGGGCGAGCCATGCATCGCTGCTCAGGACGGCTCATCAGATGCGCCAAATGGTGGTCTCCAAGTCGCCATGTTTAACCGCGACGCTCGTCAGCGCCAAATAGCCGCTGGTATTGGTGCCATCCGGCAAGAAGACATTGCCGTACTGGAACAAACTCATTGGCCAGGAATCCTTCTTCCACTCAAAGACCCGCTGCCATTCCTGTCCGTCACGGCTGCCGAAGAGGCAAACCCCGGTCTCGGAATTGATGGCGCTGGGCTCTGCCATGGTGGAAAAGAAAATCGTGTCGCCTACGCGGCAGCCGCAGATCGAGGAACTGGTCAAGCTAGCGAGTTTAGTTAGATTTCCTCGGCGATCGAGCCGGTAAACATGGTTGGTTTCAGCCGGCGTGTCCGACGAGAAGTACAGTCCGTCCTTCATTGGGACCGCCGCAACGGCACGCGCCTGCTGGTTGCCGGAAAGGACGACTTCCATTTCCTTGAGATCGCACGAGGCGCGTATGATTCGGCATTCGGCGCCGTTGTCGCCGGTCAGAATCCACAAGCAATTCTCGAACTCGTCATACACAATATTGTGCACGTGGCGGATGGCGCCCTTCGGGAAGGTGTAAGCAACATCCCAAGTCATGCCGCGGTCCCCGGACGCATAGATGTGCACTTCATCCTGCTGCGGATTGTCGAAGTATTCCCCCCAGAACAGCCGCTTGTCCGGAGCTGCGGTGATGTGCAGCGGCCGCGTGCCGCGCACGACATCATGAGAAATTCGGAACTCCGTCTCGCCGGGAGCGAGGGAAATGATGGCTCCCGGAACCGCTGCCACGAAGTGACCCGAGGGAAGCACGGCAAGGGCATGAAATCCATCGCGGAAGAGACGGGAGGATAGGCGCGAGGTGACAGTAAGATTTCTCCACCAGGTGGGCCGGAAGTAGCCAACAATTTCCCACTCGACGCTGGGGGCGGTAATTTTCGCACGCAGCAGGGTGTAAGCGTGGGAAGCGTAGAGGACGTCACCATCCCAGGTGAGAACTCGAAAGCGCGGAAATGCCGCGAGCCGAACCATCGCCCACTTGTCTGCCTCGGGAAACCCGACGACGGTAGGTCGCGGAGTTGCCATGTCAGTTCTCTGACTTCAGAGCAAGGAAGGGGCCGAGGGCCAGTACGTCCATGTGCGTTCGCCTGAAGCAGTCGATGGCTTCGCCGGGGGCGCAAACGATCGGCTCATTCTCGTTGAAACTGGTGTTTAACACAAGAGGAATTCCGGTCTTGCACTGGAACGCCTTAATCAGGTCGTAGTAGAGAGGATTCTGTTGTCGGGCAACAGTTTGCAGACGTCCGGTGTCGTCAATATGGGTGACGGCACACAGTTGCTTTCGTTTTTCAGGGCGGATTTTGTAGACATGCAGCATGTGCGGGGAAGGGTGATCGTGCTCGAAATATTCATCCTGATATTCCGCAAGAATTGAAGGCGCGAAAGGCCGAAACCATTCACGCTGCTTGATGCGGGCGTTGAGCACATCTTTCATATCAGGAAGGCCGGGATGGGCAAGGATGGAACGATTTCCCAAGGCGCGGGGCCCCCACTCCATTCGTCCTTGAAACCAGCCCACTACGCCGCCAGCAGCTATTTGGCCGGCAACGGTCTCGAGCAGCGGCTCGCGCTCTAACTTGCGGTAGCGCAACTTAGCTTTCTTGAGAGAGCCTTCCATGCATGACTCAGAGAATTCCGGGCCAAGGTAGGCATTTTGCATTTGATAACGTCGGGGCTGCTTCAGGACCGAGTGGTACGTATGCAACGCCGCGCCGATGGCCAGGCCCTCGTCTCCGGCAGCCGGCTGAATCCAGGTTCGTCGGAAGGGAGTCGAAGAAAACAACTTTCCATTGGCTACGCTATTCAGAGCACAACCACCGGCCATCACCAGATCGCCGCAAGGGACCTGGAGGTGTAGTTGGTTCAGCAGATGGAAGAAGACTTCTTCAAACCGGCGCTGCATGGAGTAGGCGAGATCCATATCACGCTGGCTAACTTCGCCGTGGGGCATTCGGGGCTCTCCAAATGCCTTCACCATGCGGTCGGAAAAATGGCGGGGCAGCTTAACAGCGCCATCTGGCGTGATTTCCATACCTGGGTTGCTGCCCAGCGGCTTGAAATAACTGAGATCGAGTAGAAAACCGCCATTCTTCACCTTGACTAGTTCGCGAAGCTTTGGGCAATACGTGTTTTTGCCATAAGGAGCGAGGCCCATGGCTTTGCCTTCGTCGCCATACTCTTTGAAGCCGATGAATTCGCAAATCATGGTGTAGAAGTTGCCCAGAGAGTGGGGCAAAAAGATGCGGTCGATAACTTCGATATCGTTCCCTTCGCAGCGCGCCATCATGGTGGAAACGAAATCGCCGGAGCCGTCATAGCTGAAGCCCGCGGCTTTCTCCCAAGGCGAGCAGTAATAAGCGCTGGCGATGTGCGCGATATGATGCTCATGATGGTGTTCCTGAAACTGCAGTTTCTTGACATCTAAATCCAGGGCACCGGCGAGCAGTTTGCGGAGATCCCGCATGCTCCCTTTGCGCTGACGAAGCTTGATGAAATTGAAAACTTCCGCGGGATTGGCCAAGGCATACTGAATTTTTTGGAGCCGGTTCGCATCGCTGCTCGCTCCAACAGCGACGTGATCGATATCAGAGATGTTGGCTCCGACTGCGTCTAGGCAAGCCTTCACCGCCATTACTGGAAATCCGCCAAAATGTTTGCGGCGATTCAAGCGTTCTTCCGCCATCGCGAAGACGACGTCTCCATCGTGGACAATCGCGGCCGAGGCGTCAGCGTGAAACATGTTCAGGCCCAAAATCAACATGGGTTCAGTCGGAGCTCGCGGAGTGCAAAGCGGAAGCGGCAAAAGCGGCAGCATCGGTGGACATTGGCTGCCCTAACGCTAGCGAATCCCGGATGCGCAAGGTAGCCAGCGTGGCGGCCACCAGTTGATCAAGCGGAATCGGCGACGCTTCGCCGGCCTGGATGGAATGCGCAAACGCTGCCCACTCGGCCCGGTGCCCTTTGTCCTGGCGCAACAGAGATCGAATGACTTTCTTCCTGCCATGCCGGACCAATTCCAAACGGCGGAAGTCATCAAGCACCGCAACCGCGCCTCCACCAAAAACTTCCACGCGCTCTTTGGAATATGCCCGGTCTCCGTTGGCCAGATAGCTGATCGTGCCCTGTGATCCATTGGCGAAGCGCAAAGAGACAATCACGTTGTCATCGTTGTACTGGCAGGGATTGGCGAGACTGCTCGCCTGCACTTCCACAGGAGAGGAGCCGGCGAGGAACATGAGGAAGTCCACAAAATGACAGACCTCGCCAAGAATGCGTCCACCGCCTTGCTCGGGATCACTTACCCAATGGTCAGCTGGAAGATATCCGGCATTAAGCCGGTAATGCATCGCCAGAGGTTCGACTGGTTGCGCCAGAAAGGATTTCATCTGCGCCGCCATCGGGGCAAAGCGGCGGTTAAAGCCGACCATCAACCGGTGGTCCTGATGACGGTTGCTAGCGCGAATGATATCTGCCAGCTCTTCTTCCCGCAGACAAAGCGGCTTCTCGCAAAAAACATTTTTCCCGGCACGCAAGGCCGCCAGCACCTGCCTGGAATGCAGATGATGACGAGTCGAAATCACGACCGTATTGACGCGGGCGTCGCCCAGAACTTCGTTTTCATCAGTCGTGCAATACTGGAATCCAAATTTCTCGGCGGCATGGCGGCTGCTGGAACCAGTTGCCGAACAAACGCTAATCAGATTGACACCCTCCACGCGCTTCATCGCGGGAAGCAGCACGCCAATCGCAAAGGTTCCGGACCCAAGTAATCCAACACTGATGGATTCCTGCGGGGCCGGGACATGGGCATTCTGGCGCAGGTCCAGAACCTGGCTCTCATCGGGCCGCTCGGGATAGGTAATCAGCACTCCGAGAAAGGGTTCGCCGGTCCTGCCCGCAATCAATTCATAAGCACTCCGGGCGCTCTCGATTGGGAAACGATGGGTAATTAGCGATTGTACCTCCAGTTTGCCGCCGGCAAGAAAACGGAGGAACGCATCCATGTTGCGCGTCTCGGTCCAACGCACGTAGCCGATGGGATAATCGCGGCCTTTCTGTTCGAAGGCCGTATCGTAGCGGCCCGGACCATAAGAACGCGAGATGCGAAAGTCGAGTTCTTTGCGATAGTAGGTTGGACGCTCGATGTCCATGCCAACTGTGCCGACTGCGACCACGGTAGCCCGGTCACGAGCGATCTCTCCAGCGAGATTGACCGGCTCGCTGCTCGCCGTTTCCGCTGTGATCAGAACCGCGTCCACGCCGGCGCGTGAAGAATTCTGAAAACACAGATCACGAAATTCGGAAGGCGACGAAGTCGCTGCTTCCGCTCCATGCCGTGAAGCAAGTTCTGCGCGTTCCGGAACAATATCCATGCCTAACACCCGACAGCTGGCAGCGTTCAGTATTTGAACTGTGAGCTGGCCGAGCAAGCCCAGACCGATGACGGCTACCAGGTCACCGAGTTTCACATCGGCGGTGCGGATCCCGTGTAGAGCAACAGCGCCCACTGTCGCGAATGCAGCCTGATCGAAAGTAACAGGGGAGGATTCCGGAATTTTCGAAACCAGCAAGCGCGGAATACACGCGATCTCGGCATGGACAGCGTAACCAGCACCTGCGCAGGCCACCCGATCCCCGACATGGAGGTCGGTTACACCCTCTCCGACGCCGACTACCGTTCCTGCACTGCTGTAGCCTGGCGCCAGCGGTTGGTCCAAACGGCTGCGAACGGCCTGCACGGCCGACATTAAACCATCACGCCGCAGTTTGCTGATCACGTCACGCACGAGATCCGGACGTGCCACGGCCTTCTTAAGCAAGCTCTTGCCGGCGAATTCGGAGGCGGCGCGCTCGGTCCCAGCGGAGATGAGAGACGCCGCGATACGCACTAACACGCAACCCGGCAGCAACTGCGGTGCGGGGACTTCCGCTACAGAAACCTCGCCGGTCAGCACCTGCTGGAGAACTTGTTTCATGCTGTGGCCGCTTCTTGGGAAATGTCTGCTGGCATCCGCTTGGCATTATCGATGAAATTCTGCATCCAGAGTTCGAGGGTCAGGAACTGCCAGATTTGCACTGACCAGTCCTGGCCGCCATCGTGGTGCTCCGTAATAAATGAGCGCACGACATCAGATTGAAACAGTCCCCGTTGTTTGATTTCATGTTCTGAAAGCGAATCGTCAACCATTTC
>DATEPX010000071.1:0-3482 GCA_035272945.1 Terriglobales bacterium
GCCACAAACATATCGGAAAAAGCGTGTTCCCGATGAAGCGCGTCCATCATCGCCTTCTTCTCGATCCGCAGAAGATCGCAGTCTGTCATGGCAGCTGCGGATCCCATACGGAGAGCCTGACCGGCCAGCGAGCCTTCGCCAAAAAAATTCCCCTCGCTCAATATGCCGATCGTGGCTTCCTTGCCGGTCTTGGATACGACAGTGAGTCGCACTTTGCCTTTTTGGATATAGAAGACAGCGTCCGCCGCATCCCCTTGGGTGAAGATCCTTTCCTTCTTGACAACGGTCAGGCTCTTCCTGCCCTGGCCAATTGTCGCGAGGAAGGTGCTAGGGTTAAACTTGCGGTTCTTTTTGGATGCCGCAACAGAACTCATCATCCTCAATTGTAATCCCAAAGTACGGTACTGGATCGATAGTGCAGACAAACGATGCGCGAAGCATCACAGCGAGGTTTAGTCTGCACGCACTGAACTGAGCTGATTCCGTGGTTGCGCGGAGAGTTACTTGTCTGAAGCCGCCAGGCGCCGATCTCGATGGGAGTCAGTGCGCGGCTGCCCGGTACTGAGCTCGCATTTCTCTCCCGGCTTAGCGCCACAAGTGGGGCACCGCACCGCCAGTGCTTGTTTCTCGGTGACTTTCATGGCTACATAATGCGTGTTTACTCAGCAGCAAGATGGTCAATTTTGACCAGTACACTTCAAAACGAGAACCCGAGTTTGCGCGCGTTGCGAAAAACCGAATACGAGTACCGCAGTTGCTGCGTGGAGTAGTATTCCTTTCCGAATTTCTTGCGGAGTGCTGCCGACTTTTTTGCAAAGGGGCGGGGATTTTCGCGTTCATGGCGTATCTGGGCTTGCGCACTGGCGAAGCGGTTGGCGTCGCCTGGGAGCACCTCGACCTAGATGCTGATGTGCTCCGGGTGCGGCAAAGTAACTGGCAGGGAAAGTTGCTCACGGCGAAGTCGAAGGCGAGTATCCGTGACCTGCCACTGCCGCCGGTGCTGGTGGAGATGCTGGAACACTATCAACCGCGATGGCGGTCCAATCCGTTGGGCTTGTTGTTCGCCAACGCGAAAGGCCGGCCGATCACCAGTTGTTACGTGCGTCGGGACATTCTGCACCCGATCCGCGAACGGCTGGGAATTGCGCGAGGCGGGTTCCATGCTTTCCGGCACGGCCTGGGTACGGCGTTGATGCGGGCAGGTACGAATCCGCGCGTAGTGCAGGAGCAACTAGGTCATGCCGATCTCAGCATGCTTCAGCGTTACGCGCACGTGGTCCCCGAGGACCAAAGACGCGCTGTAGAACGCACGACTGAAGTCTTTTTGCGGCGTTCTGCGGCGAACGCAAACGGTAAGTCGTTCACAATTAACTGAGGGCTTGGCGTCCCCGACGGGATTTGAACCCGTCGGCAAACCTTACCTTGACATTACTTCCCGCTTGCCCGTCACCCACCCAGAATCTCTCATGGACCATCCAGAAGCATTGGGAAACCCTTCGAGACCTATAAGTTCGGGTTGTGCTTATCGCCCGCCACTGCTCGTTGATGAAGCAACCTGGGCACGCGACAGCTCGACGACTGTGCCCACCCCTGCGTACACGTAGTGATCGCCGAAAGTCTTCTTCAGGGCAGCAAATTCCGGCTCGCCCGTGCAGTGTCCGGGCGCGACGAGATCGATCTTGTACTGATCGTGCAGCACCGTAGCAATGCGCTCGACCTCGGGATCGGGCTTCTGAATCTGGTGCAGCCCTCCAAACAAGATGTGCACGTGCGGATCAATCGCGCTGGTCTCCTGCAGGATGTGCTCCACTCCGGGATGCGAGCAGCCCACGATCAGGATCACCCCTTGCGGACTCTTGATGGCTAGTGACAACTCCTTCAGCTCTAGCGTGCCCGGAGTGGTGGAAGCGCCGGGGAGGATGAACAGCCCAGGAGCCACCTCGGACTTCTGGCTGACCGGGACGAAGTTGGCGCCAGGCCACGGTGTGCCCGCTTCCAGGACCTCCGGGGGGTGGCCGCCGTAATACCGCATGTCCGCTGGCAGCGAGGGGTCCTTGCGGTAAAAATCGTTCTTCACGCCGCGCGCGAACAGTCCCCAAGGCTCGTCGGGAACGTAGATCGTGACGTTGGGATTGACTGACAATAAGTAGGTGATGCCGCTGGTGTGGTCGGCGTGGCGGTGCGAGATGACCACGAAGTCGATCTTCTGCAGATCGACGCCCAGTGCCTTCACGTTGTGTTCGAAGATCTTGGCGTTGTTGCCGGTGTCGAACAGGATGCGTTTGCCACCATATTCGACCAGGGCCGCGAAACCCCAATCCAGGGTCAGGGCGGGAGCCTTACCGAACGAATCGTACAGAATGGTGACGCGGTTGGGGGTTTCTGCGGAACTGATACCTGCGAACAGCAGAACCACGGTCACTGCCCGTAGCGAAATGCGTCGGTACATGTTTCCTCCTCAAAATTTGGCCCGAAAGCAGAACGGCCTACCGTCGAAGTCCCCGTCTGGCGGCGCCGTTTCGAAATCGGGTAATGCTGGATCTCTAGCAGGGATTTCCATTTTGAGTTCCCTAGCGGTCGGCATTGTATACCCAGCTGCCTCGTTTCGCGTCAATCTGGCACGCTCGGCGTTTCGATTCGAGCCGCCTCGCGATAACTCCCGCGTGGTCGGCAATTGGGAAACTGAAAGCACGTTCCAATGGCTTCCGCCCGTGATCCGACTTGAAATCGAGCATTCCCTGTTCCGCGATAGAGAGAGGGTCGTCGCTCAGTTTTCTTGCTGGCGACCGACCTACATGCAGGCAATGTGCTTCGCTCCGAACGCGAACCCAGGCTGGTAATCGATCCCAAGCCCGTTCGTGGGAGATCCCGCCTACAACGCGACCCAACATCTGTTCAATTGCGGTGCGAGACTGCAATCGCGTCCAGATGTAACGATCAGAAGGCTTGCCGACTTGCTTTGTGTTGACTATGAACGCCTTCGACTATGGACGTTCGCCCGGGCAGCCGCTGAGCCGCGCGAGGATTGGAGCAACCGCGAATGGATGGACCTCGTGCGGGAAATAGCTCCCTCTAGCAGCCCGTGGTGAAAGTTCATCACGGTGAGGACCGGGATCGCGGAATGCAGGTGCATGAGCGGGCGTGTTCGGGCGCCATCACTGATCGCCACATCTCACGGCGCTGGTCCTTCGCGCCCAGCATGATCAGCGCAACGCCTCGATCGCTACTTGATGCCTTGGATGGCCAACGGGAAGACTGGCTCCATCGCGGAAGCGCCGCCATCAACGTACAGCAGCTGGCCGGTGATGAAGCTCGCCTGGTCAGTGCAGAGGAGAACCACAGCGTTGCCGACGTCGGCTGGCAGGCCGAGGCGCCTCATGGGCGTCCAGCCGCTCTCGTGCCAATCCTTGATCATCTGGAACACCTGGGGCGGTAGCCCGCTGAGGACGCTGTCGTCGCAGGCGCCCGGACTGATGATGTTC
>DATEPX010000072.1:0-5638 GCA_035272945.1 Terriglobales bacterium
CAGGCTATGTGAACCCGAGCTATACGTCGCTGACCCTGGCGAACTATCGCTGGCACGCGACCTGGAATTCGACGATCTACCTGGGGCCCTTGGTGGTCGGTTCGACGAAGAGTTCGGTGCTGAACGCTTTCTGAACCCTGCTCCAGCAACGGCTTTGGCCAATTCGCCAAGTCACGCCGCAGTTTTGTCCCGCTGTGGCTCCGGTGCAGCGTCTGCCGGGTGCTCCTCACCTTGGGGCACCTCATGCTCCCGAGGTTGTACCTGGTAGCGCAACGAGTCTCCCTCAAGGACAGCATAGGCGATTCGCGCCCTATCCTTTTGCGGTCCTTCGATGACCCATTGGTCGCCTTGGAGTACCAGCCTCATCTGGCTTCGCGCTCGCCACCATTGATTGACCTCTCCCGGGCGGGCGATCCAGACCTTTCCTTCCGAGCGCAAATCAGCGAGATGGGCCAGCAGCAACTCGTATATATCCCGAGCTCGGCGTTCCATGACGTAGTCTGGATGAACAATGAAGCTGATCATCCCATGGTTCTTCATAATCAGGGCAATCTGGCGCTTCCAGAGATCGGTCGAATACTGGTTAAGAACATGAAACAGGGAGTAGTCCTGCGTCGTTGTGACGGGCAATTCGAGAATGTCGCCGACAAAAAAGGGCATTACCGAAGAACAACCGCCTCTTTGCGCCTCCAAGTGCCCCACTGACGCAACCGACATGTCATAGGAAAAATTCAGCGCGTCGTACCAGTCGAGGTTGTGATAAAGAGCGCCGGAACGAAAGCCCAAAGCTCCATACGCTTTGCCGTAACGGTTGATTTGCTCGGCGCGGCGCAGAAATAGCTCCCGGTTCCTGAACAGATGGCCATCGTGATTCAAATCATGAACATTGATTTCAAACTCACGGTGGCGAATTCTGTCGAGAAAAGACTGCGCCACCGGGTATCGGTTTTCAGGAATAACTTGGAAAGAGGACTTGACCCCGTACGCATCGTCCAAGTCCATTAGTTCTGAGCAGAAGTTCCGGCCGGACAGTGTTTCTACATCGTGCGTCATGATGGCGCAGCTTGGAGATCCGTCCGGCCAAAACCAGATGAACGGAATCTTGTCCGTGGACCCAGTCTTCAGCAACAGCACTAACAGCTTCGCAAGGATGCGCTCCACTGTCAGGTCGACAGGCCAGTTGGGGAAAGGGATTTCATGCCAATCTCTCAGCTGGATTCGCTGCAGGTGCTTCCGTACGGAGACCGGCAAGAGTGGCCTTACTAGGTAATATGATTTCCGCAGAATGGAACCGCGTACCCCCCCGCCGTTGCAGGATGACACATAGCGCTCATAGCGCAGGTTCGCGACGATTTCTGAGGGGTTAAACGGGAGCCGAAGCGTGTTCTGGTCGGCGACGACATCCGTCTCTGTATCGTACAGTTCGTCCGTGGCGCGCTTGGCGAGTGAACCTCTGGACGACTGTCCGTAGCAAATCGCATCCCGGCCAAACTGGAAAAAACCTCTATTCGCAGACAGATCTCTGCTTAAGATGAGATCCGCAAAGTTTTCCGGACAACGGTAGTAATCGAGGAAAGCCGAATTCACAGCATCCCGCCGGGGTTCATGAACCGGGACGCTGATGCTGGGCGGCGCCGACTCGGCTGAGTGTTCTTGGATCTGTGAGGACATCGCGGGTGACTTGTGATTCTGCTGCTTAACGGCAGGAATGATGCCTACGTCTTTTGTGCAGTTTGGCGGGAGCGCCAGGAACCATCGGAGCTCTCATTTTGTGGACTCGGAGCTGCCGAATTCCCTGCCCCGCTCCCTGACCACGGAGGCAAACTTATTCAGACCGATACCGTCGTAGGTGTTCGAAGGGTGTTTCGCATCTGCTAAGGTGATTATCTGCTCGACCACGCGGTTCAAAATCGTATCCGCAAGTTCGCCAGGCCTTTCGGGGCGCTGGCGCCGGGCTACTACAATTTTCGTCTCGACATCCTCGAGGCTTTCAAGGAGTACAAGCCGGCCACGCCTGGCGAGATACTGATCAACAGCGCCAATCTTGCCACGGAATACGCTGTAAACCGGCACGCCTAGTGCCGCAGCCTCCCGGTTCATCGTACCGCCCGCACTGATCACGAAGTCGGAATTCCAAATCAGATTAAGGCCATTTACGACCTGCGCGGGAATGAGCATCCTGCCATCGAGGAATAGATCGGGCCAGCGATTCCTTAACTCAACGGCCTGCTTCTCATTTCGAGGGAGCGCGACTAGCTTCACGTTCGGGGACTTGGCTAGAAACTCAACCGTTGCTGAGAAGAGCTCGTCACTCTGCGGATTGTGATAGTGCGCCTCACTCGCGGGCGGACGAATGGTAGCTACCACATCCTGCTCTTCCAGCCCGAGTTCCGATCTGATGCTGGGGTCGGGAACGAACCGCGGTACGTAGATATCTTCCTTGATGCCTTGGTATTTCATAATCCGGCTCGGATCCAGTCGGATGGCATCGTTGGGGATCACCTCCGGACACAACAGCCAGGTGGGACGGATAAGCGCCCAGCCGGTTGCAAACTCGTAATCCCCCATAAATAAAGAGGGGATTCCTAACAGCGTGGATACAATCAACTGAGAACGCGAGCAGACAGCGACGGCCAGATAGGGCCTTTCGCGCAGGGCGACGGGAATCAGCCGTAAGGCACGAAAACACAATCCCGCGATCTTACGAATCGTGTTCTTGCCAGAGTGCTGGCCGATAAGTTTGTAATTCAAACGAAAGAGGTCGGCTAGCTCGCGCACCTGAAAACAATCGCGCGCGGTGACGACTACTGAATAGTTGCGTCTCTCAAGCTCCTCAATGATTGGAGCAAACAACGGGACGTGGGGCGAATTGTCCAAGTCAATCCAAATTCTTCCTCTCCTGCCGGCTACTCGACTTCGTTCGGTCTTCGACAGCGTCGGGCTTGCGGTTGACGGCGGTGCAGACTCTTCAACCTTCATCTCCAAACTCCTCTATCGATGGTTTACGGAACTGTAACTTTTGCAAGATGCTGCGAGTTCTGTTTCACCAAGTCCTGTTGGGAGGAAGGTAGGACTAAGCCGCTTTTCCGCTGAGGACCCGCTTGCCCAACGTGGCGACAACCAGTGGCAAGCCGAGCAGTCCTGGCATGGGATCATCCCAGGCGAACATGGAGCATTCCAAAGAACCTTGAAGCGACTTTAGATAAGTTCGCAACGAGAGTCGTCCGCCCAGGATTTCCTGAATTGCAACGGATAGGTCAGCACCCATACGGACCCAGCGCTCGCCTGCCCGCGCCCGCACGTCTGGTACGGGTTCGCCTCTCGCGAGCCGCCACGCGAGGTGAGGGAAGTCGACTCCCGCACGCCCGCACAGCGTGTGCCAACCCCATACGCGAGGATTCACATCGAGAACTTTGAACTTGCCGTCGCGCGGATCTCTCTTGAACTCCACTTCGACCAGTCCGGTGAAGGCCATGGCTGACAGTAACCGAACGGAGGGCTCAACCAACCGAGGTTCTTCAATCGTCTCGACGTACGTGCTGAACCGGCCGAAATCCATTGGGAATTGCCGAGTGCGCCTGGCTACAACCGAGGCTAACGGAACCCCATCCCGACAAAGAGTAGCGTAGGAGAACTGCGACTCGCCGCCTCCTGGCAGGAGTTCCTGAACCATCAGCATCTCAGGAGCGAGCAGCTTACAGGCCTCGTCGTAGCGCGCCAGCAACGATGCACGATTTTCGACACGCCAGGCTTTGTCGCGGGTGAGACGGTTGAATCCCAACCTCATGGCCGGCTTGAGAATCACCGGAAATGGACACTCCAGAGCCGCCAGCTCATCGCGATTGCGAGGACAGAATGTCCAGGGCCGATCTACCCCGAGATCCTGCGCGAGACGATACAACAGGCGCTTGTCACAACCCCAACGCAACACTCTCCAAGGTGGCGTGGTCAGGCGATAGTATTCGGAAAGCAACTGATGATGACGCGCGATAAGCGTTACGGTTTCATCCGATGTCGGGAAGACTGCCCATCCTGCTACTCCTTCTTTGACGGCCAAGTCGACGAGAAAATCGAGCAGTTTGCGGCCGTCGTCCGAAGACGGAGAAGACAAGCTGCGAGAAGCGTAGCGCGAGGCTGCGCCTAGCATTAGCCCATCCTGCTTCATCACCCAAACCGGTATCCCCCGGCGGCCCAGGCTGCGAACGATGCCCAGCCCTCGATAGTCGGCGCCAGTGACCAAGGCTCCCCCGCAAGTGTCAATGCGCTCGCTGACGAGCGGTTTCGGAGGCGTGCTTAATGCGACAGATTGCATAACTAAGGCCCTCAGAATCGGCTCTGTTGGGTTACTAAGGAGTGATCGGTTGCAACCTTCTTACGCCGACGGCTAGCGATCCGGCTAAGCCCAACCAATTGTCATTCCGAAGCCTGCAGGCAGCAGAGCATTCGCCGGATTCCTTATTTTGTCCCGCCTGACGGGTTGGCGTGAACGGGGGCAGTAAGCCTGTGGAGAGCTACACGTAGGAATAGGGCTTACACCATATTCGGTCTCGGACATGTTTGCCTCCTGGTTTATGACGTACGATTCGGTGCAGCCGGAATCGTCTTACAGAGGTCCATCGCCAAAGCGGACGTGAAGCGTAGCGCGCCGTTGGGATTGAGATGGACGTGATCTGTCTGGTAGAACCTTGCCGAAAGCGCCGTAGGATCGATGGGCACCAATGCCTCCACTCCGGCTTTCTGCGCCGCCAGAGCCATGCGGCGAACCGCGATTTCCGAAGACGGAGTCGGTGGAATCACCACAATCAGTTTGGCGCCATGCTCCGCGCATAGCTCACGGAGGTTCTGCAGCCGGGATTTCAGAACCGCTTCAAGCTCCGGGTCATCCGAGGCGCTTTGATCGGAGCGGACGAAGGGGAAAAGGTTCTCATAACCCGGAACCATGCCTCGGAGGACTCGTCTGCGAAAGAACGTGCGCATCCCCCAAAACGCGCTCACATGTGACAGTAGAACGTCGCTTGTCGCTGTGTGATCCAGTCCCAGGTCGGATGCTACGTCGAGGATGTCCTTGGCGTCGAACAGCATCATGGGCGACTCCTCCCATACGCCATTGACGAGAGAACTATTCACTTCCAGACCAACCACGACGATCTGAGGTCTGGCTCCCTGGCGAAACAGGCGGCGAAGCCCATACAGCCAGTCGTAGTAGCCCGTTCCCTCCAGGAAGATTGGGTAAATCCGCATGCTTCCGGACGTCAACTGTCGGAGCCGGCCGACATCGACGCCATTCAGAAGCAAAGAATTCCCCACCATAAGAACGGAGGTTGGTTCTCCCGCTGCGGCTGGACGCACCTTCACGGCTTCCGCGTATTGCCGCGACACGCGAGCAAAAGTCACCGAATAGTTCTTCAACAGATAAACGGAGCACACTTCAAGAGCGATGATGAGGAGGGCGCAAATGCCTACCAGGATCTTGACGTAGCGCAGGGCGATAGCCTCAGAACTGGAAGTAGATGAACGTGCTGAACTTAGTGCCCGAGAGGATCGCCAGTACGATGAGAACGATGGCTGCCATGGCAGTCCTAATGGCATAAGGTGCCTCCGCAAATGGATATTCGTGGTTGCTGGACTCCAGCAACAG
>DATEPX010000073.1:0-11077 GCA_035272945.1 Terriglobales bacterium
ACTGCTGTCCGAAATGGGAATGCATCGTCTTCCCCGGCCGACATCGAAACGGCCGGCACCGCGACTACCCAAATGTTAGAACCTGCTTCCCAGAAAGTGTTCTGGCCGCCAGCCCCGCATAGACTTCTCTCAAGGCGCGGAAAGCAATCTCGAAAATGACTTTGTCGTCGTTACAGGCACAGGCACCGCGCGTGATTTTATCCGGCTTCTCACCGTCGAACTGCAGTGAAAAGAGTAAGAGAAAACCGGCTTGCCAGACTTGCCAATTAAGGGCCCCGTGAAAATAGCTAAGTGATTGTGGCGCCTTGCCTTAGCTTATTTTCCCCACTGTTCGCAACGAGGAAGTCGGGGGTTCGAATCCCCTCTCGTCCACCAGATTTCAAAAGAACTTACATTATTTTCGATTCCATAGGGCGTGGAACGCTAACTTTGGTGTGGACATGGCGCGCCGCCTTTCCAACGCGCTAGTTGACGGTCGCGCGCCAGTTAAGGACCACAGAATAGGTTTCGAGAAAACCCTTGCGAGGTTCTAACACCAGAAACTTAAGTCCATCCTCGGTGACCGCATACTGATTGACGGTAGGGTCTGGCACAAGTCCCGTGTCGAATAGCTTTCTTGGGATTCCTATTTTGGGAGCCGCGCCGCGCTCCACGGTGGCCGACATCATTTTTCCTTGGGGATCGATGAAGAAGAGTTCTTTGCCGTCTCCGCGCCAACGCGGCTGGACGCCGCCTGCCATCGAAACCTGTTTGATATCGTGAAACGACGGAAATGAGGCCACAAAAACTTCCCATGTGCCGGTGCGGTTGTCCCCGTAAGCGATTAGCTGCCCGTCGGGAGACAGGTGAAATTCATCTTTCACGGAGCTTGATGAATAGAGTGCCTTAGGCTTGCTATTGCCTGTGACAGGTATTATCGAAAATGTTTTTGTGTCGTGCGTCAGCAGGAAGCTACCGTCCGGGGACCAGTCTTCGACCCAGTGCCTTTCATGGTCCCCATAGATCGGCTGTGATTGCTGAGTTCCGATTTCAATCTTCTGTACTAGGAACGGCGGATCGGATCCACCGTTGGGAAGAAGGTTGAATGCAACATAACGCGATTCTGGAGACCAAACGGGGTCCGACTGTGCGTGGGGATCAGTCGTCAGAGGAGTCGTAGTATTGCTCGCCAGGTCTATGAGCCACAGACTGCCGGTGGCATGCTGGTGAAACGAATTCAGTGCCAAGTGCTTCCCATCAGGGGAAAGCGTGAATTGCTGAAAATCGATTACCGGTTCGAAGCTGCCAATCACAGCGCCGTCTCGGGCGTACCAGTTGAATTGATCAAACGAGGAGCCTGTTGCACTGCCATAGATAAGCACGCCATTTTGAGAGGCCGTGAATTCGGAAGTGCCGAGATATGCCGGAGAGGCCGCGACGTTGGGTGCCAGCAACAAAGGTTCACCGACCTTTCGCGCAGCTTTCCAGTTCATGCGTTGCGCGAAGAGATTCTGGTCCTGGGCGAACAGCAGGTAATCAGGCACCGCTATGCCACGACTTTGGGTAGCCAACAGCAATGTCGGATCTCCACCATCGAGGGACTGAGCGTAGATTTTCGCTCCCGGATCTTTACTGGTCAGGCTTGTACGAGCTAAATAGATAAAATGCTTGCCGTCAGGCAAAAACTGAACCCACATTTGGCTGACTTCGCCAGGAAGCAGCGACGTCACAGGGGTGACAGTTCCATCAGTGGGCGAGATGCGGAGAATAGGACTATTCACTGCTCTGGCAAAGAGAATGGTGCCGTCCAGTCCCCAGGCACCTTGTGCAATTTCCGGTACGCTGTAGATCACCTCAGGGACTCCACCCGACCGTTGAACCTTCTTCAGCTTGGCCCCCGCCCAGAAGCCGATGAATTGTGAGTCCGGCGACCAGAAAGGCAAAAGCGCGCCCTCCGTCTGCTCAATCCGTTGCGCTTCAGGCGAACTCAAAGCCCTGATCTACAAAAAGCTTCTGCCGGAAGCATCAGTGGCTGCAAAGGCCAACGTCTGGCCATCCGGTGAGACCGCGATGTGTTCGAAGGGATGCCAGTTCCGATGTAGGTTTACCCCCTTGGGCAGACCTAGCGAAAGCCGCAATGTGTTGTTCGACTGAACTTTAGTACGAGACTGCGGCCAAATTATGGCAAGCCAACTGACGCAAACTAGCACCGCACTAACAGCCAGCCATAACGTACGCCGCGATCGCGAAGCAATCGCCTGGGAAGGGACAGGAGTTGTAACCTGATCGGCAACTCTTCCCGGTGACGACCAATTGAACTCGGGCACGTACGACCCAGGCAGAAGATCGATACGGACAACTGGAGTCTGTGCAGCCTCTCTATAATATTGTGCAAGCCTTTTGCGAACTTCGGTCGCTCGCACCCGGACGACCGCGTCGTTTGAGGTATCGTAATCGACCGGCCTACGAAACATTTCGGCGCCGATCATTCGCTCACTCAGAGAGTCCAGGTCACCCGCCAAAGCGTGTTCGACGACCAGTCTGAGAAAGTCCTGGCAACGCTTGCTTGGAGCGAACGCATCGCTCGAAATCACAGACTCGAGCGCGCACCGAACTAAGTTAGCTTGTTCGGCGCTGAGCTTATGGGCCGTTACAGAATGCTGTCCCGTTGCCATCGGCGCTATAGTAGCGCTTAACGTGGCTTAACGGGTAGTGGGTGACATGCCGTAAACCCAAGACAGACAAAAGGTTGTTCGCTTAACGGTTCCTCGGACCAGGAAGCCTGTCAAATCTAACCTGCCTGAACTGTTTCGAACATTCCCAGTAATGCAGGTTTTGTTTATTGTCGCCTCACGCCCGGTGGATCCGAAACACTCATGCACCGCATAAGGGCTGGGGGGACTATGGGACTCGCTACTGTTGGCCTCACACATAGCTTCGCGGAAATAAGCTTTGCGGAAGTGGGCGAGCTGGAACAAGAACGCCTTTACCTCGAATCGGAGATCCTCTCCGAATACAGCTTCGAGGACATCGTCGGTAAGAGTGCCGCCCTTCGCAAAGTGCTGGAGCAGGTTGCTATCGTGGCCCCCACCGGTTCAACCGTGCTCCTGCACGGTGAAACCGGGACTGGCAAGGAACTTTTAGCACGGGCGATTCATAACCTTAGCCCGCGTCGCCAGCGCGCTTTCGTCCGACTCAACTGTGCCGCCATACCTTCCGGGCTGGTGGAGAGCGAATTGTTCGGGCATGAAAAAGGCGCTTTTACAGGCGCGCTCATGCAGAAACAAGGCCGGTTCGAGTTGGCGGACCACGGCACTCTCTTTCTAGATGAAATTGGCGATATTAGTCTCGAGCTGCAACCAAAGCTGCTGCGCGCTTTGCAGGAACGCGAATTTGAACGCTTGGGAAGTACGAAAACGATTCGTGTAGACGTTCGGCTGATCGCCGCAACGCACCGCGATCTGCAGAGCATGATTCGCAACAATCAGTTCCGCGAAGACCTCTTTTACCGCCTGAATGTTTTCCCAATCGAGATTCCTCCGCTTCGCGAAAGGCGTGAAGACATTCCACTGCTGGTGCATCATTTTGTTCTGCGCCACTCGCGCCAGATGCAAAAGCGGGTTAAGTTTGTGCCAAAGCAGGCCATGGAGGCGCTGGTGAACGCTGAGTGGCCAGGCAACATTCGCGAGCTGGAAAACTTTATCGAGCGTTGCGTGATTTTCACGCGAGGGGACGAGCTGAATGTCCCATGCGCAGAACTGCGGCGCTCCGCCGCCCCAGCCCCATCAACATTCGAACAAGCTGAACGCCAGATCATCATCCAGGCCTTGAAAGCCGCCTCGGGGAGAATAGCCGGCCAAGGTGGAGCTGCAGAGCGCCTCGGACTGAAACGAACAACACTCCAAAACAAGATGTACAAGCTGAACATCAGTCGTGCTTGCTATGCCGTGTAAGTGTTTGCGCAGGGCTCGTGCGCTACGCGAGGTATCTATTGACGATTTGAATTGTGATGGGGGGCAAGGCAATGAGCACAGAAACCAGAATGGCAATTGAGCAATCGACACCAATGCCACAGCGTTCCGAGAGCGGGTGAGTGTGCGTTACGAAACCAAGGTTTTCTCGCTTTGGGATCGGAAAGCGGGTGTCGAAGTCGCTCACGCTTTCACGTATGAAATTGCCTGGATACCGGAACGGCAGTGCTGGCGGAGTTTCCTGTGTTCCGTCAACAAGCTCGCCTGAAAAGGTTTTGCAGCCAAACAGGTTGTTCAAGTTACGACAGTAAGGGGGCAGTTATGGCAACAGCAACACAATCGGTCCACATACAAGAATTGGACACGAAAAAGCGGAGTTCCACGTCGCGACATTTTGAAGATGTGTTGCGACAAAGATCGTCGGGCAGGATGAAGCCGTGCAAGCGCTTGTCGAGCTATATCAGGTGTTCAGCTCTGGGCTGCACGCCCCAGGTCGTCCCGTCGGAAACCTGCTGTTTCTGGGACCGACCGGCTCCGGCAAGACGCGCATTGTCGAGGCCGCAGCAGAAGTTCTGTTTGGAGACAGCCGAGCGCTGGTCAAAGTGGATTGTGCGGAGTTCCAGCACTCCCATGAGATCGCCAAACTGATTGGCTCGCCCCCAGGGTATCTGAGCCATAGGGAGACCCATCCGCTGATTACGCAAGAGGAGTTGGCAAAGAGCCACCGAGGCGAGTTGAAACTCAGCTTCGTGCTGTTTGACGAGATTGAGAAAGCCAGCGGTGCACTCTGGCAACTGCTGCTTGGAATCCTGGACAAGGCGACATTAACGTTAGGGGACAACCGTAGAGTCGATCTGTCGCAGACGGTGATCTTCCTGACTTCGAACCTGGGAGGGGGAGAAATCACGGAATTGATGCAAGGCGGGATGGGTTTCATCCAGCCGAACGACATGCCAGCCAAGGGATTAAATGAGAAGGTGGAGAGGACGGCCGTAGAAGCGGCACGGCGGAAGTTTTCGCCCGAGTTTATGAACCGCTTGGACAAAGTGGTGGTGTTCCACTCTTTGAAGCGCCAAGAACTCGATGAAGTGCTGGAGATTGAATTGGGGCAAGTGCAGAAGCGCTTACTGGATCGTACGACGAGTCACTTCCAGTTTCGGATAACGAACGAAGGAAGGCAGTTCCTGCTGAAAGAGGGCACCGACCAGAGATACGGAGCACGCCACTTGAAGCGCGCCATCGAGCGCTATGTAGTCTGCCCGATTGCGAGGCTGCTCGCTACCGCGCAAGTGCGCTCGGGGGATGTCCTTCTGATCGATCGGCATTCGGGCGAAGAGGAGTTGGCCTTTATAAGGGACGCGGAACAGTGCTCTTCCTATGCACAGATGCCTCATGCGGCGGCATATTTGAAGCTTCTTGCGACTGCCTCATCCCGTTAAGTCGCAGCAATGTCTTGCATTCATTCCGTCGAATCCCTCCTGCCCCACAATCGGAACCTTGATCAACGAAAATTGTGGTTGCGATCGCGGCTCGTAAGGTTGTACCTACGCTCCTAGCAACTTCCATCAAGACGTAAAACGTAGCCGACGCGTAGCTAGCAAGGCTTTCGAACGATTTCCCCATCGGACTTTCCGCAGAACACGTATCGCTCCACATCTTGCCCGGCACACGTTTCTTAAATTCGGTTGGATCATCGTGCGCCAGCCTAAGAGTCGGTTCCTTCAATCAACAAGTGTAACGAGCCGCTTTTTTTTCCCTCTTCGACAAGGACGCACTCACTGCCCGGCTTCTGCTGCCCCCATTCGGGCAGATGGTCGTTCGGAAGTCTTTCCCATTGCGTGAATAGCCAGAAAACGCGGCACTTAGTTGCGGCGGAGTTTTGGAAGGTCCCATGCACCTGTGATGTCCGTGACCGCTGGATGTGACAGAGGCATCCGGTCGTGAAGAATGCTCGACATCATGACCTCGATGGCGATGTCGGTGGAGACGGCATGAAAAGGTTCACAAGATTCGCGCTGCGTCATGTGCTAAGTCTGGTGATCTGTTTGCTTTCGTTTGGCGGGTTGTGCTTTGCCCAAGAACCACCTGAAGTAGCGGTGGGTGGGCGCGGCTCGGTATTTGCGCCCTCAGGGTGGCTAGAGCTCATCGTTCCTGTACAAAACCGGATCGTTGTTAAAACCCTACGGCTTTTACATTGGCAATTTCAAAGCACCAGTCACACAACTTGACGTTTCTATTCGCGCGACAAAGTTTCTGACGATCACTCCCAGCTATATGCATTACTCGGTTCCTGCAAGCGGGCTTAATACACTCTCGCCGCAGCCGTCGCGATTTACTCGTAGTTACGAGGAGCACCAATTTCGGATCGATGGGGAATTCACGTTCTCTATTCGCAAGTTCGAGATCTCCGACCGAAACATGTATGTCAGAAGGTTTCGGCCAGCGCCAGCCGATGACGTCAACCGCTATCGAAATCGACTCAAAGTCGCGTATCCCCTCACAGTTAAAGACCGCGTCTGGAAGCCTTTCGCCTCATATGAACCTTACTACGAGTGGCGTAACGGTGGGTGGAACAGAGATCGAGTTTGGGGAGGCGTCACGGTACCGCTCAAGGAGGGGCGCGTGTGGTTCCAGCCGTCCTATATGTGGGAAAGCAGTCAACGAGCCAGAGATGTGAAGTACTTGCTCTTTGGCTTGATTATCAAGACGAAATAAAAAACTTCAACTCGAAAGGAAACTTCGAAAGTAAAAGTACTGCAACTGGGGGCCGCGATGCTTGCTCTGATCGTCAGCCTCGTTTTCGCAATAGCCGCGTCGGGTCACGACGCTGGTCAGATACCAACATCTCCGTGGAAGAAGGCGGCGCCGTTCCCGGAGCCGGATGAAGAGCTCTACGGTGCCGCCCTCAACGGCAAAATGTACGTGATTGGCGGCTGGGACGAAGGCAAGGCTGCCGGCATCAACTACGAGTATGACCCGGCTACCGACAAATGGACTCAGAAAAAAGGAATGCCGCGGGCGGCCCACCATGCGGCCATAGCCACTGCGAATGGCAAGCTTTACGTGATCGGCGGCTTCGTGCCTCCAAAGGACACTCAGATACCGACCGGCGGCGCGTGGGAACCCATCGCCGACGTGTGGGAGTACGATCCGGCGGCCGATTCCTGGAAGTCGCTGGGACCAATGCCCACCAAACGCGGCGCTGCGGTGGCCGTGGAAGTCGGCGGCAAAATCTACGTGATCGGCGGCGCAACCACGGTGGCAGGTTCCAAGGCCCCATACTTCACGTTCTTCGGTCCATCTTTGGTCCTCACCACCAACGAGGTTTTTGACCCTGCCACGAACAAGTGGGAGAGCCGCAGGCCGATGTCGGTGGCTCGGAACCACGCGTACGCCGCCGCCGTTAACGGCAAAATCTACGTAATTGGTGGCCGCACTGGCCATGCCTTCATTATGTCCGCTACCAACACGGATGTGGTGGAGGAGTACAGCCCAGTAAGTGATATGTGGAGTGCTCCGAAAGAACGGATGCCGACGGCTCGCAGCGGCGGCGCCTGGGGAACGGATGGCCGCAGGATCTACGTAGCGGGTGGCGAGGTGACTACGAAAGAGCTCGTCGGAGCGTTCCGAGCCGTCGAGGCGTACGAGCCAGCCACGAATTCATGGATCTCACTGCCACCGATGCCGATGCCGCGGCATGGCATCGCCGGCGCGGTGATCGGGAACGAATTTCATCTCGTCAGCGGCATGATTCAGTCCGCTGGAGCGTTGACGTTCCTCGACCCGCGTCTCCAAACCCACACGGGACAGCATGACGTCCTGGAGCTGAACTTCTTCTTTCCAACTCCCCCAACGAGTGCGAAGAAGGAAGAAGCGTCGCCTTCCACGCGTGCAAAGAATGTGGGTGCGGCTCCTTCTTCCGCTGCTGTGAACAACGTAGGCGCGACTTCTTCTTCCGCTCGTCTGAAGAAAGTAAGCGCGATTTCGACCGAGGGCGCGAACAGCGCAGGCACGGCTTCTTCCGGAGGGAAGAAGCCGTACATACGTTACAACGTGAACAGCCCCGAAGGCCAGGTGATGCTCGCGAAATACGCGCAGGCGATCGAGATCATGAGGACTTTGCCGGAATACGATACTCATTCCTGGACCTGGTGGTGGAATACCCATTGGATCAAAGGCCCCCCGGCTTTCCTATGGGACTACTCGAGGAAAAAGAAAACAGAGGTCATCGCCGCACTCCCGAAAGAGTATCAAGCCGATGCCGAAGCCGTATGGGACGGGTGCCAAGCCCACCCGTACAACCCGTCGAATCCTGAGCAATATCAACAGTGGTACTTCCTGCCCTGGCATCGGCTCATGCTCTCTGAGTTCGAAGGAGTCATTCGTGACGTACTGCACGATGAGGATTTTACGCTACCCTACTGGAACCCAGTCACCGGAAACGTCGCCGATTTGGTCGTGCCTGCCGTATTCCGGGTTCCCGGCGGCACGCTCTATAACGGCACGCGCTGGCCCTGGGTCAATGGGGGCGAACGGATCGATATTCTTTACAAGGATTGGATCAACCTGGACGCTCTTAACGAGACGATTTACATCGACTCGCCGACCGGCAACACTGGGTTTAATCCGCGACTCGACCTCAACCCTCATTTCTTGACTCACCTTGCACTCGGCGGCGACATGGCCGACTTCGCAACCGTCGGCGGTGACCCAATGTTCTATCTCCATCACGCCAACATTGACCGCATCTGGGAAAGCTGGAATCGGCTCGGCCACACGAATCCAACCGATCCCAAGTATCTCAATCGCACGTTTGCATATGGGGACAGGAGCGGCAAGCGCGTGGACCTCTCTGTCAGCGCGGGCGACCGCACTGCGCAGCTCGGGTACGAATATGACGGCTATGAAAACCCGCCCCAGCCGCAGCACCTGACGCCCGAGGAGGCCTCCGCCAGAGAGCTCAGATACAAGGCTCTCCACGAACAGGCCATGGGCGGTCCACATGGTGCCCAGCATGTGCATGGCAGCGCAGCCTCGAGCAAGCAGACGAATGGAATTCCACGATAACAGGGACGAACACAGGATTTCTTATGCCCAATCCTAGAATCATCTCGGCACTCGCGCTGCTCTCGACCATCGTAGCGGTGGTAGTGATTGACTACCACCGCGGCGAGCCGGTCAGACCGGTCAAGCCAATCGGTACGCCGCAAACTATCGCGACTCCGCTCGGATTGCCTCCGGTTCCAGTCCCCGCAGACAATCCCGTCACCGTTGAGACAATCGCCCTGGGGAAGCGCCTTTACTTCGATACGTCGTTATCTATCGACAAGTCGGTCTCATGCGCTACATGCCATGACCCCGGCCACGGTTTTGCATATCCGGGGGACGTGTCCACAGGCGTGGGAGGCAAGAAAGGAACGCGCAATGCGCCGACGATCATCAACGCCGCGTATTACACGACCCAGTTCTGGGATGGTCGCGAGAATACTCTCGAAAAGCAGGCGGAAGGCCCAGTGCAGAACCCGGTCGAGATGGCCCACAGCCTCGCTGGAGTAGTGGCGCGCCTTACCAATGACCCGAGTTACGTCACTGCGTTTGAGCGTGCTTACGCCGGCCCGGTCACATTCGACAAGGTGGAGAAGTCACTTGCCGCTTATGAGCGCAGGGTCGTGGCTGGTGATTCGCCGTTCGACCGCTGGTACTTCGGCGGAGATCAACATGCTGTTGATAAGAGTGTGAAGCGCGGATATGAAGTCTTCCGTCGTGTGGACAAGGGCAACTGTGCATCGTGCCACGCAATTGCTGAACACACTGCTCTATTTACCGACAACGAGTTCCACAATATCGGCGTCGGCGTGAGAAACGGCGCGCCAACCGATCTCGGGCGCTACGAAGTGACACATACCGACCGTGATCGAGGCGCCTTCAAGACGCCCTCGTTACGCAACATCGCCGAGACCGCTCCATACATGCACGACGGTAGCCTTGACACGCTACTGCAAGTAATCGACTTTTACGAAGCTGGAGGAAATGCGAACCCTTGGCTTGACTCCAAGATCGGGATGCTGCACCTCACCAGGCGCGAAAAGGCGGACCTTGTCGCATTTTTGAATTCGCTTAGCGGCGAAGTTCCGTCTGAGGCGCTGCCGGACGAAATCCTGAGTAAGCATTAGCGTCGGCTATTCGAGCCGGAAGGAAAGGCCCGCGAGCGTCCAACTGCACTGAAAAGACAAAGAGAAAGCCGGTTTGCCAGGTCTGCCAATTAAGGGCCTCGTGAAAATAGCTAAGTGATTGTGTCGCCTTGCCTTAGCTTATTTTCCCCACTGTTCGCAATGAGGAGGCCCGGGGGTTCGAATCCCCTCTCGTCCACCATCTTTCAAACGACCTCGAGCGTGCCAAACAGCCCTACCGCGGCATGCTCGGACTAAGTTCGCTACCGGATAGCTTCCGGTACCTCGTCATCCACCCCGAACGACATTGCCTATGCGCCGCCGCATCGGTAAACACTAGCCGTCCCGGGGCTTAATGCTCCCGGCGTCCATTTTGTGCTAGGCTCCTAGCCGCCCACCGACGGAGCTCGTCCATCCAGAGATGTGAAAACAATGATCGCCAGGTCCATCGTTGGAGCAATCCAAACCTGCTGGAGAGGAGGACACAAGACGATGGGATGTTCGGTCTTAGCTGGTACGACCGGCAGTTGTGAAATGGCTCGGTCGAAAATGAAGGGGCAATTATGAAAATCGTAGTGATCGGCGGCAGTGGACTTATCGGATCAAAGGTCGTCAGCAAGCTTCGTGAGCAGGGACACGAGGCCGTGGCGGCGTCACCCAAATCGGGCGTCAACTCCATCACCGGCGAGGGACTTGCGGAAGCGCTGAAGGGTGCATCGGTGGTCGTTGATGTAACGAACTCTCCTTCCTGGGAGGACGCGGCGGTGATGACGTTTTTCGAGACATCAACCCGCAACCTCCTCGCCTATGGAGCGGCCGCGGGCGTAAAGCATCATGTTGCGTTGTCGGTCGTGGGAACGGAACGCCTGCTCGCAAGCGGTTTCTTCCGCGCAAAAATGGCTCAGGAGAACCTGATCAAAGCTTCCTCGATTCCTTACACAATTATCCGCGCGACGC
>DATEPX010000074.1:0-7065 GCA_035272945.1 Terriglobales bacterium
CACGAGGTGCCTGGATTGCACTCTACTCTCGTGTCCATGGCCGACCACGCATTCTTCTTCACGTTGCATGCAGTGGCCGCCAGCTCGCGGCCATGCCCGAATGATTTCTGTTTCATCCGCTTGATTGGTCGCGCCACGCGCAGGCCCTCTCGAGGAGAACGTCTCTGCCTGCTGCGCTTCTTGCGCGCACGTAACCTTCAGGGCTTTGACGTCTATCTCTGGCCTTATGCCGAGCATGGCAATGCCGGTTATATTCTGCTCGACCTGGATCACGCCGCTTCCGATGTCATCCCGCGCGTGCGCGCCAATGGCCATGAGTCTTGTGTCCTGCACGAGACCAGCCCCGGCCACCTCCAGGCCTGGCGCTAAAAGCGCTGCGCCACCCAAACCCGGACTTTCTCCGCAGCACTGGCGAGGGCCGCGGCTCATCAGCCCAGGACGGGCAAGCTTCTGATGCGTTTCCTGGTCGCGGCAAAAATCGCGTTGCACAACGCCGGCGCCACTGGAGGCACTGGCGGTTCGCCCGCCCCGCTCGGCGCTTCGTGGCTGTCCACAAAATAAGCCTCAACGCTGGGGGCTTCGTTCATGCGGATCGGCTCGTAGTCGTCAAAATTTCCCTGTACGACACGGCCTTTGTCGATCGTGATCTTGGCCCGCAACGCGTTGGTCAGACCGTAAATCACGCCGCCGCAAATCTGCTGCTCCAAAATGGCGGGATTGATCACCTGCCCGCAATCGATGGCACCCACTACGCGATGCACCTTGGGCTGGTTGTTCTCCATCGAGATCTCGACTACCTCCGCCATGTAGCTGCTGAAACATCCAAAGCACGCAATTCCCTGGTAGTGTCCTGCCGGCAGGGTCTTGCCCCACCCCGCCTTCTCCGCGGCCAACTGCAGAACACCACGCATCCGGGCCGTCTTCCAGGTCGCATCGAAGAACTTGATGTCTTCATCATGGGCGAGCAGATGCAGACGGTAATCAAGCGGGTTCTTGCCTACTGCCGCGGCCAACTCGTCCATAAAGCATTCGCTGGCCAAAGCCGCCTGCAAAGCATACACGGAGCGCATCCATCCCAAAGGCACCGGCGTTTCGGTTTGGACGTACTGCAACAAGGCATTCGGAAACGAATACACCAGAGCGACTTCATCCTTCAGATCAGGATCGACGCCACCTTCCAACTGGGTTCCCTTTTGAGCATTGATCGAGGGCGCGACTATCACATGCGAGAACGCCGCTGGCCATCCCTGCCCGTCGAGCGCTGCGCTCATCTTGTGATAGCTGGCAGGACGATAGGTCGAGCAGCGCATATCGTCCTCGCGAGTCCACAGCACTTTGACCGGTGCGTTGATCGCCTTCGAGACCAACGCAGCTTCTACTGCATAATCGTGCTCCAGTCGCCGGCCAAATCCTCCGCCCATGAGCGTGACGTTGACCTTCACCTGATCAGGATCGAGTTCGATGGCCGTCGCCACCGAATCGCGCACATCCTGCGGTACCTGGGTCGGCGCCCACAGCTCGCACTTCGATCCTTGATAATGAGCGGTGCAGTTGCCCGGTTCCATCGGCGCATGGGCCATGAAGGGAAGCTCGTAAGCGGCCTCAATCCGCCGGCCGCCTGCTTTCGACACATCCCCGACCGCATAGAGCGCCACACCCTTTTTCGCAGCCGCCTTCTTCAGTTCGATGCTGATCGCTGCCGAGCTCAGGTCTTTATGAGCACCCTCATCCCAGGTGACGTTCAGGACCCGCCGCCCTTCCATTGCGGCCCACACATTATCGGCAACCACGGCCGCCGCCGATTCGCCAACCTTCCCCACGTAACTGACGCCTGCAATCTTCTTGGTTTCTCTGCCGTCGAATCCCGCCACCTTGCCGCCACACACTGGACAACGAGACAGCACCGCATACTTCATATTCGGCAGCCGAAAATCGATGCCGTATCCTGCCGTGCCCTCGACCTTCGCCGCGGTGTCGAGCCGCGCCGCTGCCGTGCCGATCACCCGGTAATCTTTCGCCTGTTTGAGAGGAGGATCAGCAGGGATTGTCAATTGAGCCGCACGACTGGCCAACTGCCCATAGGTAAGCTGCCGATTGGATGCCGCATGAGTAATGGCGCCGTGTTCTGCTTTGCAAGCCGATCGTGGTACTCCCCACTCAAGCGCCGCAGCACTGATCAGCATCTCGCGCGCCGCTGCCCCAGCTTTGCGCATCGGATCCCACGCGGTGCGAACGCTGGCGCTACCCCCGGTAGTCTGATCCCCATAAAGCGTGCTCGCCCCTGCCTGCTCGATCGTGACCTGATTCAGATCCACTTCCAGCTCTTCCGCCAGCATCATCGGCAGGGCAGTCCAAACGCCTTGTCCCATTTCCGAGCGCGCCACCACAACCGTGATTTTTCCGTCCGGCGTGATTTGCAGATACGCATTGGGAGCAAAATTCTTGCTGCCATTCGAATTTCCATGCGGCAAGTAGAACCCGATAACCAGTCCGGCTCCGGCCGCAATCCCGGCGCCCAGAAATGTCCGGCGCGATAGCGGACTCATCGCACACCTCCCGCGGCCACTCGTTGAATGGCGCGACGAATCCGGTCATAGGTCCCACACCGACAGATGTTCCCGGTCATCGCGGTGGTGATGTCTTGTTCGGAAGGATGCAGGTTCTTTGCCAGCAACGCCGCCGCTGCCATGATTTGTCCCGTCTGGCAATATCCGCACTGCGGGACGTCTTCGGCGATCCAGGCCTTCTGCAGCACGTGCAACCCATTCGCCGACAGACCTTCAATGGTCGTCACATGTTTGCCGGCAACCTGGGAAACCGGTGTAGAACACGACCGCACCGCTGCTCCCTCGACATGAACCGTGCAGGCTCCGCACAATCCCGCACCGCATCCGAACTTCGTGCCGGTCAAGTTCAGCGTGTCGCGCAAAACCCAGAGCAGCGGCGTGTCCGGAGACACACTGACCTTGCGCTCGCTGCCGTTTACCCGGAGAGAGATGTCCGCCATGGTAGGTCCCAGCTATTGTTTGGAAAGGCAGAATATCGTACTCAAAAGCGAGAAAAAGAGGAACCAGATTTCCAGATTGCACCTGCGGTAAGGGCCCGAGGGAAGCGAGTGCCAGGGCGAGTTTTGTGGGTGCGTGCTGGGCAAGAATTTGCCCCGTTGGACAGGAGAGCCCGTTTGCAACGGGATCAGGATGGCCACTGTAATATGACCATAGACAAATGGAATGGTCATGAAAACGATCGCTACAGGCAGATTCAAGGCCCAGTGTTTGGGCTTGATGGATCAAGTACAGGCAACGCGGGAAGCCGTGCTGATCACCAAGCGCGGAAAGCCGGTGGCCAAGCTGGTGCCGGCGGAAGGTACGGAAAAGGATCGTGATGTGTTTGGTTGCCTTAGAGGCGTCATGGAAATTGTTGGAGATATCGAGTCGTCCGCCATACCGCCCGAGGAATGGGATGTCCTTCGGTGATTCTGCTCGATACGCACGCGATTGTCTGGCGGGTGATTGCGCCGGAGTGATTGTCGCGCGCCGCTGCATCCGCCATCCGCCGCGCACAAGCGAGTGATGGAATAGCAATTGCCGATGTCACCTTGTTCGAGCTAGCTACCTTATTCGGCCGCCGCGGTGCAGTTCGACACCGCGGCACTCTCGAAGGTGCAATTCAAGAAGTCGTCGATTCTTCCGGCGCAAATGTCCGGCCAATTACCCCCGAAATTGCCACGCTGGCGACGCAGTTTCCCGACGATTATCCGCGGGATCCCGCGGACCGACTAATCGGCAGCACCGCCCGCGCAGAAGGCCTCCCCCTCATCACGCGCGACGAAAGAATGCGCAGCAGTCCCCTGCTGAAAACAATCGGGTAGGGTATGGAAGTAGAACTCGACGACCGAAACTCCTCGCCGGCTCAGGCCAGCTTGACAAGACACTTAGATCTTATGAGAGCGGATGGCTGAAGGCTCAATCTGACCACTGCCCACTATTTCAACCCGGCCAACTTCGACGAGGCCAGACTCGCCACTTCGCTGTTGGGATTTTCCTTTTGCACCTGCTCGTAGATGCGTTTGGCTTCCTGCGGCTGCTGCTTTTCTTCGTACAGATCCGCCAGTTCCAACTGTGCTGTTGCTTTGCCCACGGACCGTGTGGGCTTGGCAATCAACTGCTTGTAGATGTCGATAGCTTCTTTATCGCGATTGGTTTTGCGATAAACCGATGCCAGGGCAAACTTGGCCAGCGCTGAGACATCTTCGTGGTGAGAAGAGGCAACTATCTTCAGGTCGCGTTCAGCCGAGGCGTTGTCGTCCAGCCGGGCTGCGGTCATTCCCGCGAAATACCGGGCAAACTCGCTGGCGCGAGTATGGGGATATTTATCTACTATTGCCTGAAATTCTTTGTGTGCCTCGGTGGCGCGCTCTTTGGCAGAAGTAAAGCTGGGAATATCCGGTTGTGCCGGAACGCCCGCCGGACGAATCTGCGCGTTGAGCGTGCGGATCGCCTTGCCAAATTCGGTGCTGGCCTTCAAATCCTGTTTCTGGAGGTAGTACCAGGTCGCTAGCACCGCTGCGGCTACGACCACAACGATCGCGGCCCCGGTGATGAGCTTGCCCTTGTGCTCCACCGTCCAGTGGACGGTTTTCTCCGCCGCGTTGATTGTGGCTCTGCTGAATCTGTCTTCTTTAAGTGAATGTCGGGTTTCTGCGCGCACGAACTTCCCTTCTGCGAACTGCGATTGAGACCTTCAGGTGGTCGGACGGAAGCTACCTGGGCGCCTCTTCCAGCAGGCCCTGTTCCAGTTTTTCCTGGCACTCGATGCAATGCCGAGTCCACGGCACCGCTTCCAGACGCTTGGGATTGATCTCCTTGCCGCAGGAGATGCACTCCCCGAAAACACCCTTGCGGATGCGGTCCAGCGCACTCTCGACCATCTGCAGCAGTTGACGTTCATTATTGCTCTGGTGGAAGAGGAATTCCTTGTTGTAAGAGCTGGCTGCCCGGTCGGCGATATCCTGCGCCGAATCCTCGTCTGCGCTGCGCCCATCCTGCTCGGTACGCGACACGTTCCGCCGCAGTTCCTGTTGCCGGCTTTCCAGCCTCTTCTTGAATTGTTCCAGCTTCTTCTTTTCCATGTAAGACTCGGGCAGGGCCCCGCGGGCGCTGCCCCGAATGCTTTCCTGTGTTTTGGTCAAACAAAAATCATATCTGCCAAACTCAAGATGCGTCAACTGCCCGTCGCAGAACGGGCGTACGTCAGCAGAGTGGCAATTTCGAAAAATGGGGGTGATGTCGCTTTCTTCCTACTGTACTATATACGGCAGGAGGATTGAGGCATGGACAATCTCACCCCGGCAGTTCCTTCTCGTGTGGCACAGTTGGCGGCAGAATTCTCGCACCCGGAACCCATTCGACGTGGTTCGCTCTATGAACGCCAGATGAAGTGCGGACAAGCGGCGTGCGCCTGTCAGCACGATCCCCAGGCGGCCCATGGTCCTTACATCACCCTGACGCAAAAGGTCGAAGGCCAGACGCATTCCCGCTATATCCCTCCCGAACAGGCGCCGGTGGTCCGGCGGCAGATCGAAGCGGGGCGGCAATTTCGAGAACGCGTGGAAGCCTATTGGGAGGCCTGCGAGCGCTGGGCCGATGAACAACTCGAAGCGGTCCCGGCCTCCGCCGCGGAGGCCGAAAAAAAGGGCTCTCGACGGACCTGGAAAAGGAAATCGCCCAGGAAATCGAAACGCTCTTAGGCCCTCCGGCGGTTGCCGAACTGGATTTCGAGGCCCTGGAGATGGCGGCGCGACGCCAAGCGTTGCGACTCGCCGCTCATGCTCTGGAACAACGACTGAACGCCGACACGAGCGATCATGTGGGGCTGCAATTACCCTGCCCCTGCGGTGGCCTGGCTGACTATCATGGCCGTCACAGCAAGACCTTCGAGAGCGTGTTGGGACCTCTGCATTTGGAGCGGGCTTACTACCACTGTGCCCGATGCCACAGCGGATTCTGTCCGCGCGACCAGGCTCTGAGGTTGGAATCGTTTTCGCTGACGCCGGGAGTTCTGCGCATGACCGCCAGTGCGGCAGCGCTGGTGAGCTTCGCAGAGAGCAGCGGGTTATTACACGAGTTGGCGGGAGTGGAAGTCAGCGCCAAACAGGTCGAACGGGCCGCCGAAGCACTGGGGGCCGAGATCGCCGTCGATGAACGTCAGCAAGTCGAAAAGATGGGCGAAGTGGCCCCTACCATGTATCTGGGAATGGATGGCACCGGGGTGCCCATGCGCAGCCAGGAAGTCGCGGATCGCGCCGGCAAGCAAGCGGACGGGTCAGCGAAAACTCGGGAAGCCAAACTGGTCACCATCTGGACAGCGGAATCGAGGGATGAGGAAGGTAAGCCGGTGCGCGACCCCGGATCGGTCACCTATTCGGCGGCGATTGAA
Organism: Terriglobales bacterium; assembly: GCA_035272945.1. Taxonomy (GTDB): domain Bacteria; phylum Acidobacteriota; class Terriglobia; order Terriglobales; family Acidobacteriaceae; genus Gp1-AA122. The sequence continues at coordinate 6,439 of DATEPX010000074.1, forward strand.
AGCGCAGCCACTCTGGATACCAGCCCCGACCTCTCGGACTTTGCCGCGCGCGTACAGCGCGAGGCCAGCCGCCGCGGTTTTACCGAAGCGCCGCGTCAGGTGGTGTTAGGCGATGGTTCGACCTGGATTTGGAACACGACTGCGGAACTCTTCCCGCAAGCCACGCAGATTCTCGACCGCTTTCATGCCAAAGAACATCTCAGCCAAGTGGGAAAAGCCATTTATGGGGACAGCTCAGAGGGCCAGTCCTGGATCCAGGCACGCTATGATGAGCTGGATGAGGGCCGCTTAAGATCCTTGGTGCACGCGCTGCATGGCCACGCCAAACCATGCCAAGAGGCGCGGGAGTGTATTCACTATATCTGGAAGAATCGACGCCGCATGCGATATCCGAAGTTCCACCAACAAGGTTTCTGCACCTCGACCGGCGTCGTCGAAGCTGGTTGTAAATTGGTGGTCGGCACGCGGCTCAAGCGCGCGGGCATGCACTGGACCGTAAAGGGCGCCAACGCCATCATCGCCCTTCGGTGCAGCAAGCTCAACGGGCGCTTTGAGGACTTCTGGGAACGCCGCTCAGAGCAAAAGCAGGTGGCTGCATGACTCTTCCCCCAAATCTGATGTGCGCCC
>DATEPX010000075.1:0-8982 GCA_035272945.1 Terriglobales bacterium
AGATGGTACGGCAGGGAACGACACGGGGTAGGAGGGCACCGGAAGGAGTCAGAAGACCGTCAGTATGCGGGGCGTAGTTTCAGCTGGTTTGATCGCCTGCCTGTGTAGCCTGTCGCTCAACATGCTTTGGCCGGGCTGCTACCGAAAGCGCCACAACACTACGGCAGCCGAGAGGAGTTCGATTGCGCTATCCGCACCGAAGGCGAGCAGCGCGGGGCTCCGCGCTATGCATGCTGCCGAAACAGAGAGACACGCCTCCACGACCATCCAAACAATCGTGATGGCTTGAATCTGGTGGATTCGGCGCAGTGTTGCAGTCGTTGGGACTTGGACTACCGAAACCATGTGCCTGCATTATGGCACGGGCTGACAATCACATTTCCTCTACGCTTCACTTGGCGGACGTAGGCGAGATGGTCGTTTGGGGCAGTAAGGAACATGGTCTATCAAGTGAGCTGCTTTGAATCTAGCGTCCGAATCTCCCGATAAGAACGCCGATGATAGTTCCGCCGACAGCTCCCATTCCGATGATCGGCGCATAAGCCTTAGTGATGAGAGCATCGGGAATACTGAGCAGCAGACCAAAGCATAGGCCCACCGCCCAGCCGGGCCAAGGCAAACGGGCTGCGCCTATCACGAACCCGATCCCAAACCTCGCAATAAAAGCCGCCGTGATTGCTGCCTTTTTATCAGGGAAGGTCATCGGTAGCATAATTCCGATGTCTATAGCGCCGAACACCAAACCACACACGATCCCCAGGATGATTCTGGACATATGATTCCTTTAGGCACTTTAATCGTGTAGTAAACCAACTAATTCATCGAATGTCTACACGTGATCTGCAATCCTTTCGCAGGCACTGCAGACGGGCAGACACAGCAGGTAGTCTCGTTTTATGCTGCGGGCGCTGTTTCCTTTCGCGACAATTCTCTTTCTCGTAGCCAAGTGAAGATCACGGGAGTCACAATTGACACATGCAGCAGAGAGCTGACCATGCCTCCGAGCACGGGGGTGGCAAGCGGCTTCATCACTTCGGCCCCCGTACGCGTCGACCACATGATGGGTAACAGGCCCGCAACAACCGTGGATAGGGTCATGATTTTGGGACGTCCCTGGCCTAACCTTCCTCCCTAGTCCGAGAACAGATCGGTTGCTCACCACCTTTTTATTTTCCAGGTATATCGACAACATCTACTGCGACTTTCAGTAGATTGCCGAGCGTCAAGGCATCAGCCCAGCTGATTTTATTCACTTGCTCGACTCCGGAATGCAAGTGTCGGATTTCTTGGCCGCGATGAACCCTCTTGAAAACAGCAAGTGCACCCTCGATTTGCGATTCTTAGTGCATGACTCCTCAGCACGCTCCATAGCAGAACTGCACGAGATAAATCCCGCCCCCAGATCGGACCGCTCCCGTCCACCTTGCGAGGCGGAAACGGGGCAAAATGGACCCAAGTGTACTGATTTGAGCTAGAGAGTCTGCCACTCGAGTTCGCCACCTATATCGGCCTGCAGCAAGCAGCTGGCATCGGGCGGGCTCGAAGGGGGGTGGGGACGTGCAGTGGTCAATCTTGATCAGTTTCGTATCTCCACGAGGACCATACTGGCTAAAGAACATTTCGGATCGGTCTAGTTTTCCCGTCCTCGAAGGCCACAATGAATAAAGTTTTAAGCGAGGGCACCGGTTCCCACAGAACTCAGAACGAGTCGCGTATTCACTTCCGCGGCGGGGTCCCACGTCTCGATTACAAATGAATAAAAGGAGTCAGCACCTATGACAACGAAATTTACACCGCTCCATGACCGCATCCTGGTGCGCCGCGTAGAAGAAGCGGGAACTACGCGAGGAGGCCTCATCATCCCCGATTCTGCCAAAGATAAACCACAGGAGGGCACTGTCATCTCTGTGGGCAAGGGCAAGACCAACGATGAAGGCAAGTTGTTCCCACTTGCGGTGAAGGAAGGCGACAGCATTCTGTTCGGCAAGTACTCCGGTACCGAGATCAAACTCGATGGAGACGATTTCCTCATTATGAAAGAGGAAGAAGTTCTTGGCATCGTTACGGGTACGGCCAAAAAAGAGAGTGTCAGCGCTCGCGAGACCGTCGGTGCTCGCAAGTAGGTCTCTGCCCCTGTTCTCTTGCGATAGTGCAGTCTCGATGCGAGTGGTCACGAATGCCGATGCCTGCCCTTAACGCAAACGCCGAAGCCTCAGGCAACAGAGTTTTAACAACATTTTTTAAGGAGAAATAATCATGGCAAAGCAAATCGTACACGGGGAAGAGTCGCGGCAGGCGATCTTGCGCGGCGTGAACTTATTGGCGGACGCCGTGAAGGTAACTCTCGGCCCCAAGGGTCGCAACGTGGTCATCGAGAAGAAGTTCGGATCTCCCACCATCACCAAGGACGGCGTAACGGTTGCGAAAGAGATCGAACTGCAGGACGGCCTTGAGAACATAGGCGCTCAAATGGTCCGCGAAGTCGCCAGCAAAACGTCCGACGTGGCCGGTGACGGAACGACAACCGCGACCGTTTTGGCTCAGGCCATCTATCGTGAAGGCGTCAGAACTGTCGCAGCCGGAGCTAATCCCATGGCCATGAAGCGTGGGATTGAGAAAGCTGTGGACGCGATTTGTGGCAACATTGATCCTAAGACTGGCGAGCGCAAAAATGGCGAACTCGACAAGTTCTCGAAGCCCGTCACCGGCGACATGATCGGCCAGGTCGGCAGTATCTCCGCCAACAACGACGAGACCATTGGCCACATCATCGCGGACGCCATGAAAAAGGTCGGCAAAGACGGCGTCATTACTGTAGAAGAGTCGAAGACTCTCGAGACTCAGCTCGAAGTTGTCGAAGGCATGCAGTTCGACCGAGGCTATCTCTCTCCCTATTTCGTCACCAATCCCGAGCGTATGGAGGTTGCATTCGAGAACGCCTACGTCCTCATCAACGAAAAGAAGATCAGCTCGATGAAGGACATCCTCCCGCTGCTTGAGCAAATCTCCAAGAGTGGCAGACCGCTGGTCATCATCGCCGAAGACATAGAGGGAGAAGCCCTGGCGACTTTAGTCGTCAACAAATTGCGTGGCACGTTGCAGGTCGCGGCCGTCAAGGCTCCCGGCTTCGGTGACCGGCGCAAGGCCATGTTGCAGGACGTCGCGATCCTCACCGGCGGGAAGGCTATCACCGAAGATCTCGGCATCAAGCTGGAAAACGTGAAGATTGAGGATCTCGGACAGGCGAAAAAGATCACTATCGACAAGGACAACACCACCATCATCGAAGGCAAAGGCAAGAAGGGCGACGTCGAGGGCCGCGTGAAAGAAATTCGTGGCCAGATTGAAAAGACGACGAGTGACTACGACCGCGAGAAACTGCAGGAGCGATTAGCAAAACTCGTGGGTGGCGTGGCTGTAATAAAAGTGGGGGCGGCGACCGAGACCGAAATGAAAGAGACGAAAGCTCGCGTCGAAGACGCCATGCATGCGACTCGCGCAGCGGTGGAGGAAGGCATTGTTCCGGGTGGCGGAGTCGCTCTGGCGCGGTGTGCGACGGCTCTCAACAAGTTGAAACTGGAGGGCGACGAGCAGATCGGCATCAACATTGTGAAACGCGCCCTGCAGGAGCCACTCCGCCAGATTGCCGAAAACGCCGGAGAAGAAGGCGCCATCGTGCTGGGCAAAGTGCTTGAATCGAAGGACCCGAACTTCGGCTACAACGCCTTGTCGGGAGAGTTTGAAGAATTGGTTAAAGCCGGGGTACTCGATCCGACCAAGGTCGTGCGTACAGCTCTCACCAATGCCGGATCCATCGCGGCGCTGATGCTGACCACAGAAGCTCTAGTTGCAGACATTAAGGAAGAAGCAATAGGCGCCCCGGTTGGTGGGCGTGGCGGCATGGGAAATGAGTACTAGACATAGACCCGACATCCACAAGGGAGGAACAACCGAACGACTCCGGGGTGTCCCGGGGTGTTCCGGGGCAGGACTCGGAAGAAGGTTCGCGTTGAAGATAATTGCGGGCTTCCGGGCTCGTTTTTCCAGATTAACCAATCCATGATCACCGCTTCCTCGATACGCGTCCAGCGCACGTCCACGATCCTTCGCCCTGACCAATCCCGAGTTCTTCTCCGTCCGTTCAGACACGAGGATCCCGAGCGATCTCGCAGAATTATCGCCAGGATCATGTCCCTTCCGGAAAATCAAGTCGGTCCGCTTTTGAAAGACGTAGCCGCTGAATTCTCCCACCGTCATCAGCAAATCCACAAATCCTTCTTGGAGCGGTTCGAACAGGTCCGAGATCTTGTGATGACCGACGAGGTGATTTCTGAACAGAGGCAGCTGTTGATCGGTTCTTATTTCGTTTGCGAATACTCCTTAGAATCCGCAGCACTATTCAATCCTTCCATCGTCCCGCACCCCGACCAGTCTGACCTCCCTCCGGGCGCTCTGCGTTTTATTCTCAGCTTGCGCGCCACAGGGGAGGGTCATATTTCTTCTATTACCTTTCGAACGGGTATCATTCACGCCGATCATCGGATCGAGGTCCTACCCCCAGCAGGCTTCCTTACTGAGCCGCGTCAAATTCCAAAACCCAGTTACGACAAGGCGCTGTTTGAAAGAAAACTTCTTGAGCTGGGATTGACCAACGAATTCACACGCCGAACGATGGATAAGTTCGGAGAGTCGTTTGCTCTGGAAGAGTTGCGCGTCAGTCTCGAAGTCGAAATGAATCAGTCGCCCGTGTCGGACCAGAACGCGATTCGAGGGATGTTAGCTTTGGCCCAGTCCAACTATGAGGTTCAGTTTCAGCCTCAGCAGCAACTGTCGGAACGGGTTCTTTTTCCCGCCACGCCGTCACAACGCAACGGCATCGAAGACGCCCGGTTCGTCTGCTTCCAAAAGGATGACGGATCCTACGTCTACTACGCCACCTTCACGGCGTTCGATGGCAAGGTGATTTTGCCCGAACTGGTGGAGACTGCCGACTTCCTCCGCTTTCGTTTTATCACGCTGAATGGTCCGGCAGCCGAAAACAAAGGCATGGCTCTGTTCCCCCGGAAAGTCAGTGGTCTTTATGCCATGCTTTCCCGTCAGGACAATGAAAACATCTACATCATGTTTTCTGACGATGTGCACTTCTGGAGTGAACGCAAGGTACTCCTTAAACCGATGTTCCCCTGGGAACTCGTCCAGCTTGGAAACTGCGGGTCCCCCATCGAGACCGCAGCTGGCTGGCTAGTCCTCAGCCACGGTGTCGGCCCCCTGCGAACGTACTGCATCGGCGCCTTTCTCCTCGATCTCGACGAGCCCGGCAAAGTGATCGGCCGCCTGCGTGAACCCTTGCTCAAGCCGAATCAAAGCGAGCGTCAGGGGTACGTCCCGAATGTCGTTTATACCTGCGGTGCTCTCGTGCACAACGGCGAGCTGATCATTCCCTATGCCATGGCCGATCACGCCACCGGTTTCGCTACGGTTCCCCTCGATGAAGTGCTGGCTGCCATGGAGTAGGAATTGACCGTCAACAGCATGAGTGATCCCAACAAAAGAGTGGCGATCCTGTCACCGATAGCATGGCGAACGCCTCCTCGGCAATATGGCGCTTGGGAGACGGTGGCTAGCAATGTCACCGAGGGGCTCGTCTCCCGTGGCTGGAATGTGACCTTGTTCGCTACCGGAGATTCTGTGACCAGCGCTCACTTGCATGCCATCGTGGAACAAGGGTATGAAGAGGACTCCGCCGTCGACTCCAAAGTAGCCGAATACCTGCACATCTCCGAAGCGTTCGAGCTCGCGGCTGAATTCGACCTCATCCACAGCCACTACGACTTCATGCCATTGAGCTACACGCGGCTGATCAAAACACCGGTCCTCACCACCATCCATGGATTCTCGTCAGCCAAAATCATGCCCATCTATCAGAAGTATCGTGACGGATACTTTGTTTCCGTCAGCGACTCCGATCGAGCACCAGGGCTGAATTACTTGGCGACCGTCTACAACGGCATCGATCTTTCCTTGTATCCGCTTCAGGGCTCGGCCGGCAATGACCTGATTTTCCTTGGTCGGATCCACCCGGACAAAGGTCTTCATCTGGCCATCGAGGTGGCCCGTCTGAGCGGAATGCGTTTGATCATCGCCGGCATCATCCAGGACAAAGCCTACTTCCGGGAGCAAATCCAACCCCATCTCGACGATCAGAAGATTATCTACATCGGGCCAGTGGACGTGAAGGGCAAGAACGAACTGTTTGCTCGGGCCCGAGCGTTATTGCACCTGAACACCATCCCGGAACGATTCGGACTTGTGCTGGTGGAAGCCAATGCCGCTGGCGTGCCTGTGATCGCCATGGACCTCGGCTCTTGCCGTGAGGTGATTAAGGACGGGGAGACCGGTTTTCTGGTTCCCAACGTCGCTGAAGCGGTTCGGGCCGTTGGGCGAAGTTCTGAACTCGACCGACGTGCTTGCCGCAGCCGAGTCCAACAACACTTTTCAATCGAAACGATGGTGGAGGGGTACGAGCGGGTTTACTCGACGATTTTTGATCTGGAGGCGAAAAGACGGTTATGAAGGCGGACATTGTTAGGCGGTACGGCCACAACCCTATCCTCACTAAGGCCGAGATCCCCTATCCCGTGGAAACCGTTCACAACGCAGCGGTCGTGAAGCACGGGAACGAATACATCATGCTTTTCCGTTCTCACCTCCGCACCGGCCGGTCCATCATTGGCTTGGCACGCAGTCCCGACGGATTCCGCTTCACCGCCGATCCAGGGCCCTTTCTGACTCCCGACCGGGACGGACCTTTCGCTGCTTATGAAGAGTTCGGCGTGGAAGACCCACGCGTGACCCGGATCGACGGGGAGTACATCATTACCTATAGCGCATACTCGCGAAATGGAGTGCGGATTGCCCTGGCCAAGACGAAGGACTTCAGTCGGGTAGAAAAGATCTCTCTTATCACAGAGGCGGATTATCGGAATGTCGTAATTTTTCCTGAGAAATTTGATGGGCTCTACGCCCGACTTGATCGTCCTCATTCAGAGATCGCCCCCTGGTCAATCTGGATTTCCTATTCTCCGGATCTATGCTATTGGGGCCAATCGCAGCTCATCATGAGGCCTATGCAGTATCACTGGGACGAAATGAAGATCGGTCCTGGCGCTCCACCCATCAAGACGGACCAGGGATGGCTGTCTATCTATCACGGAGTCTTCCGGACTATGGATGGATCGGTCTATCGGTTGGGGGTTGCTCTTCACGACCTGCGGGACCCGGCGAAGATCATTGGAGTCGGCGACTCCTGGATCTTGCAACCGGAGGATCCTTGGGAGATAACTGGATATGTTCACAACGTAGTCTTTACCTGTGGCGCCGTTCCGGAGCCTAATGGAACCGTGAAAATCTACTGGGGAGGCGCAGACACCGTCATCTGCGTGGGAGAAGCGCATGTCTCCGAACTAATTGCACTGTGCCTCGATCATGGCAGACCGGCAAAGTAAGCAAGGCAACTCATCCATGGACCAGATCTTCCCGGAACAGATCTCCGACAGCATAGGCCAAAAAGTTTTTGGGGGAATGCGGCTATTCTGTTCAACCTCGGTTAGGGCTCGCCAGTTCAATTCGCCTTCGAGCTCAAACGAGAACCTAGCCGTTCAAATCTCGGTCCGATTCGGGCCAATTAACCGAGTCCAAGAATTCGTTAGAGGGTTAAGAAGGGCTGTCAGTACCCCTAAGATCCGGTGAGGATCGGCTCACAAAACATGTGTTTTCAATGGTCAATCGCTAGAAGTCGGTCCGGAGGTAAACTGAGTTGTGTATGCGCAAACGGCTGATTACTCCGACGCAAGGGACAGTTCGATCCCGTGGTGAAGGCTGGCTGGACGTTGAGCGAGCAGCCATTGTCGAAATTACTTCGGAAGACAAGAAATTTCCCGGTTGAATCTGCCTTCGCTTCCGGAGAAGCGCAGGGCTGGCGGGCAGCCATGGCCGGAGCGCAAACGATTCGGCTAATTTTCGACCAGCCGCAAAGGCTGAAACAAATATCGCTTGTCTTTGAAGAGAAAGAAACTGCGAGGACGCAAAAATTCGTCTTACGCTGGTCTTCCGGTGGCGGGACCTCTTTTCGAGAAATTGTGCGCCAACAGTGGAATTTCAGCCCTCCTGAGACAGTGCGCGAGGTCGAGGAATATCAAGTCGAGCTTTCAAACGTCAGCGTACTTGAATTGATCATAGTGCCGAATATAAGTGGCGGAGCCGCTCGCGCCTCCGTCAAGAGTCTGCGTCTATCCTAAGGCGCAACCATTTTTTGCTCATTGTCAGCGAGAGGAGTCAAGAACAAGAAGCCCGGCCGCGAGTTCTCGCACCAGGCGTCTTACTTATGTTCTGATTAGAGAGGTCGGACGTTTTCTGCCTCAAAGCCTTTCGGTCCCTTCGTGACGTCGAACTGGACCGTCTGGCCTTCTTGCAGGCTGCGAAAACGGCCTGCCTGAATGGCCGAAAAATGCACGAAAACATCGTCGCCGGACTGGCGGCTGATAAAGCCGAAGCCTTTGGCATCGTTAAACCACTTCACTGTTCCTTGTTCCATTGTGTTTCCTGTTTCTATTGTTTTGAATTTCTGCTGAGAAGAATCGCTGCGGGTGAAAAGAGGTAACGCTGGTTGGCGGACCGACTTCAACTGCGGGTGAATCAAACCAAGCTGATAGTGTTTTGATGTTCGTGCTAGGAGAACGATTCATTACTTGCATCGCAGCGCTGCCCTGAAAATCAGAATTCACGGCGATGAACTGTTCTGAACACTTGCGGCACTGGCTCTGGAGAACAATTAGAATCCCGCTGGAGTAGCCAGTTCAATCCGCCAGATGCTTGAGCTCTTTTTTGAACGCCAGCCTCGCAATCGCCGATCCACGCTGTTGGTGCAATGATTCGTGCGTGCTTAGCGCGTAGTCTGGTCGGTCTTCAGCGTGCATAATAAGG
>DATEPX010000076.1:0-2466 GCA_035272945.1 Terriglobales bacterium
AGGTGGCTGTGAAAATCGCCCCAAGCCAGCCCAAAGTGTTGATGCTCGGTGCAAATGCGCTGGTGCGCGACAACGTGCGCATTTTGCTCGGGAGTATGGGCTATCAGTACCTCGTCGCTCGGACCTTCAAAGAAGCGCTCGCGCTGCTGGAGCAGGAAAAACCGGATGCCGCGATCCTGGATCCGCAGCAGGCGGATTCTCCGCCCGCTCAGATCGTGGCTGCCTTCCACAAGATGGTTCCGTATCTGCGAGGACGCACCATTGTTCTCCTAGCTGAAGAGAGCGACCAGGAACTTCGCCAAGTGCTGGATGCCTATTCTCTTCCGCGGGTTCCCCAAGATATCCTTTTACAAGAGCTGTGGCCGAGCCTGGATTCCCTGCTCCGCCGGATGTCCACGACCCAACAGGTCACACGTAGCGCGCCACTGGTCTTTGATAGCTTTCTTCGACCGTCGCTCGCCGGCGCCCGATCCTCACACCCTGCAGTTCGCCGACTCCTTTATGAATCCGGCAGTCTAGTGGCTGATCTTTCCCTCGAAGGGCAGAGAGATTCGCAGCGCGTCACGCTGGTCGGTCAGCTCTTGGACGCCGCCAAGCCCGAGCCTCACCTGAGCAGCGTTCCGGTAGTGCTCCAAGGCCTTGCGGGGTTGATGGGCATGGCTAAGACGAACGAGTGGGGCGAGTTTCGCTTTGAATTCAATTTTGAGCCGGGCGTCTCGCTGGAGATAGGGGCTAGGAGAAACTACTGGGTATCGGTCGGCTTGCCCGACTCGACGAGCGTCATGGGTGGGACCACGAAAGTCCCTGAGACACCCGGTGACGCTGAGGCTCAGAAAGGCGTGCATCCCAAGGGGAAGAAAAGAGGACGGTAAGCTATGAAGTTCAAAGTGCTCTCTGTGCTCCTGCTGCTCGGTGGACTCTGGCCCTCCGGAGCCTCCGCCGACAACCGGTTTATCGTTCGCTCGACACTCGATCTCCAGACACTTCAAACGGCGTGCAACCCTCCCCTATTGCCCCCCATCTGCACTGTGGTGCGGGGGCTTGGCGATCCCCTGGGGCAACTTTTCCTGATCACCAGTCCGCTTAGCTTAGGCGATTTGTTAGATCTCCCGGGCAATCCGCTGGGAATTGTGCGTGCCGAAGTGGACCAGTTGCTCAACTTATTTCCGGTTGGCGCACTGAATGTGCTCCCGTCGCCCTTGCCTGCAGGGCTGATGGCGGACAGAACTCCGGTGCCTTATCCCGATTCCGGCGGAACCGTGTGGACTAGCTATCAGAACCAACCCGCCGCACAAATAGTCCGCGTCTCGGATGCGCAAAGCCAGTTTGGAGTCAGTGGCGCTGGAATTGTCGCGGATATTGACACCGGGGTGGATCCCACTCATCCCGCGCTACAGAGTGTGCTATTGCCAGGCTACGACTTCACGCGCAATCAGCCGGGTGGTTCAGAATTAACAGATATTTCCTCTTCGTCCTGCCCTTTCACTTCGTGTCCGCCTCCACCCTGCCCGAGTTGCTCCTCGGCCCAAGTCAATCAATCCACTGCCGCTGTACTGGATCAATCCACAGCTGCTGTGTTAGATGGCAACGATCAGTACGCCGCGTTCGGACACGGCACCATGGTAATGGGTGTGATCCACCTGGTCGCTCCGACGGCGCAGCTCTTGCCCTTGAAGACCTTCAAAGCGGACGGCACAGGGTTTCTCTCCGACATTCTGCAGGCCGTCTATTACGCTGTGCAGAACAACGCCAACGTGGTCAGCATGAGCTTTGACACCCAGACGAGGTCGCGAGAACTGAGGAAGGCGCTGGACTACGCTGAACAGAACAACGTCATTTGCGCGGCGTCGGCCGGGAACCAAGGCCAAGCAGCCCCGCCCCTTACTGTTTACCCTGCCGAGTGGCAAGACGATGTGATAGGAGTCGCCTCTACCAGCGACCAAGATACGCGGTCTTCGTTTTCCAATTATGGCAATGCCATCGTGTGGGTTGCCGCTCCGGGCGAGGCCATTGTCACAACCTATCCCTTTGGCACCTACGCCGCGGGATGGGGAACTTCGTTCAGTGCGCCGTTTGTTTCCGGCGCAGCCGCGCTGCTGCTAAACAAGCAGGCGAATACCAATGAGTCTCAGGCGGCCGCCGCTGTGGCTCATGCCATGCCCGTAGGCCCCGATATGGGCAACGGCAGGTTGGATTTAGTTCAGGCGCTCGGGTCACTTGGTCCCGCAGATGTACCGCCCACGGGGTCGATTGACAGTCCCTCGGGCTATGTGATCATCTTCGCCGGACAGTCCGTGTTTTTCTCTGGATCGGGTACGGACCCAGATGGAACAGTCACTGCATATTCCTGGTCATTCCCTGGCGGCAACCCCGGGTCTAGTAATGTGGCTACGCCCGGCAATGTGACATACTCGACGCCCGGCATATTCGTTGCGACTCTCACGGTGACCGACAACGCTGGCCTAA
>DATEPX010000077.1:0-7032 GCA_035272945.1 Terriglobales bacterium
TTGCTGTTATTGTTTTCGGTGGAGGTGATTTACGGGCGTACAACGAGTATTGATTGCTTTCCTGATGGCTGCTCTTCTGGCAGCCGGTATCACGTATTTCTTCAGCAAAAAGCTGAGCGGACGGCGGGCCCGCGCTGCAACCAGCCAGATTGTCGCCAGCACTGGTGAATTGCCCTCCGGCGTCACCCTGGCCACCAAAGATGTCACATTAATCGATTGGCCAAGTGACGTACCCCTTCAAGGATCGTTCAGCAAAGTGGAAGATGTGGTTGGGCGGCCGCTGTTGTATGCGATCGGCTCACGGGAGCCGATCCTGAAGCGGAACTTGGCCGTAGAGGGTGCGGGTATCGGTCTAGCTGGGCGAATCCCTACCGGAATGCGAGCGACCGCAGTGCGCTCGAATGAGATCGTGGGCGTCGCCGGATTTCTTTATCCCGGATCCCACGTGGACGTGCTCGTAACTTATACTCCACCGGGGGCCGGCAACGTACCTGTGACGCAAACCGTGTTGCAGGATGTAGAGGTCCTCACGGCGGGCCAGACAAGTGAACCGGACCCGCAGGGCAAACCTCAAACGGTTAACGTCGTGACTCTTCTGCTAAACCCCGAGGACTCGCAAAAGCTGCAACTTGCGAGCGTGCAAGGCGGCATCCAGTTCGTTTTGCGCAGCGGGGTGGATCAGAAGAACGTCAGTTTAAAAGCCACCAGGCTGGACCAATTGCTGGCTTCTGACAAACCTACGGTTATTGTGCCTCCCTCAACCAAGAAAACGACCAGGCGTGCAGACCCTCCTCCCAGGCAGATGTACGTCCTGGAAGTGATCCAAGGAACCAAACGAAGCGTAGAAAAGTTCTGAGCATGCCAGTTTGACTTGTGAGTGAGGACAAATGAACAGCTCGACAACACGAATGTTGGCCAGTTTCTTCCTTGCGATGGCAGCGGTTATGGCGGGAGCGCAAACGCCGGCACAACCACAAGTTGCTCCCGAGCAACCCGTCGCTCCACAGCAAGCCGCGCCGCAGCAACCACAAACTGCGCCACAACAGAATGCGGTACCGCAGCCGAGCACGGCTCAACCGCAAACCTCGGCACAACAGAACGTCAGCTCCGAGGGCCAGGCCTTGCACATTCTGGTTGGCAAATCGGTTGTAGTCAATGTGCAAGCGCCCATCACTCGAGTGCTGTCGAGCAATCCCTCTGTGATCGAGACTCTCGCTACTTCGCCCACGGAGATCGTTGTTGAAGGCCGAGCTGCTGGCTCGAGCAGCCTGATTCTTTGGGATCAATCCGGGCGTTCGCAAATGCTGGACGTAATCGTGGACGTCGATGTTTCCGGTCTTCGCAGCGCGATTGAACGATCCTATCCTGATCAGCACATCGACGTGCAGGCCGATGGTGGCCGCTTGATTCTGACCGGCAAGGTCACCGATCCCAAGATGATCGAGGACTTAACCAAGATGTCCACCGTATATTCAAACCAGGTCGTCAACTCGCTCACCTTGGGTATTTTTCATGATCGCCAGGTGCTACTCGAGGTCAAATTCGCGGAAGTAGACCGTACCAAGTTCGCGCAATTTGGCGTGAATCTTCTGTCAACGGGCGCGGGCAACACCCTTGGCTCGACTACGACGGGACAGTTCGGAGGGATCGGCGCGCAGCATATCACTGACATAGCTGGTCCTGGAACACACGGTGGTCCATTTACGACGGACCAGACCATTAACAACGTGCTGAATATCTTCCTGTTCAGATTCGATATTCATTTCGGAGCGGTGATTCAGGATCTAGAGCAGAAGAGTGTGCTCCAGATTCTGGCCGAGCCGAACTTGATGGCACTGAACGGGCAAAAGGCCACATTCCTTGCAGGAGGGGAGTTTCCGTTTCCACTGGTTCAGCCAGGAAATGGCTTTACGGCTGTGACGATTCAATTCAAGCCCTTCGGTGTGAAATTGGATTTCACCGGCAACATCTCGAATGATGGGACGATTCGGCTTCATGTCGCCCCTGAGGTGAGCACGTTGGATTTCACCAATGCTTTGGCAATACAAGGGTTCACAGTCCCAGCCATCTCGACGCGTCGGGCAGAAACGGATATCGAGCTAAAGGATGGCCAATCGTTCGGAATCGCCGGGCTGCTGGATAATCGGGCGCAAGCTCAACTGAATAAAATTCCCGGGATCGGCGATATACCCGTTCTCGGCCAGTTGTTCCGGTCGAGAAACATCAACAAGAGCAAGACCGAACTGATGGTATTGGTAACACCCCACATCGTCGATCCTGTGCACACAGCAACTCCTCCCCCCGCCAATCCTAATCTTTCCGTCCCCTTTCTCGATAAGCCGAAGTTCGACGAGCACATGCCGGGACACGAAAAGACTGAATCATCCCCTTCCCCGACTCCGAGCGCAAAATGAGTGCAATGACATCCAAGAATCCATTGCAGGCTTCGTCATCGCGGGAGGGTATTCCGCCGGGTGAGCCGCTGTCGCTGGTCAGTATCTGTTTGGATAAGGACACCTGGGGGATCCTGAAACTCTTTGCCGATTCCACACCTGTTGTTCGGCTGCAGAAGCATCTGGGCGACTATCGACTGGACGATCACGAATCCGTGCTGGAGTGGGTGGGAGATCCGGCGCCCGACATCTGTCTTCTGGACTTCGATGGCGACCGCCGCAGCGCCGCGATGGTGGCGGAAAGAATTCACGCCGACGCTCCGGATAGTGCGATCTTTGCTGTGTCATCGCAGTCGCAACCCGATTTGATCATCCAGGCAATGCGAAGCGGCTGCAGCGAGTATCTGCTAAAGCCTCTCGATCCCGAGCAGTTGCTGAATGCCGTAGCGCGGGTCGGAGGGCGGAGGAGAGAAAAGAAAGAGAGTGACCGCGGCCAAATGTCGGCTTTTATCGGCGCAAAGGGTGGCTGCGGTGTTACTACGCTGGTTACGCAACTGGGAGCTTCGCTGGCCGGCTATTGCAGCCGGAAGACCCTGGTGGTCGACCTGCACCCTGATTTCGGCGATGCCGCGCTCTACCTGGGATTGACGAAGTATCGTTATCACTTTTTCGAGCTGGTAGAGAACACGGACCGCCTTGATGCTGACCTGCTGCAGAGTTTTGTTCTGCACCACTCGAGCGGTCTTGACTTGATCCCGGCGCCCCACGGGACCGAACCGGCCCGCCGGACAGCCCCTGGGGCTCTGAACCACGTAATCGAGTTCGTCCGCTCGCGCTACGAGTTCATCTTGGTAGATCTGCCACCAGGGCTAAACGATGAAAATCTGGATCTGCTCCGTCACTGCGATCAAGTCAATGTGGTCACAGTTGCAGAAGTTTCTGCTCTGCGCAATGTAGTGCGACAGACCGACTATCTTACGCGGAAACACATCGCGGCCGAGCGGATCAAGGTGGTCTTGAATCGGCATCAGAAGCGAGCCCTGATTACAGAAGCACAGATTGAGAAAAGCATCGGGCAGAAAATTTTCTGGAAGGTTCCAAATCAGTACGTGCACGTGGTGAAGACCATCAGCGGCGGTGACCCAACAGGCCAAGTTTCCACTTCCGATGTGGCAAAGAATCTGCAGGATTGGGCTGCAGCTATTGGTAAGAAGGCTGGCGCGGAGGAGAAAAAAAAGGAAGGCCGCAGAATGTTGACGTTCTGGAATCGCTGAGTTTTGACGAGTAAGTAAGGGGGGATCATGGGTGATTTAAATCAAGTAGTTATATCGGGCGCGGTCGCGGCTGTCCCCGTAGCCGATAATGGGAAGAAAGCAGGCTTGAATTTTAAGGTTTACCAGGAGCTGAAGTCGAGTGTTCATCGCGATCTTCTTAATAAGATCGACGTCGAAAAAGTTGCGACCATGCGTGACGAGCGTACTCGCAGCCAGGCATTGGCAGTGATTCAGGACTTGGTCGCAAATCTTCAGACACCTCTAAGTGGTAGAGAGAGAGAGCGCCTGTCGTTGGAAGTTCTGGACGAGGTGTTCGGCTTGGGCCCGTTGGAGCCGCTTTTGCAGGACCCGGGCATTAACGACATCCTGGTGAATGGGCACAAGCTGGTTTACGTAGAGCGGGCTGGGATTTTGGAAGAGACCAACATCCGCTTTAAGGACGACACTCACCTGATGCACATCATCGACAAGATCGTTTCTGGCGTTGGCCGGCATGTGGACGAGTCCTCGCCTATGGTCGATGCACGACTAGCGGATGGATCGCGCGTGAACGTGATTATTCCTCCGTTGGCTATTGATGGTCCACATCTTTCCATTCGCCGTTTTGGGCACGTTCCTATCTCGGAAGACGATCTGTTGGCCAATCAAACGCTTACTCCGCAGATGCTAGAACTGATTCGAGGGGCAGTGAAATCGCGCCTCAACATCGTAATTTCTGGCGGAACCGGCGCTGGCAAGACTACGCTGTTGAATGTTTTGTCAGGCTATATCTCCGACAAAGAACGTATCGTAACCATCGAGGATTCGGCCGAGCTGATCATGAAACAGCGGCACGTGGTCCGGCTCGAGTGCCGGCCCGCAAACGTTGAAGGCACAGGGGCGATAAAGCAGCGGCAACTGCTCATTAACAGCTTGCGTATGCGCCCCGATCGCATTGTTGTCGGCGAGGTCCGCGGCGAAGAGGCACTGGACATGCTTCAAGCGATGAATACCGGCCACGATGGCTCGCTGACGACGGTCCACGCGAACAACCCTCGCGACGCTATATCTCGTATGGAGACTATGGCTTTGATGGCCAATCTGAATCTGCCTGAAAAAGCAGTGCGCCGGCAGATTGCTTCCGCAGTCTCCATCGTGATTCAGGTAGCACGTATGAGCGACGGTACCAGACGGGTAACCCATCTGACCGAAATCACCGGCATGGAAGAAGACACGGTAAGCATGCAGGACGTTTTCTTGTTCGAGAAGCAGGGGATTTCGCAGGGTCGCGTAGTAGGGAACTTTACGGCTACGGGAATTCGCCCAAAGTTCGCGGATCGATTGAAAGCTTCTGGCATCAATGTTCCAGCTTCTTTGTTCGAGCATTCGTTGAACGTGTAGTAACTCTGAGGCAAAGGTATGGTGACGGTACTCCTTTTCATCTTGCTGCTGATCTCCAGCTTCGGAGTGGTGCTGTACTTCTTGAAGCCCACCAAGACTGAAGCAGCGGTTGAGCAGCACCTTGCGACAATAGAGGACAGCCGCGGGGCCGGTGTGAATGCTGATGGCAC
Organism: Terriglobales bacterium; assembly: GCA_035272945.1. Lineage (GTDB taxonomy): Bacteria > Acidobacteriota > Terriglobia > Terriglobales > Acidobacteriaceae > Gp1-AA122. The sequence goes on from DATEPX010000077.1 coordinate 5,218, forward strand.
CATCCTCAAGCAGGCTCCGCTGAGCTCCAACCCGGTTGTGGATGATTTGATCCGGCGCCTGCCTGGGACGTTGGGACTGGCCAGTCTTATTAAGCAGGCCGGAGAAACCTGGCAGGTTGGCTCGGTGCTGGTTGGGTCTGTCACAGCACTGGTGGTCGGAAGCTGGATCGCCTCATACTTCATGCCTACTGATGTCCTGAGTGCGATAGTCGGGGTTCTGCTGGCCGCTTCTCCGATTATTTATCTCTACGTCCTTCGCGAGATTAGATTCAGAAAATGTGATTCCTTGCTGCCGGAAGCTGTCGACCTTATGGCTCGTGGGCTGCGTGCTGGCCATGCGGTTCCAGCGGTACTGGAGATGGTGGGCCGTGAGATCGCAGAACCATTGGCGGGTGAGTTCCGTGCCCTTGCCGAGGAACAGGCCCTCGGACTTCCGCTCAGAGATGCCATGCTGAATTTAGTGGAGCGTATGCCGCGTGATGATATGCGCTTCCTCGCTACTGCGATACTTCTGCAGAAAGAGACCGGAGGAAATCTGGCCCAGATTCTTGATAAAACTGCCGCACTGGCGAGAGAGCGGTCGCGACTACGTGGCCAGCTTAGGATTTACACGGCGCAGGGCCGAATCACAGGCTGGATTCTGTGTATAGCTCCGTTCATTATGTTTGGCCTGATCAGCACGGTGAATTGGAGTTACGAGAAGATTCTTTTTACAGATCCGTCAGGTTTACACGTGATCTACTTTGGAATGGTGATGATGGTAATCGGTATTCTGGTCATTCGAAAAATTATCGATATCAGGATCTAAAGCCTATGACGCCGATGACAATAGTGCTCGCCCTGGCCTCGTTTGTTGGCTTCCTGCTCCTGTTTCTTCTGATGCTGCCGAGATCGTCGGCTCAAAGCGCGCTGCTGGAGCAGGTCACGCGTGATGCCCGGGATACCGCAGAGGGGACTGAGGCTCGATCGTGGCGCTCGGTCGTGAGTGCAGATTTCCTGGCAAAACCTTTTGTCGTGATTCGCAAGCTGATGACTCCGAAGCCGGATCCTGATCTCCTACGGAGGCTCATGCTGGCAGGCTACAGGAAACCCGCCCACGCGGACATTTTTCTTGGGGCACGACTGGCGCTGCCGGCGGTGCTCGGTTTTGTGGTGGTGTTGCTGGCGACCGGAAACGTGCTGTTTTTCTTCTTTATCACCATTGTAGTTGCTTTCTTTATACCTGATTTCTGGCTCTCACGCGAGATCAACAAACGCAGAGAGAAAATTCGCCGGAGCCTGCCCGATGCTCTGGATTTGCTGGCAATTTGCATGGAAGCCGGTTTGGGACTGGATCAGGGTATCGTGCGCGTGGGTCAGGAATTGTATGTGAGCCACCGCGAATTGAGTGAAGAGCTTTTGCAAATCAATTTTGAACAGCGTGCCGGCGTTGCCAGAATTACGGCATGGAAATCGTTCGCAGATCGGGTGAATCTCGAGAGTGTGCGCTCCTTTGTGGCCATGCTGGTTCAGACAGACCGCTTCGGAACACCACTTTCCAAATCGCTTGGTAATTTTTCGGACGCGTTACGTACCCAGAGGCGGCAACAGGCAGAAGAAGCGGCGGCGAAGACGACAATCAAGCTGGTTCCACCGCTGGTGTTCTTTATTTTTCCGAATATTGCGATCACAACCGTAGTGCCGGCAATCCTTGTTGTCATGAAAAATATCGGCCACATCGTCGACTAAGCAGCTTGCAGCAGTACAAATTTCGTTACGAGGTGAATAAGAAATGGACAACGTTACATTGATAAGAATCGTTTCCGGAATTTGCGC
>DATEPX010000078.1:0-3949 GCA_035272945.1 Terriglobales bacterium
CTGGCGGGTTGTCGCAAATCCGCGAGATCGCCGGCGGAGGCAGCTATCTTTCCCAAAGCGATCTCCGTGCCAATTTCGGTCTCGGCAAAGCTACCCGCGTAGAAAGTGTCGAGGTCACATGGCCCAGCGGACAGCGTCAGACATTCCGTAACGTTGAGGCCGATAAGTTTTATCTGATCGAGGAAGGGAAAGACCAGTTACAGACGCAGAAGTTCGCCCGCAGGTCAGGTGCGGATTAAGTTCGCGACGTGGGTGACCAAGTTTCGCGCTTCATGCCGCAATTTGCATCACTGAAGCCGTAAGGGAGCGCCCAGGAACGGGCCTAGTTGATGGGCGAATTACTCTACGACGTTCCCGCCCGACCGGGTTTTGCCCCCGCTGGAAGGCATCATTCCAAGAACAATTGACCTCTGCCGTGTCAATCTTGAGGTCAGAACTCTAAAACCCGTTTCCCACCTGGCTTTTCCGCACTTTTCGGCACTAGAAAACGCTCCCAAACAGCTCGGTTTTGATGGCGAATTGATGGCGAGTTTTCTGCCGCCTCGAGTTCTCAAGAGATCCGGGATTGGTGGCGAAATCGGGATTTTTCGACAGTAATGCGGCTCCAACAGCACCTGATCACTTCCAAGTAGGCGACGATCCGGAAGTAAAGTACAGAGAAGGGCGTTTGTCGCTACTAATCCGACGCACGAACCGATAACTTCCGCTTGCCCGTTATTTGGAAATGACGGGAGTTTAAGACGTATGTCCTTAACCAACTTCGCGCCTACCGGCGGGTGGACCGGCAGTTAATAAAGACGCCATCACTGCATCTGAGCGAGAACGGCAACGTCGAACTTTGAATAGTACTTCCTCACGTCGCTGGCCCCGTACTTGTCGCGAAATTTGTCGACCACGGATGACACCCGTTTGGCGTCAGTGAGAGGAATGGCCTTAAATCCAGCCTCTGTGCCTCCTGCCTCGATCTGAATCGACGGGTTCTTGAGCACGTTCTTGTACCACTGTGTATCCGATCCCTGCACCGGCAGGAGGTAAAGCTTGTCTCCGTCCAATACGAACCAGACCGGGTTTGAGATGGTGCGTCCCGACTTTCTGCCGATCACACTGATGTTGATTTCTCGAGATCGGGCAAGGCGGGCTGTGAGAGCATCGTTCCGCGTTGGCATATGCACTCCTTCGCTAACTACTGGCCTAAAATTTCTGGCGCGTGGGCCGGTACAGGGTGTGAGACGAAATGTTCCCGGTCGGCTCCATGGCTCATCGCATCAGGAGCGCAAAGAGCCTTACGGACGCAGCAGCGTCTTGATCGCGCGGCGCTCGTCGATCGCGCGGTAACCCTCCGCTACCTGATCGAGCGGCACGGTGAGATCGAAGACCTTGCCGGGGTTGATCTTCCCGTCCTGATGGAGTGCCCGTACGCGCATCGCCATCTACATCGCCCGTCCGGCGAGCTCTCGGTCGAAAGCGAGGGACGTCGAGAGGTCCCGGTTGGCGTCGATCTGCGCCTTCAGATCGGCGACCTTCTGCTCCGCGAGGGCAATGGCATCGGCGCCGGCGATAAAGCGGCGCGGGGGCGGCTCCTGGCTCCCAATGATGATGAGCGCTCGCGCGAGCTTGGCCGGATCGCCGGATTGCTGGCCATTCTGGGCTTTCCAAAACTCGAGCTGCTTCGCTCTGCGCTCGTCGTAGTCCTCGATGGACGGCTCGGCGTAGTTCGCCGATTTCTCCGTGAGGAGTTCCGTGCGGAAGAACCCCGGGTTGACGATGGTGGTGGTGATGCCGAACGGCGCGACCTCGGCGTGCAGCGACTCCATCCAGCCCTCCAGGCCGAACTTCGACGCGGCGTAGGCGGTACAGAACTCGAAGCCGACGAGGCCCGCTGCCGAGGAAATCGAGATAATGCTCCCTGAGCGCTGCTTGCGCATAACCGGCAGGACAGCGCCGGTGACGTTCATCGGGCCCATGAGGCTCGTCGCCAACTGCCGCTCGATCTGCTCCGGCGTCAGCTCCTCGAAGTAGCCGGCATAAAAGCTGGCAGCATTGTTGACCAGCACGTCGATGCGGCCGAACCGGTCGACACCGGCCCACACCGCCGCTTCGGCATCGGCGCGCCTGGTGACGTCCAGCTTGACGGCCAGCAGGTCGTTCGACTGACCCAAGGCCTTGGACACGGCGTCTCTGTCCCGGCCCGAGGCCACAACCGCGTGGCCCGCCGCCAGGACGGCCTTGGCGAAATCGACGCCCATGCCACGGCTGGCTCCAGTGATAAACCAGATCTTCTTGTTAGTCATGACATCTCCATGCCGGCGCGGGCGTTGCCCTGAGCATCGCGCGCCAGCCGCTTGAGTTTGTGGTTGCTCCGCGAGTAGCTGAACACGACTTCATGTCCAGCTCGGGCGAAGATCGTTCCGAGTTGCCACCCATCAACCCGGAACCAAGAATCCCGATTCGCATGCTGCTCCTCCCGAGACCTGCCGACTTAGCGATTGACCAATTTCTGTAGGTTCTCCGGGTACCGCGCTCCCTGCACCGGAATCTTCGAAGTGGCGCTGTCGATTTGGCGGAGATCGTCGGGTGTTAGTTCAATGGCAGCGGCGCCGATGTTTTCTTCCAGCCGGTGCAACTTCGTTGTGCCGGGGATGGGAACCATCCAAGGCTTCTGGGCGAGAATCCAGGCGAGCGCGATCTGCGCGGGCGTCGCTTTCTTCCGTCCGGCGATCTTGCTGAGCAAATCCACCAGGGCCTGATTCGCTCTCCGGTTCTCCGGCGTGAAGCGCGGGACGATGTTGCGGAAATCGGTCTTATCGAACTTGGTTTCTTCGTTGATCTTGCCCGTGAGGAACCCTTTTCCTAAGGGGCTAAATGGAACGAATCCGATCCCGAGTTCCTCGAGAGTCGGTAAAATTTCCTTCTCAGGCTCTCTCCACCAGAGTGAATATTCGCTCTGGAGTGCCGTGACGGGCTGGACTGCGTGTGCGCGACGGATTGTTTGCACGCTTGCTTCAGAAAGGCCGAAGTGCTTCACCTTACCTTGCTGAATCAGGTCCTTCACTGCTCCTGCTACATCCTCGATCGGCACGTTCGGGTCGACGCGGTGCTGATAGTACAGATCGATGACGTCGGTCTTGAGCCGCTTGAGGGAGCCCTCGGCTGCTTCCTTGATGTGCTCTGCCCGGCTATTGAGGGCAGTCCACTTGCCTCCGTCCTCTGGATTCGGCGCCCAGCCGAACTTCGTTGCGATCACCACCTGATCGCGGAATGGAGCAAGAGCTTCGCCCACTAACTCTTCGTTCGTGAATGGACCGTAGACTTCGGCAGTATCGAAGAATGTGACGCCACGTTCGACTGCCGCTCGAATCAGCGAGATCCCTTCCTTCTTGTCCACGGCGGGCCCGTAGCCGAAGCTCAGTCCCATGCAGCCCAGCCCAATAGCTGATACTTCCAGATTGCTTTTTCCAAGTTTCCGTTTTTGCATTACCTCTCCTTCCGATAGCCGGAGCCCGTGTTAAAGTTCCAAGCTCTCTCAGTCCAAACGATACAAAAAAGTGTTGTTGAGCGGTATCCTGATCCTTCCTATTCATTGCCTATTCCTGTCGCTGCATAGCATTTTGTGCACAGGGGGCGGAGGCTTCAGAGGTAAGATTCTAGAAAGGAGCAAGGAGTGGGCCAAGTGAGCAAACATCAAATTACGGGCGTAAACCGACCTCCACGAGTAGTTGAGATGCGGACTGAACTGGCCCGCAAGATTGTTGCTCATATACAAGCGGCAGGAGAACACGCAACCGCCATACCAGGTCTTACGCTCTACCGACGAACCGCGCCTACTCCTTGCAATGCCGCTACGTACGAGCCCAGCCTGGCGGTTTTCGTCCAAGGGCGAAAGCGTGTAACCCTCGGTGGAACGACGTACCTATGCGACGAATCGACATTCCTCCTGACCTCCGTCGAT
>DATEPX010000079.1:0-51166 GCA_035272945.1 Terriglobales bacterium
TGTCTCCCGGCTGCAAATCCGACGGTGGCATGCCATCGGGGCTGACCGCTGCTATGGGAGCGACGTGGTCGAAGAGGCCTCCGCCTTCGTCGAAGGTCAGAACAAACACCGACTCCTTCCACAAGGGGCTGCTCATCAGCGAGTTGATCAGCGAAGCGACGTAACCCGCGCCCACCTGGATGTTATTGGGTTGGAGATCGTTTACCGTCGGATGTTCGTCAAAGCCCGCCGCGTAGGCTGGCTCAATTAAAGCCACCGAAGGCAGCGTGCCATTCTTCAAGTCCGCAAAATACTGGTTGATGGACGCAATGTTGGCCAGTAGCGAGGGATTATTCAGAATGGTTTGAGCGTAGGCAAAATTCGTGATTGAACCAAGCTTCATCAAGCAGGCCGAATCTGTGTCGCTGCAGGTGCTCCCCTGGGAATTGACATAAATTTTCCAGCTGATGCCGGCGCTCTGCAGTTCCTCGAAAATAGTTTTTGCCGCCAGCGGCGGAGCCGGCGCGGCCGGATTCTGATTCAGTGGATAGACATGCCCTTGCGAGGTTGCCGCTAGCAGGTACATGCGATTGGGATCAGTACGCGACATCACAGGAGAGAACCAGGCATCGGAAGTCGCGAAATTCGATGCCATGAAGTAGTAATAGTTCAGATCATTGCCATCGTAGTAACCCATCACACGCACACCGTTGACGTCATTCTGCGGCGGCGACTGGCCTCTCGCATCGTGGCCGGCGGCGCGCACGAAGCCGTCGAGCGTGGCCGTTGCCGAGACCGGATTGGCAAGGTTCCAATCCGTATGACTTTCGTTCCAGGAAGGACTCGGGTTTTCAATGCACGCGGTATTCAGATGGAACGACGTAATGGGATTAGCCAGGCTCGGCTGGCAATCGTTGGGGGGCGGCAAGCTGGGATCGCAGCCGGGATTCGCGGGCGGCGCTCCGGCCGGTATGTTGAATTGCGGCAATCCGTCGAACGCCTGATCGGGAAAGCGATTCTGCGCCCAATACTGGCGCAGGGCCCCGAAATAATGGTCAAACGAACGGTTTTCCTGTGCCAGGAAAATGATGTGATTGATGGATTGCAAAGAGGCCGGCGGAGGAAGCGCCCCTGGCACTAGGCCTGTGCAACTGACTAGGTTCATAAGGAACAACAGGCACGTCGCGGCAGCCAATAGCCAGCCGCTGCGGTGCGAGTGCATACGCATAAGATCGTCCTCCGCTGGTCCTGAAACTTCCCTTTTGGATGGTTGCGGCCCAGTTCTCGTTGGTCGGGAGAGCGGCGGAAATCCCAACCCGAGTAGCCAACCTGACTGGTCGGAGGAACATCGAATTTTCACCAATCTATCTCTTCCCCCCCGTTCTCTCTGCGATCTCGGCGTATTCGGCGGTGAAATATGTTTTCGCCCGCTGCTATCGCTGTTGCGGCTGAGGTTGTGGCGAAGCTTGCTGAGGTGGGGTTTTTGCCGCCGGCGGCTGCTGCGATTCCGGCAGCGGCGGAATCACATCCGGTGTCGATTGCGGCTGCGTCTGCTGCGATTGTGGCGGCGTTTGCTGCGCGGGCGGCTTGGATGGACTCTTAGCATTGGGCGGCTGTTGTGACTCCGGCAACGGGGGAATCACGTCGCCCGGCTGCTGAGAAGGTTGTGCCGGTCGGGTTGGCTGCTCTGATGGATTCTTGCTTGCTGGCGGTTGTTGTGATTCCGGCAGCGGCTCCATTAGGCCAGGCTCCTGCGAAGGCGGTTGCTGCTCCGACGGCGGTTGCTCCGTGCGGTTCGGCAGTTCCGGAGCTGGCAATGCCGGCGGAGTGACGCTCTCAAGTGGCGGCGCCTGCTTCACTTCCGGTTCCACCACCGGCGTGTTGTCGCGATGTTTCAATTGAGGCATCGCAGCGCCGCCACGCTGGCGCGCCGCTTGGATAACCTCGATCTTCGTGCTCACGTCGACTTGATTGTCCTGCGCCACCTCTTTCATCCGCAGGCCTTCGGCGGCGCGTCGCGTCGCGTAAGTCACCCTTTGATTGGCGTCGCCTGCCGAGCGCGCCTCGTCATAGTAGCTTTGTGCTGTCTCGCGATCGCCCGACATTTCGGCGACGTATCCCATGTTGTTTATGCTGAAAGCGTTCTTGGGATCGAGCTTGTAGGCCTCTTGGAAGAACTTCAGCGCAGCTTCCGGATCGTTGTGGTTGATGGCCGCCACGCCGCGCAAGTTCAGCCGAGCTACCTGCGCGTCCAGGTCTTCTCCTTGGGCAATCTCCTTATTGACCGCACGCGCATTTTCCTCGGCCACCTCGCTGATCGATCTTCCCCGCCACTTGGGATTGGGCGCCACCAGGATCGTGCCATCGGAGTGCAAACTCGCGGCCGAACTGTAATAGCGCAGCGCGGATTGCAGATCGCCCTCCTGCTCCATCACGTATCCCATGTTGTTTAGCGTGAAGGGATTATGCGGGTCGCCGGCGAGAGCCTGCACCAACACTGCTTCTGCTTCCACAATGCGGAACTTCCCCACCAGGCTGATCGCCTGCACGTTGGCCTTATTCGACTGCAACTCGGAAACCTGTAGTGAAGCAAAAGCCTCTTGCAGAGGGCGGCCTTTTAGTTCGGGACGGCTCGCCTGATCGATGATCGCCTGTGAATTATTCTTGGAAGACAGCTCGTAATAACGCAGGGCGCGGTCCGTGTCGCCCTCGAGCTCTGAGATATATCCGAGATTGTTCAAGGTGAAAGGGTCATCGGGGTCGAGCAGATAAGCCTTGAGGAAGAGCTTCTTAGCTTTTTCCAGATGATGTCTCTTTAACTGTTGCACCCCTTCCCGATTGAGCTGCTGAACGGGAGTCGCACTGCTCCGTTTGGGTAATTTGATCTTCAAGTCGCCGCCATAGGCGCAGGTCAAGAAAGAGGCGATAGCGCACGCCATCAGCAGCAAAGATTGGAAGCGACTCCCTCTCATAATCTCCGAAAAGTAAACTAACGAACCTGTGTAGAGGCATGGTTTGGATGCGGCAGGCAGGCCCGGGTTTGCCAGCAGAGCTACTAACCTTATGGAATTCCGCAGTATGCGAGGCGACCTGCTACTCGCAATTGACATCCAAGCTGACGCGGAGTTCAAGCCCATGCGTTTTTCTAACATTTTTGCCCTATGCCTGCTTTGTACCTTGGGCTACGCCCAGCAGACGCCGACTTCCCAGCAACCCGCTCCTCAGAAGCCACCTGCCAAATCCAATCCTGAAGCCGAACGAGAACGCTCGGGGACCGATACGCTTCTGGAGCTTCCCCCTCTGCCGGAAAGCAAAGTGACATTGATCGGGGGAACCGTAGCCAAGCTGGATCCGGTGCGGGACCGCTTGGCCCTGCGGCCGTTCGGTGGCGGTCAGATGGAAGTCGCATTTGATATGCGCACCAAGATTTATCGCGACGGCGCGCCCGCAGGCATGCGAGATCTTCGCCCCGGTAACCGCGTCTATGTGGACACCATGCTCAATGGCGATCAGGTTTTTGCTAAGACGATAAGAATCGATACCAAAACCAGCACGGGGGATGTACGAGGACAAGTGGTAGGCTACGACGCGGATCGTGGAATTCTCAGCGTCCAGGAGCAGGTCTCACCACAAGCTCTCAAACTGCACGTAACTCCACAAACCGCGGTGACAATCAATCATCGCCCGACGTCTGTTAGCGAAATTCAACCGGGAGCCATCGTAGTCATCGATTTTGCTCCCGGATTGAACGGCTTAAATGAAGCACATCAGATCCAGGTGTTGGCCAATCCCGGCCAGTCGTTTACTTTCGTAGGAAGAATTACCTTCGTAGATATGCATTCCAACCGTATCGCTATTGCCAACCAGAGCGACAACGAGACCTATGACCTTGGTATTGACTCGGTCCTGCAATCGCAAACCCGCGGCCTACGTGAGGGCGTGCAGGCCAAGGTGCAAGCCGTCTTCGACGGGAAGCAATACCAAGCCCGTGAAATTGAGCTGACCACGCCCCTCGTTCAACAGAAACCCGAAAAAGAAGAATAACTCTCGTCATCCTGAGCGCGCCGCGTAGGCTCGCGCAACGAGCCTACGCGGAGTCGAAGGATCCCTTTCAGCGTGCCCCAGCCAGTGCTACCCCACAAGCTTGATGCGAACCGAAGAGCACCTCTGAAAAATGCGGCGAACAAGGGATGCTTCGCTTCGCTCAGGTTGAGGAATCGGGATGGCTTAAGACGTTCCTGCTTCCGAAATATCCGATATTCCACCCCGCAGGGTTTTGCGGATGAAGAAGTCGCGGTCGTGGAACATATAACGCACGATATTCTTGGCGTAACGTGACAGGGTGGCGAAATCGGTCTGGTACCAGCAACACTGGGTCATTTTCGGGGACAATCCGCAATAAAAGCGAAAACGCCGGTGCACGGTGTCCGGCGCGGCGAGCATGGCGGCAGCCATGCGGTGATTTCCTTCTATGATGGTCAGCGGGCTGTCGTCGTCGACGCCAATCAACAACACCGATTTGGACACGAGATTGTCGTTTATCTCGGCCAGCACAGACCGCATCTTGCTGGAGAACGGGCTGGCGTTGGGTGACTGGATTTTGCCGCGAATACGCTCCAGCATGTCCATCATGCGAAAACTGCCATTGGCCAGGCCACGCCACTGCTTGCGAGGAAAAGCGCGGATGCGGGCCAGGTCCTTCTCCTGCAGCTTCACTTCCCACCATTCTGTATCCCGGGGAAGCTCGCGCCATAGCCGGCCCCGGCGCCGGCACAGTAAAGTGCGGCGGACTTCATTTTCGCGCTCGTTGCTGAAGTCGGGCTGATAGACGATGGTCGCATAGCGGTCGCGGTAAGGATCGAACTCGGGCTGGTAAAACTCTGCTTTCAGGAACTCGGCGATCACCTCGTCTTCTTGCACCCGACGTAGCCGCGCCAGAGTGCTGTTGTTAGCGGCTTCCGCGATCTCTGCATCCCGTCTGCGCTGTGCGAGCAAGAACGGAACCGATACGGCGACCAGCAGCAAAATCATGAGTACGAGCTGGACCGTGATGACCGCATGCAGAGTGGAGTGGAACATGTAAATTCCCAGAGCAATGGCGCCGCTGAAGGCAAGCTGCAACCAGCCGGCGTTCGCGATACGGCGCGACATTTCATATGTCATGAGAACCACACTGAAGGAATAAATCCCGGTCAGAGCGGCATACAGAACTAGCAGCGCAGAGAACGAACCTTGGACCTGCACCATGAACCCGTGGCCCAGCACGGCCATCCACAAGGAATTAGGCGCGAGCCACATCGCCATCGTAAACGTACATGCGACCAGCACGACGAGCAGGAGAGCGGTGCTCATCACTGCACGCCCGCCTCGTTCGTGAGAACTGCCCGCCGAGACGGGGAACATGCTGCTGACCACGGACCAGGAGAGCATGTAGACTACGCGGCCAACCAACGCTACCGCGGCGTACAGACCAGCGAGCGCCGCTGGGAAGAAGTGTTTAACCAGCAGGATGTCGAGATTGTTGATAATGACTTGGCCAACAAAAAAGACGATGGCCTGCATGCCTTCGTCCCATGACACCGGCAAGCCAATGCGTGGTGTAATCCGGAAAGCCGGGCTTGGCCTGGCGGTGAGGTACGCAACCGCAATCGAGGCCACGACCGCCGCAATGACTCCGGATACTCCGAAACCATAATGTAAAAGAGCCAGGGCGCCACCCAGCTTGACCAGGACTTCCAGAATGAAATTCTCGGCAAGACGGCGGAACTCATAGGTTCCTTGCATCAGCCCACGGCGCACACCCAGAGGAATGTAAAGGCAGGTACCGATTCCGAGCAGGATGACGTAGGTTCGGCTCGGCAAATTGAGGTAGTTGGTGATGACAGGAGCGGCCGCGATAATCAGCAGGCCGACCAGGATGCTGACTCTCCATGAGCGGCGATGCAGTCCCTGGTAAACCGCCACTTTAGCCGCGACATTCTGGTTCCTGGCAACGAACTTGGAGCACACCAGCTGGTACGCCAAGGTCACCGACGAGAGCAGCATCAGCAACGTGTAAATGGCGGTGGCGTGTCCGAACTGGGCAGCGCCAAGGAGCCGTGCAATCCCGATGTTGTAAACCAGGTTGGTGGCGCCGACCACGCCGGAGCTGACCAGCATGATCATGCTGCCGCTGAGGAGCTTGGCCCGCAGAGCTCTTGGGGAGCCGGAAGCAGCTTGAGCCGCTACACTCTGATCGATGGTTTCGGCTCCTACGATTCCGGCCTGATTCTGCTCCATGCGCCCCTTCCCAGGGTCCCCGCACTTCCCATGTTATGTGCACTGCCTTATTCGGAAAACCGGGGGGTCCGAGTTCACCGACACGGCCGTGCGAGACGGATCCCCTGAGCTTAGATGTAAGGAATCAGAACAACGTCAACTGCACGACGGGAACAATCTCTGTGCGGCTACGTCCGGGGAAGGTATAGAAGCTTTGCTGTTGCAGTCCCATGGAAAACCGAAGAGGATAAGACACCAGCACGCTCCCTGTGCCATCGTTCAACGCGCCACGCCATGACTTCATATAGGAAATCAGGAGCGAGTTCATTACGTTGTCATAGTCGTGAAAACCTTTACCCTGCGACCAGTAACCCGACGCGCTGATCGTCCACCGGTCGTTAGGGCGCACATCAACTCCGAAACCGGGCCGCAACGTCTGGGCGATGGCAAAAGTACTACCTTCCACTCGCCAGGCCCGCATGTATTGCGCTACCGCCGAGGCGGTGACCTTGGTCCCGAATTTGTGCTGGAGTCCGCCGTAGGTACTGGCCTGGTAGTACTCGTGAATCGAGGGCCGGAGCAGGAGATCGCGCGCCGCGTAGCCGGTGATGAACGCGGTTTTTCCCCAGGGGCGTCCCAGGATGAAATTGAGCCCTCCGGAGAAATCCCGTGAGTGCAGATTTTGCTTGAGATAGGGTCCGGCCTCGCGGATCACATGTCCATTGAACGAGAGCCAATTCCCAATCGGACTGCTGGAGATATACAAATATTGCCGGAACAGGTTCTGGTTCATCTGCACCGGGGAGATAGTGTCGCGGCGCAGGGTGAACTGCAACCCAGGAGTCATGGTGAAGTGTATATTGCCCAGGCGTAACACCGGGCTGATCCCGCCGTTGAAGATTGTGTCGTAAGTGTTGCGCTTCTGAATGAGAAGTTGGCTGGGAAAGGAGAGCGTGCCGCGCGCGTTACGCTCGTCGAACAGGCCATTGATCGTCGGAAAATTCGCCAGGTGCAAGCGGAAGTGAGCTTCGCCCCGGGTTTCGACGGAGCGCCGCGGGAGGGGAAGCAACTCCGGTGAGTTCTGCACACTGCGCAGCCGCGCGTCCATCTGGTAGATATTCTCGTCCTCAAAGATTGGGGACAGCGAGATGGTGGACGCTACACCCACATTTTCGTGAATCTGCATTCCCTCCTGGTCCGCCAATTCGAACTCGGCTCGCTCCGCCGTATCGTTGTCGGGCTGCAGGGAATTTGCGCGCGCAAAAGCCGTGAGCGCGTGATAGGTGTCCTGGCGCTGCCGATAGACGTTGCCCAGTGACACCAGGTAATCGTAGTTCTGCTCCTTCTCCTCGGGATCGCCGCCACTGGTTAGCAAGGCTTCGGCGCTGCGGGTTTCCCCCATCGCCAGGTGTGCATTGGCCATTCCAATAGCTACGACCAATTCGTCGGCGCCCGCATTCTGAGCTCGCTGGAAGAACTGCTGTGCGGTTTTGAACTGGTTCATCGACATCAGGATGTCAGCGGCGTTGAGATAGTTCTCCGCCGTGATCACGCTGGCGTCGGAGACTCGGGATTCGGCAAAGCCCATGGCAATCTGCTGACGTGCATCCGGCCAATTGTGCTCCCGCGCCAATAATCGCGCCAGCGCCAGCCGCGTATCCAATCGGTCCGCATCGGAAACTTCCAATGCTCGGGCATAGCGTTGCATCGCCTGGTCTCTCTGGTCCGCCAGCAGCAGCGCTTCAGCCGTAGCTAACAGTACCCTGCTGTTGTTCCCGCCGGTGCGCTCGGCCATTTCAACCGCTCGCATAGTGTCCTGCTGGCGATGCAGCCGCGCATAAGAACGTGCCATCTGCGCGTACAGCATCGGATCCTCGCCTGCCTGTTTGAGTGCCGTACTCAGGGTGTTGATCGAATCGTCGTATCGGTGCAGGCGATACTCCGCATCGGACAACGCCAGGTACGTGGGAACATCGTTCGGGTCAGTCTTCAAAGCCGCCTGGTATTCCGGGATTGCCTTCGCCAGCAAGATGCGCTGCCGGTATCCTTCGGCTCGCGCAAGATGCAGAGGGCGCGACTCGCCCACCAGTTTTTCGGCAATGTCCAGCTCCTTCAATGCCGCCTTGGAGTGGCGCAGTTGGAGGTAGGAAAATGCCAGTCCAAGGTGGGCTTCACCATAGTCGGGGCGAAGCTCGATGGCTTTGCGAAAATCCTGCTCGGCTTTGCTCGCCAGGCGAACGTCATTCTCCACATAGCCGCGGTTCATGTAGCCCGTGGCCATCGTGGGATCTCGCTCAAGCGCGCGGGTGAAATCGTCGATAGCTTCCTCGAACTCGCCATTATGGGCGTGCACGTGTCCGGCGATCAGGGAAAGGTCTTTGTCCTTGGGCATGAGCGGCTGGAAACGCTCCACAATTTGCATCGCCTCCGGGTAGCGCTCCAGGAACAGCAGGTCATAAGCCAGGTAGACGGGAGCCTCAGGATCGCGCGGCAATTTCTGAATCACCCTGTAACCAAGCGCAGCCGATGCCTGATAATTCTTCGTGAACGTCAAATAGCGCTCGTGCTCGCGCATCACTTGCGGATTTTCCAGCAGCGCTGGGCTCGCGCGATCGAGCCACGATTTGGCAACCGGGAGTTGGTGTCCTTCCAGCGCCGAGTTGATCGCGCCCGCCACAATAAGCGGATTGGTGGGAGCCAGCTGGTGCGCCTTCTCGTAGCTGGCCTGTGCCCGGGCAAATTCCCGGCGTTCGGTGTACATGTCGCCCAGCGCCAAAAACGGCACGAAGTCATCCGGGTGCAACGACGCGAGCTTGTTGAAATACGTCTCTGCAGATTTGGGATCGCCCATCTCCCGCGAGAGATATCCCATCGCTCCCAGAGCAGCGGCATCGGTCGGCGCAAGCTGTAGGGCCTTTTGATACATCTGCACTGCTTCCGGCCTGCGGGTTACCTTCCAAAGCAGGTTGGCGTAGTTCAGGATGATGTTGCTGCTGTTTGGCTCCAGAGCCATCGCCTCTTTCAGATCTTTTTCGGCGGTATCCGCATTGTTGAAAGCCATTTCGATGGCCGCACGTAGGCGAAGAAATTCGGGGCGGCTGGCATCCCGGATATCTATCGGCTGAATGAGATTTCGGGCCGTTTGCGCCTCACGCTCGGCGGCAGCCGTATCGCCAATGTCCCGGTAAAGCTGATAGAGCGATACGTGCAAGGAGATCGGATACAACACACCTTCCGGAACCGACTCCGGCAAATGCCCAAGGGCGAGTTGATATTCTCGAATGCCGTCGTCGGGCCGGTGTTGCAATGCATTGAGTTGACCACGAATCGCGTGCAGACGGTAGTGAGCGGCGTCCAATCCTTCGGCTCGCTTCAGGAGAATCTCCGCATCACCAAAGTCAGCGGCGTTCACCAGGGCCTGCGCCGCGTTCAGCTGGATATCAATTTGCCCCTTGGCCATGTCGGCGGCGCGCATGTACGTTTGTGCAGCTTGCTTCTTCTCTCCCGCGAGCTGGTAGGTGAAGGCCAGCTCAGCCATCGAATTCACGTCCTTGGTGGGCAGCGATTTGAGGGTTTCCAGCGCTAACTGGTATTGGCCGGTCTCACGGTAATAAGCGGCAACAGAACGAAGCACGTCGGGATTATGTGGCGCCTTGTTGCGAGCCGCCTCCAGCCACTTCTTCGCCCTATCCCGGTCTCCCACGCGTTGGTAGGCGCGTGCCATCAGCAGTTCGGTCCGCGGATTACTCTGTACCGCTTCGGCCCGTCGAAAATAAGTCAGGGACTGCTGTGGATCGGAAACCAGGAGCAGTTCTCCCGCCAGGCGCAGGTCTTCAGCGCTCCGCGGATTGGCTGCCAGCACCTTCTCCAGCAGTGCCTCGGCCTCAGCATTGCGCCCCATCTTGGCGTAGGTCTGTGCCAGACCGGAGAGTCCGGGAATTGAAGACGGGCGCGCCTGCAGCCCATGATTGTAAGCATCAATGGATGTGGGATAACGTCCCGCAAGTCGTGCCGCATAACCCAGGAGAAACCAGAAGTCTGCGTTTTGGGGTGCAGCCTTCGCGGCCCGCTCTGCATAATTCGCGGCCGTCTTGTAATCGCCCTTGTCGAGTGCCTGCTGTGCCGCCCGGGCCTGCCGCGCCACCTCGATGCTCGAACCCCATCCCATCCCGCTTTCCGAGGTCGGCACAGAGGATCTTCCCTTGCCTGCCGCGCGCGGGCTCTTCTTCCCCTGGTTGCTGGGGGGATTTGAGCTTTGCCCGTTAATCTCGAACGTCTGCGCGAATCCAGTCAGGCTGGCCAGCAACACGCAACAAGCAATACGCCATGATCGATTTCTCAACATCCCTTTCCCTGGTTGTGGGCTTCCGACGGTCCGGCTTGCAGTCCGCTCTGATGCCTATACCGTTGCATCGGTTGGACATGAGAGTAGAAGCGGGGCAGGGTAAAGGGGACAAGTTTAACCTCTTTAATATAGCTCAAGATAGCCGCAGGCTCACGGAGTAAACCTTATCAGCCCGAGCTGAATCCAAACCGTCGCTCACGAAAGCGAGGATTAGCTGTTGAACTCGGACTCCAGCTTCCTTCGGCGACCGATTCCGCTGGGCATCATCGTAATGATCGCAGCCGCCATCCACGCTCCGCTGCTGATCATGGAGTTGCCGCAGCGAACCTCCTACGACGCGAACTTTCACATGTTCTTCGCGTCGCATTACGCTCAACACTGGTTCAATCCCTGGAACGAGAAGTGGTTTGCGGGATTTTCCCAGACCACGTATCCGCCGTTGGTCCATCAATGGATCGCGCTGCTTTCCCGCCTGATTGGTTTAAACGAAGCCTTCAGCGTGGTGATGTTGATCGCGGTGCTTCTGATCCCCGTAGCGGCTTACCGCTTCGCCAAGCTCTGGGTCGACGAACGTGCTGCCAGCTATGCTGCGCTGTTGAGCGTGTTTGCGGGAACGGTGGCTTTTCTCACTTACTCGGCCGGCCAGCTGCCCACGATGATGTCCGCTCCACTGTATTTCATCGCTCTCAGCTACTTCTATCGCTGGTCCCACTCCGCTGAAGGCGGCAGCCTGTTAAAAGGAGTCGCGCTCACACTGACCGCGGCTTCGGCCCACCACGTTACCTTGATTTTCGGCGCCGTCCTGTTTGCCTTGCCCGTACTGTGGCTAGCCTGGGTGGACGGTCGCCGTGACGGGCGCAGTCAGGTGGCCGTGTTGGCCCGAGCTCTGATTTTCGCCGCCTTTTCCGCTGCCGGCGTCGGGATTGTGCTATTGCCCTACTTCACTTCAATCATCCAGCACCCCATTACACAGATTCCCATCCCCCACGCCAGCCGCTCGAACTTGCTGATGAGCGCGCCCATCTTCATGAATTACTTCATCGTTCCCTACGGATTCTTCCTCCTGGCGCTCCCCTGCATCGTGATTCGTGGGGCGTCGGTTTCGAGACTTCGTGTCCTGTTGCTGGCATTCTGGGTGACATTCCTGATCGGGCTGGGCGGAACCACTCCATTTCCCAAGTGGATCTTCGGGCGCGCCTTCGAGATTCTGACCTTTGAGCGATTCATTCTTTGGGCAACTCTCCTGGCTTTACCTATCGTGGGATTGCTGGTCGAAGAGTGGGTAGACCGTTCCGGTTGGAGAGCCATGGCTGGAGCCGGGTTCGCTGCTGTGGGAACTTTGGCCTTGGCCATGGGCTGGCTGACCTGGAGCCCCTTCCGGCCCACCGGTGGCTTGAACGTGGATTCAGTTGTCGAGTTCCTGAATCGTGACGGACACGATCAGTACCGCTACATGACACTGGGTTTCGGCAATGCCCTGCCCAAGATTTCTACCTACGCCAACGCGGGTAGCGTTGACGGCGAATACAATTCTGCCCGCCTGCTGCCGGAAATGACCAATTACGGAGCTGGGCAATTCACCAGCGCGAAATACTTCGGAACGGCCGGCATGGAGTCGCTGCGCGCCATGCTCAGGCATGCCAATCATTATGGGTTGAAGTTCATCTTCGTATACGACCCATACTATGACCCGCTGCTCGTGTTCGCCGGATGGCGCAAAGTTGAAACCTACAATTCTGGCCAGATTACAGCCTGGTCGAAGGAAGATGTCCCGCCTGCGCGCAAGATCGAGTCCGACGCCATGCCAGCGCCTTGGGAAGGAGTGCTGTGGGGCATACTCCCCATCGCCAGCAGCATTCTCGCGATCGTTCTGATCCTGCTAATCCCAGACCGGGTCCGAACGGTAGACAATCTGGTAACGATTCCGTCTACAGCCGATGAAGGCGTCTACGCACGGGAGGCGCGGCCATGAAGGCCTTTCTACCAATTGTTATCGTGGTGGCGACCGCTGCCTTGGTCGCAATGGCATGGGTACAATCCGGAGGCTTGGCGTTGCACGAGATGCGCTCGGCCGGCACGCCCGAGGAAGCTGTCGAAGCCCTTATGACCGACATCCAGTCGCGCAACTGGGACAGAGCTTACGCCCGGCTTGCCAACTCCAATGACTTCGAGAAGCAGCTCTTCGTTCGCGACCTCGGGGGCAGCAGCGGCAGCCTGAGAACCTACTCCAGCCTGCAGAGCTTCAGAGTATGGCCCGTGCACGCCACCGCGGACGACGCGACCATGCGGGTGCGGCTGAACTGGTCCAGCGCTGTCGGTCCCCTCGATGACATGCGCGACCTGCATGTCAAGAAAGAAGGCAATGTTTGGAAAGTCGTGTGGCCCAAGCCGCAACTTCCCAAGGTTCCGCCGCAAGTCATTCCTGTGAATTACCTCCGTTGGGATGTCATCGGACGCGGCGCAACTGACGATTGGGGCGTGCAGAACGTAGACAACCCTAATGTCCGCATTACCTCGATGAATGCCGTGGAGCGTCCGGATCGAGTCGTCATTGTCGGCGAAGTCGTCAACGAAGATACTGTCCCCGCTTACGTGAACGTGAACGCTACGCTTTTGAACTCGGACAGCAAAGCGATGGACCAGGAGGGCAGCTTCGACATGATTTCGCACACCCTGCTGCCCAAGCAAGTCTCGCCCTATCGAATTGATTTTCCCGGCTTCCACCTCAAACAGGTAAAGAGCGTGCGCATGGATGTGAAGGCCATGCTTGTCCCAGCCAGCGCTGACCCGGTCATCGCAGTCACGGATCAGAAGATGGACAAAGATCCGCTGGGCAAGAACGTGCTGCGCGGCGCTCTGGTTAATCAGAGCGGGCAGACCGTCAACATCGCGCAGGTACTCGCCGTCTATTATGACGCGAATGGAAAAGTGATCTGGGTATCTGACGGATACGTTGACCAGGCTCTGTTGCCGCAGGTAGCGGTGCCGTTCGCGGTGGATGTACCCGACGACGTGGTCTCGAAAATTCAGAACTATCACGTGCTCGTGAATCATTACAGCATCAATGAGAGCTCCTAACATGCTTCGACTGGTTTCTTTTTGCTTGCTCTTGCTGATGCCTGGTCTCGCAGCCTATGCCGAACTCCATCCACCGGCTCAGGTCACCGCGGGCAAAGGATTTTCGATCTCAAGTACGGGCAGCGGCGATGCGACCTTCTACCTCCTAGCACCCGGCCATGTCGCGAAGCGGGAAGTTAAGCTGGGCCAGGACATTGCCGTGGACCCGGCCGACGTGAAGAAAGCAGGACGCTATCTGGCGGTTGCCTGCGGCTCTGGCGGATGCAACAGTGCCGCCTTCTACGTGACCGCGGCGGAGCCGGATAAAGTCAGTTTTCTGCTGCATCCTTCGCGCGTTCGGGTGAGGACTAACGACGCGATCAGCGCCACCGCTCTCGTCTTCGACAAGTTTCACAACTTGGTACTGACTCCTGTCACCGTGGATTTCAAGGTGGTCCCGAAGACCGGCCCCACGATCAGTCGTCAGGTGAAGTCGAACCGTGGAGTGGCATGGATGCGGATGGCATCGACGCCGAAAGAAGGCCCGGTCAAAGTGATCGCAGAGGTGGCGAAGGCCTCTGAGGCGCGCGTAATTCAGCAGGTCGCCTCCGACGCCTGCAATCTTCGTATCAAGGCGAAGCGAACAGCCAAAGGCGTGCTCGTAGAAACCGATCCGGTTCGAGACTGCAGTGGAAACGCCGTTCCCGACGGGACGATTGTCTCCTTTGCCGAAATTGATGCCGATGGCAAGACCACAGTGGACGCTCCGATTAAGAAAGGAATAGCTCGCACCGAACTACCCGTAAACGGCAGTGCCAAGATATCGGTTGCCTCCGGTGTGGTGATTGGGAATGAAATTTCTTTGGGAGGAGGATTGTGAGCACGATCGTTGCTCTGTCGCGCCGCTTGGTCTTGCTGGTTGGCTTGGGTCTATTGGCCGCCATCGCATTCCCGATTTTCCTTAATGTCCTGCGTGCTGATTCCCTGCCCCAGGTGCAATTGAATGCCGATTCGATCGAGCCTCGCCCGATTGAAGAGTTGACTGGTACCAACGTCACTCGCGACTACGCTAATGCCTGGAGAGACCTGGCGCAGGCGCTGGACAAGAATCAAGCCGACCACCTCGACGCCTACTTCACCGGCTTCGCGAAAAACAACTTCACGCAGAAAATTTCTGATCAGAAAACAACCGGTGTGCATGTCCGTTATGTTGATCACGGGCACAAAGTGAAAGCGTTCTTTTACTCGCCGGATGGCGGCGAGATGCAATTGCTCGATAAGGCGCAACTGGAGATACAGGTCTACGATGGCGGGAAGCTCATTTATCAAGAGGATGCCGCACAGGATTACCTGGTCCTGATGACGCCGGGGGCAGATCGGTGGTTTGTGCGTTCTCTGGAACCGATTGCCGGCTCCTCCTTCTAATCGTTGTCACTTCTAACCGTTGTCACTCCGAGACTTAGGATCGCTACTTCGGGGTGGATTGGCGTTCTTGACTGCACCCGGTTTTCAACCCGATGAGAGAGAAAACTTTTGCGTGCTCGTGATCATCGTAAAGCGGTCAGCAACTTTGAAATGAAGCGTTTCCAACTACCTCTTCTGATCGTGATTGTAGTGGCCAGCTTCCTCCCCAGCGGATGCAATAAGGCCAACGTGCGCCAGGTTATGCAGAAGTACATCTCAGAAACCGAAAGCTCTCCGAAAATTGTTGCCGACTATCAGCCCTGGTTTGGCGATCGTAACCACATTAACGTTGGCTACAACAGCCAGGATCCTGCCGTAATTCGCAAGCAGATCGCGCAGGCGAAAAATATGGGAATCTACGCCTTCGTGGTGGACTGGTATGGCGACCGCCATCCCTTCCTCGACCGAAGTTACGCCATCATGCAGCGGATCGCCGCCCAGGAAAATTTCCACGTTGCCCTCATGTACGACGAAACCCAGGAAGACAACGGACATGCGACGGAGGATGCCTTGCAGGCCTTCGACAAGGCTTACAAGCATTACATTGGTCCCAATGCGCCGGGACGTGAAGCCTACTTGCTCTACCAGGGACGGCCCCTCATTTTCATCTTCCCCAAACGTGGCAACACCGACTGGCATCAGGTTCGCCAAATGGTGAACGGCTGGGAGTCACCGCCTTGGCTGATTTACAAAGATGAACCACCGCCAAAGTACAACCAGGATCTCGATGGACAGTATGCTTGGGTTCATCCCGATCACGGATGGGCGCCCGATGGCAGTGACTGGGGCCGGAAGTACCTGGAGCGTTTCTACCTGAAGATGAAAACGAAATATCCCAACAAAATCGCCGTGGGCGCGGCTTGGCCGGGGTTCAACGACACGAAAGCATCTTGGAGTCTGAACCGCCAGATGGATTCCCGCTGTGGAAAGACGTTCGAGGATACCTTGAGCATGTTCCGCCGCTACTACGACGAATCGCATCCTCTCCCCTTTCTCCTTATCGCGACCTGGAATGACTACGAAGAAGGCACCGCCATCGAATCGGGCCTTATTCGCTGCGACAAAGGAGAAAACAAAAAAGGCGGTGGGCTGTAGCGCGAAAGCAGAAACGGGTTTTGTCGTCGCCTGAGCGAAGCGAAGGATCCCTGTTTTTGAATTAGGATTCTAACTATGAGCTACAACGGTTCTACCGAGAGCAGGTACGTAGCTGCTCTGTCCACCCTGCTGCTCAGCACTCCCGAGTCCGCCAGCTTCCAGCGTGAACTGCGCTATGTCCTGCATCTGAATGACGAGGAGCTGCGTGAACTGCTCGACCTATCGGAAGATCACCACGTCACTGTCCGTGCCATTAACGCGCTGCAGAAAGGTGCAGCCTTACTGGGACAGGAGGATCTCGCCCGCCGGTTGGACGCCCCGCTGGCCATCGAGCATAAGCGCATCGACAATGCTTTACGTTTTCTCAACGCCATCTGTCATCAGTTGGAAACGACCGGATGCCCGGTAACCGTAATTAAGTCGCTCGATCACTGGCCGGACCTGGGCAGCGATCTCGATCTCTATACCAGCGGCGACAGAGATGAAGTCATTCGCGTTTTCACTCGGGACTTTGGCGCTCAGCTCCAGCCACAAAGCTGGGGAGACCGCCTCGCCAACAAATGGAATTTCCAGATTCCCGGCCTGCCCGAACTCATCGAGTGCCACGTGAAGTGGCTGGGACAGACCGGCGAGCAAGTGGCGCTGGCCGCGCGACTCGGGCAGCGTCACGTGGAACGCAGAATCGCGAATTACATCTTCCCGGTGCCCGCGCCCGACGAGCGGGTTGTCGTTGCCACCCTGCAACGAATGTATCGCCACTTTTATTTCCGGCTGTGCGACATCGTCAACATTGCCGCCCTTGTGCGCAACGGCTCTATAGATTTTGCTGAGCTCAGGAAGACCGCAGACCTGGGTGCGATCTGGCCCGGCGTGGCCACTCTCCTGGTGATCGTTTCCGACTACGTCGAGAAGTATGGGGGAGAACCTGTGAGTCTTCCCCCCGAAGTGATCGTGGCAGCGCGGTTTTCCGGGCGGCGGACTTACGTCAGCCGAAAGTTCCTGCGCATCCCGATTGTGCCAGAAGCGGCGCGGTTATACACCAAGCAGATGATGGGCATTGGCGCCCAAGGAAATTTTCGCGCCATGTTTCGTCTCAGCCTGTTGCCCGCGCTTGCGACGGCCGCCTTTCTCGGCTACCGTATTACCGGCAGTGATAAAGGGATCTGGTAAGAGCTGGGTTCGACGCCATACCGGTCATTCAACGTTTGCTGAACGATTTCGTACCACAAGCTGGTGGAATCTATCTCTCGCGGCTAGCCTACAGTTGCCACGGATTAGCGGCTACAGAATGTTCCTGATGGAAGCACGTGCCAGATGCTTCTAAATTCTAAGAGTGACTCGAGGATTCAAGCGCGGCACGTTTCTCCAGCTAAGGATACCGTCGCTATTGCAAGGCGGTTCACACCAGAATTAACGGGCCCTGGCCCAAACTCCTGTTGCTTGGCGACTAAAACTAAATAAGCTAGACAACACTGCCAAGGGACATTTCGTTAGCACAATGAGAATTGCACAAGTAGCACCACTGTACGAGAGTGTACCCCCGGCATTGTATGGCGGGACCGAACGGGTCGTATCCTTCTTGACCGAAGAACTGGTCCGGCAAGGGCACGAAGTCACACTCTTCGCCAGTGGTGATTCCTTGACCAGTGCACGCCTCGTGCCCGTCTGCCCACAGTCTCTGCGATTGGACAAGAATTGCTGGGACCCGCTGGCGCACCACGTTCTTATGCTGGAAAAAGTTTTCAGCGAGAGAGAGAACTTCGACATTCTCCATTTCCATGTCGACTACTTGCATTTTCCTTTTAGCCGCCGAGAACAGGCTATCAATGTGACCACCCTGCACGGTCGGCTGGATATTCCCGATCTGCAGCCCCTCTACCGCGTTTTCAGTGACATGCCGGTAGTCTCTATTTCCGAGGCTCAGCGCGCACCTCTTCCCTGGATCAACTGGCAAAGAACTGTCCATCACGGGCTGCCCTTGGAGCGGTATCCGTTTTGCAAGACCGGAGGAAACTATCTGGCCCTTCTCGGCCGGGTGTCACCGGAAAAAGGTGTGGATCAAGCCATTGAAATTGCCAAGCATGCCGGCATGCCTCTCAAGATCGCGGCCAAAGTCGATCGTGCCGACCGGGACTACCACGAGGCCGTCATCAAGCCACTCCTCCAACATCCTCTGGTGGAGTTTCTAGGCGAAATCAGCTATCCCGACAAATGCGAATTCCTGGGCCAGGCAGCCGCTCTGCTGTTCCCCATCAACTGGCCTGAGCCTTTCGGACTGGTTATGATTGAGGCAATGGCATGCGGAACTCCCGTGATCGCGTATCCCTGCGGTTCCGTTCCAGAAATCATGGAGGATGGGGTTACCGGGTTCGTCGTTCCAGATGCCGAGAGCGCTGTGCGGGCAGTGCAACGCATTCCTGAGATTGATCGCGCAGCTTGCCGTCAGCGATGCGAGGAACGTTTCAGTGCCTCGAGAATGACCAGCGATTACCTGTCCATTTATGAGCGCCTGATTGGAGGCGAACCCGAACCACTCACCCTCACTGATGGGGTCTCAGTCGGTGGATGAGGTAAGCACTCAGCAGTATTACATTGCGACCAAGTCGGCTCCCCCGGATGACCGCACCCGGGTTTTGAAGTACGGCAAGATGTTCGCCGTCTTTGACCGCTACGGCGACGTGGAACCCTCCGGCCTGGGCGAAGAAGGCATCTTCTACGAAGGCACCCGCTTTCTGTCTGAGCTTGCCCTTTTCATCGACAATTCTCGGCCTCTGCTGCTCAGCTCCACCGTTCGAGAAGACAATTCCCTGTTCACAGCGGACCTCACCAATGTAGATATCGACCAGCGCGATCAGGGAAAGATTCCGCGAGGAACGCTGCTGATCACGCGTTGCAAATTTCTCTATCAGGAATCCTGCTATGAACAGGTGCGAATCGCGAATTTCGGCTTGCGCCCAGTCCAGATTCCGATTGCCCTGAAGTTCGAGGCCGACTACGCGGATATTTTTGAAGTCCGCGGCATTCATCGCACTCGGCGAGGACGGCGTCAGGATCCCCTGGTGGACTCCGATTCCGTGACCTTGTCCTACCGCGGGCTGGACGGAATAACTCGGCGCACCCGAATTCAGTGCAGTCCAAAGCCGCGGCGAATTTCCGCCGCCGACTGCCGCTTCGATGTGTCCCTGCAGCCAAAGCAGGAAATGACAATTCAACTGATCGTCTCCTGCATCATGCATCCAGCTTCCAACGGTTTGCCCAAATATGACGTGGCTCTGGCCGCCACTACCGCCGAGATGCATGCGGCCAGCCAGCGCACCAGCCGAATTTATTCTTCCAGTGCCCAGTTCAATGACTGGATCACGCGTTCGCTATCCGACATCGAGATGATGACCGTGGGGAATCCTGAGGTAGGCTATCCCTACGCCGGCGTTCCATGGTTCAGCACCGTCTTTGGACGCGACGGGATCATCACTGCTCTCCAATGCCTGTGGGTCGATCCCTGGATCGCCAAAGGAGTCCTTGAATACCTGGCAGCTACCCAAGCCACCGCCACGGTTCCTGAGTCCGATGCCGAGCCTGGCAAAATCATTCACGAGACGCGGCGCGGAGAAATGGCGGCTCTCGGAGAAGTCCCCTTCGGACGCTATTACGGCTCGGTGGATGCGACGCCGTTGTTCGTCATGCTGGCAGGCGCGTATTACGAGCGTACTGCCGACTTCGAATTTGTCGAGAAGCTGTGGCCGCACGTCGAACGCGCCCTGAGCTGGATTGACCGCTACGGGGACAGGGACGGTGATGGATTCGTCGAGTACTCGCGTAACTCAGTCAATGGATTGGTGCAGCAAGGATGGAAAGATTCCAACGATTCTGTGTTCCACGCCGATGGAATGCTCGCCGAGCCGCCCATCGCCTTGTGCGAGGTCCAGGGTTACACCTACGCCGCCAAACGTTCTGCTGCCCGGCTTGCCGCGGCGTTGAAGAATTTTGAAAAGGCAGATGCCTTCGAGGCGCAAGCCAGAAGCCTCAAAGAGAAATTCCAGGAAGTCTTCTGGTGTCCCGATATCGGCACTTATGCCTTGGCATTGGATGGAAAGAAGCAACCTTGCCGCGTGCGTACATCCAATCCTGGACATTGTCTCTACACTGAGATTGCGAGCCCGGAGCACGCTCGTGCGGTCGAGCAAAGCCTGCTAGGCTCGGACTTCTTTAATGGCTGGGGAGTGCGCACCGTAGGCGCCCGGGAACTGCGCTACAACCCTGTCTCTTATCACAATGGTTCTGTCTGGCCGCATGACAACTCGCTCGTTGCTGCCGGGCTTGCGCGCTATGGCTTCAAAGAATCCGCTGCCCGGATTTTGGCGGGTCTGCTGGATACCAGCATCTTGGTTGACCTTCACCGGCTGCCTGAACTCTTCTGTGGTCTGGAGCGTCGTCCCGGCGAAGGACCAACTCTCTATCCAGTTGCCTGTGCCCCGCAAGCCTGGGCCGCCGGATCCGTGTACCTGCTGCTGCAAGCCTGCCTGGGCGTGTGCGTCAACGCTCTCAACAACACCATCAGTTTCACTAAGCCTTGTCTGCCGGAAGCCATCCCGCAACTCTGGATTAAGAATCTCAGAGTAGCAGCGTCGTCTCTGAATGTTTTTCTGGAACGGAGCAGCTCGCAGGATGTCCGTGTCGAGGTCATCGAACAATGCGGTGACGCTAAGCTTCTGCTCTCTTAAGTGCCAATTTTTTAAACACTTGGCAGACCCGTCCCAACCCTGAAGTTTGCCAGCCTTCCCGGTACACGATACCCCGCCTGAACGTAAGGACATTACCGGATGGGCCCCCAACTTCGACCCTTCTAGAGTAAGCAAGGAATTACGACCCTGGGAGGCTTGTATCTATGACAAGAACACTTCTGTTTCTGTTCACAGTGTGCCTTGCGGCGGCCATGTGCGTGGCCCAGCAGGACACAGCGCAGAGTGGTGCAACGAGCCAGAGTAGTCCGAGTAGCCCCAGTAGCATGGGCACTCAGAGCAGCAACCCTGGCAGCCAGAGTACGACGTCCACTCAAAGCACCACGACCACTTCTACCAGCAGCAATTCTATCCAAGGCTGCCTGAGCGGCTCAGCCGGCAACTACACGCTGACTCAGGACCAGACCGGTACGGTATATCAGCTGACTGGAAACACCAGCGACTTGGCCAGCAAGGTTGGCCACGAAGTCCAAATTACTGGCCAGCCGGCGAACGCCTCAAGTTCCTCGACTGGAAGCCCGAGCAGCAGCACCAGCAGCGCCAGCCCGAGCTCCAGCAGTTCCTACCCGAGCACTAGCACAAGTAACCCGAGCTCCAGCTCGAACCCCAGCAGCAGCCAGACGAGTCCGAGCTCCAGCAGCTCGATGGGCGCCGGCAGCTCCGGCGCGCAGACCGCGTTTCAGGTTAGCAGCGTGACCGACATCGCCGATCACTGCGGCACGGGAAGTGCCAGCTCAGCTCCGGGATCCTCTTCCATGGGAACCACCGGAGCGGCGGGAACGACCAGTGCGGCTCCTTCTGGAACGGCAAGTTCGGAGACCGGCGCTAACAGCACCAGCCCTTCGGCCAGCAGCACCACTCCTCCAACCGGCAGCCCGACGGCCAGCAGCACCACTCCGTCGACCAGCAGCGACATGAGCGCAACCCAGAACGCGGGCTCAACCTCTTCGTCTCAGTCGAGTGCTGCGGGAGTTCCGTCTTCGGCTACCGGCGCGACATCACCATCAGCCACCAGCCCCACGGCTTCGCAGTCTTCGACGAATCCGTCATCGGCCACCGCGGGATCCAGTGCTGACACCAGCAGCCAGACGTCTAATGCTTCGACTGGGCAGCAGTCTCCAAGTCCGACTAGCCCCAGCTCAACGCAAAGCAGCGACATGAGCAGCTCTTCGCAGAACAGTGCGGCGGGCAGCACATCGAGCAGCGCTCCGGCGTACGCTCAGCAGTCGAATCCGTCGTCTTCCTCCACCAGCAGCAGTCTGGATCAATCCGGTTCTTCCAGCATGAGCAGCCCCAGCCAGTCCACGGGCAGCAACGCTTACCCAGGAAGCAGTCAGAGTGACCAGAGTGCCGCCAGTCAGAGCGGCCAGGCTGGGGAGAGCGCGACCGCTGCCGACCAGAGTGCAGGTAGTCAGAAGACCGGCAAGAGCGAGAAGGGTGGAAATCTCCCGGCCACCGGCTCAGAGCTTCCCTTGCTGGGCTTGCTGGGATTTGCTTCTACTCTTGCGGGCATCTACCTTCGCAAGTAAACCCTAGAATTTGCGCGCCACTTTCGTCACGACTTCGTCCATTGCAAATTCGATTAACTGACATCTTCGCACGGGTATCTGTTAGTCTCGCCGCGCTCCCCGGAGAAAGTGGCGCGAATGGAGGAGCCGCGGCGCCCGATTACCGATCACGCCAACTCTCGTCTTATAAACGGCGCAAGCTCCTCTCCATAATCTTCCTGATCGTTGGTGTGCTGTTACTGGTCTTGGCGCTCGGAGCGTACACCTGGATGTCGGTCGAACAGCACGCGATGGAAATTAAATGGCAGGCAGAGAACGCGAAATCACAGTCCGGAAAATCGTCTGCTTCCGATGAAAGTGTCACCCTGCTCTCGGTCCCAAAAATCAAGCTGCAAGTTGCGATTCTGGAAGGCACGACTCACCGATCATTGATGCTCGCTCCCGGCCACCTGGAGAACACGGCTTGGCCCGGAGATCCCGGTAATTCCGTGATTGCCGGACATCGCGACACGTTCTTCCGTCATGTTCACGAACTCACCAAGGGAGACGACATTTACGTCCGTCGTGGGACCAGGGAATACCACTACGTAGTGGTCAGTAAGTCGATTGTTGCTCCCGACGACATTGCCGTGACTTATCCTACTAAGGATTCGCGCCTCACCCTCGTCACTTGCTATCCGACCTATTACATCGGTCCCGCTCCCAAGCGGCTTGTGATAGTGGCCGCTCTGCAGGCTGGATCTGGCACGGCCGCCGCTGCCTCTACCGCGGGCTCGAAAGCCAGCCAGTAAAATTGCCCCCTTTCTACAGTCTCTACTGGATGGCTTAGTCTTCTGAGTACCGCCAACATAAATTAGAGGCGATTGTCTGTGCCCATCAAATGAGGACTTATGAAGTCATTAACGAAGCTGATAACACTATGGATCGTCCTGGCCGTCATGGCCGCGGCTGCCTACGCGCAGAACCGCAATAGCACCACGCAAGAGTCCAATACCGCCAAGGACTCCAGCGCTAACAGCAATCAGTCCGACGAAGTCAAGCGTGTGCAGGCAGCAGCCCGAGTACTCGATGAAATTATGGCCACCCCGGACAAAGGAATCCCGCAAGAGGTTTTCAAATCGGCAGAGTGTATCGCGGTCGTGCCGTCCATGATTAAGGGTGGGTTCATCGTAGGCGGCAGGTACGGAAAAGGCGTTGCGACTTGCCGAACCACGAACGGCTGGAGCGCCCCGGCCCCCATCAGCATCGCGGGCGGCAGTTGGGGATTGCAGTTTGGTGGAGAAGCGGTCGACCTGGTTATGTTGGTTATGAACCAGCAGGGTATGGACCATCTGCTCAGCAGCAAATTCAAGCTCGGCGCTGAGGGCTCGGTTGCAGCGGGTCCGATTGGCCGTCAGGCGGAAGGCAGCACCGACTGGAAGATGAAATCAGAAGTGCTGACCTACTCCCGTGCGCGCGGAGTGTTTGCTGGCATCGAACTAAATGGAGCTGTGATCAAGCAGGACAATGATGAAACCCGTGTCCTGTATGGCAAGATGGTCCCCTTCCGCGCGATTCTTAGCGGTAAGGTACCTCCTCCTCCCGGGACTGAAGCTTTCGTGGCAACCGTGCGGAAGTACGCCGCCGAAGCCAGCGCGGAAAGGGGCAGTCTCCTGGCCCCGGCACCCAATCCGGAACGCCCGCTGACGCCTAGTGAAGCCAAGCGTCCAATCGAGGAAAAGCTTCGCACCCAACCGGGGCTCTACAGCAAAGACATACACGTGACGCTTAGGGCTGGCGCGGTGGAACTCTACGGATCAGTGCCATCGCTGAGAGATAGGTTGCTGGCTGACCGCATTGCCGAGTCCTATGCGGGAAATCGCCAGGTACAGGATCACTTGAACGTGCAGCTCTAAACCAGCCGTCGACTAACTGGGCGCGGTGGTCAGCTTTTCAACTCCGGGTGAAGCCGACACCGCGTTTCTTATGGCTGCGCGCTCCACGTATCTCTCGAATTCTTGCGCCCGATGTTCGGCAGTGTGCTCCGCCAAGACGCGCTGCTGCGCATTGCGGCCTATCCGCCCGATTTCGGACTCATCCATTTCCTTGAGATAGCGGACCACGTCCTCCGATGAGCGCGGCAGGAGGATTTCTTCCCCTGGGATCAGAAAAGTTTCCAGGCCCGTCCAATTGTCGGAAACGATCGTAGTGCCGCAGGCAGCGGCTTCAAACAGGCGGACTGAGGGCGAATATCCGGCTAACACCATCTCCCGGCGCGTCACGTTCAACGTCATGCGCGAAGAAGAATAAAAAGAAGCGTGAAAACGCGGCTCGAGGTGAATGATGTGCCGCACGTTTTGGGGCCAACGCAGCTCTGCCGGATACTGCGGGCCGGCCAGCAAGAATTCTTTCGATGGCAGCAGCCGGGCAGGAGTACAAAAGAGCTCTTCAATCTTGGCTTGCCGATCCGGGGCATAGGTCCCCATGTAGCTCAAGTCGCACGCGTATTCCGGACGAACCGAAGCAAAACGGTATTTGGTCGGATCGAACGAGCAATACAAGGGCACCGCTACTCTCGCGCCAAAGCTGGTTTCCAGTTCCCGGAGCATCGGGCCTCCGGTGAAGCTGAAATAAATATCAAATCCCGGAATGTGCTCCCCCTTCAGATATTCGGCGCCCCCCAACCTCAGTTGGGCGACGGTGATAGGAGTGTCGATGTCATAGTAGGCTTTGATTCCGGCTTTGGACGCGAAGACTTCTTCGATGGCCGCAATGCCATCAGGAAAATAAGAGCCCACCATCGCCACGTCGCAATCGCACAGCTCTTTCCTTAATATGGGCAGAACCTCGTCCCATCGTTCGTAGATGTGGACTTTGCAAAAAGAGGGTTCCGGCAGATCCCGGTTGGACGCGTACCACTCTGCGTTGCGCTCGAAGAAAAGAATCCGATGCCCGCGCGCCCGGAGCGCGCGCGCCAAAGCTCGATACGTGGTCGCGTGCCCATTACCCCAGGAGGAGGTGATGGAGAGACCGAAGATGACAATCTTCACGGTGTGATTCTCCCTTAGGTGCCGGTCCGGACCACTTTGCTAGGTGCAATTTCTGCCATTCTGGTTCCTTTGCGGCCAACATCTTCTTCCACAATTGTCCGGAACTGGAGGGCCCGCAATGTATAGGTGTGATCGCGCAACGCCCGGTTGCGCATTGCAGCTCCGATTTTGATACTTGAGATACTCGAGAAACGGCGTAAATAGTTGACAACCTGTTCGGCCGAAGAAGCCACCAGTATCTCCTTGCCGGGTACAAAAAATTCCTCGACTCCCGTCCATGCGTCGGTAATCAAGCAGGCTCCAGCTCCGGCAGCTTCAAACACCCGCGTCGGTGGCGAGAAGCCCACAACGGCCATCGATTCCCTATTGATGTTGAGCACCATGCCCGCGGAACAATTGATTCGATTGTGGTCCGCAGTGCCCACATGGCCGATCCAGCGGACATTGGGCGGAACATTGCAGCTTCCCCAGCCTTCGCCACCCAGCACGAATTTCATCTCAGGAGCCAGTTTGGCGGCTTTGAAGAAGAAGTCTTCCACCCTTTTTTCTCGATCCGGTAGCCGGTGCCCGACAAAAGCCAGGTCGCATTCAACCGAAGCATCGCTCGCGACCGGGTGATGCGTTTCGGGATCGAGCCCGTTGTAAATGGGCTGGCAATTCCTCGCGCCTAGGCGGAGATAATGCTCAATAACCGGCGGGCCTCCTCCGTAAGTAAAAATAAAATCGTATTCTGGTATCAGCGTGCGGAATGGATCGTTTTTGTTGGCTTCGACTCTTGCCAGGGTAGCAGGGGCGTCGACGTCCCAGAACGCGACCCGAGTACGATCCGAGCGGCACTTCAGCACTTCGGATTCGAGGAATTCGTCATCCGCCCCTACTCCGCTGTGCTTGATTACGACATCTGAGGCGCACGCTTTCCGCATCAGTTGCTGGATCTCGGCCGGAGTCTGGTAAATCACTACCTCTGCATAGTCGATCTTGCCGGCATCTCGATTTTGCTGGCGCTTGTAAATGTCAGGCTCGGCGAATGTCACCTGACAGCCGAGTGCGTGCAGGTTCTTATATACGCCGCGGTAGTAGGTAGCGGCGCCGTTCCAGTAAGACGAAGTAAGACTGGAGCCGAAAGCGAAAATGTTCACCGTCCGATTTCCTCGCAGATCTCCAGCAGTTGTTGAGCGCGATGCGCGCACGTGTGTCGCTGGCGAATGGTATTGACACCTTGGATTGCCATCTGGGACCGAGCTTTCTCATCGCGCAGCAAATGCCGGATCTCCGATTCCATGGCCCGGCCGTCCGGCAGGCACAGGTAGTCCTCACCATCCCGGAACAGCCCTTCGGTATCGGTCCAGGGCGCCGAGAGCAACGGAATGCCACAGGCCAATGCTTCAAACACGCGAATTGTTGGGACACCGCTGAGACCGTTGGCGTAAAAGCGTCGCGGCACATGCACCGTCAGAGTGCTCTGTGCGTACGCCTGGGGAGCCTGCAGATTCGAGAGATAGCCGCGATACTGAATTCCAGCTTTCGAGAGTTTTTCTTGCGCTTCTCTCGGATATCGGACACCATGTACGGCAACTCTCGCGCCCAGATTCGCGGCGGGCCGAATCAGAAATTCGTCCAGCTCGCGCGTGCGCTCCTCGTCACCCCAGTTCCCCACCCAAATTACATCGGTCATCCTCTGCGTCTCGAGCGGACGGAAGTGCGCGGCATCTGCCGCCTCGTGAAAGGTCCAGGCGCGCGGGATGCCAAAACCACCCTGATAAATGCGCTGAATTGCCTGCCCGAACGCCAACACGCCATCAAACGACTTCAAGTCAAGTTGTAGAATTTCGCCGGGGCTGGTGTAAGCGCGGTGATGGGTGTCGTGAAATAGGGCCCGGAACCCCAGCTTCTGCTTCAGCGAGAGCAGCTTGTTCACAATTTGTGGCGGATTCCATTCGTGGATGATTACGACGTCAGCGCCCTGCAACTCCTCGGTGGCAAAACCGTCAAAGCTACCAGTGCTGTAAAACTGCACCTCGAGCTCAGGAAAGCTTTCATAGAACTGCTGAATCGCTCGCGTGGCGATTTCCTCGCCTTCCTGGTCGAGGTTGGTGCGGGACCAGGAGTTCTCCTGCTCATAGCAGCGGACTTCATGGCCCAGCTTTACGAGCTCCTGAGCCAATCCGCGCAGAAAGTGAGCATTCCCGTGGTTCCAATCCGACACCCAGGAATGAGCGAACATCCTGAACCTGATTCGCTGACTCACGCCGCCGCCTCCTGCACCGCGACGCTGCAGTAAAGGCGTTCGTAGGCGTCCACCATCTGATCAGCGGTGAACTTCTGCCGCGCGCGTAGGTAAGCGCGTTCCCCATACTCGAAGCGCAAGTCCGGATTGCTGCTCAATTTCTGAATTGCCGCCGCTAGGCTGTCGGCATCGTTGTGGCGGAAGTAATAAGCCGAATCGCCCCACAGTTCCTGAAAGGTAGGGATATCGTTGGCAACCACTGCGCAGCGCGAGAGAGCGGCCTCCAGCGGCGCCAATCCGAAAGGCTCGTAACACGAGGTCGCGGCGTAGGCGGCGGCGTGCGCATAAAGCACCCGCAATCTGCTCTCCGACTGTTCGCCATAAAACTTTATGCCCGGCCTGCCATTCCCGTTCCCCGCGTGGCCTGCCACCCATTTGTCGGGATGCTTTTGGGAACCGACGATCCAGACCTGTAGCGGGTGCTCTCGTTTGGTCAGCAAGGAAATCTGCTTCGCCTGGTCCCAGACACGGCCCACAGCCAGGATGTAGCCGTCTTTACTTGCCTGCGGCTCGAACAGATACGGATTCCGCCCATTGTGGATCACTCGGCTGACGGCTGGCTTTACATGGTGTTTCTGTACAGCGCTCAACATGAATTGCGACGGCGCCACCACCGCTGTAGCCTGGCTCAAACCGCAAGACACGACCTCGCGGTACCATCGCAACCATTGGCTCTCCGGTGGTTCTTCCTTGTGGACACCGACCCACCAACTCACCACGTCGCTGTGGGCCACGACGATGCGCGGAATGTCGGCCTTCAAGGCGCCATAGGCAAACTGATTGGAATGAAGCAGGTCAGGTTTGACCTCGTCCACGACACTTTGCAAGTAGGCCTTGGACTCTTCTATGTCGCGCTCCGCCTCGTGCATCCACTCCAGGCGGAAGCCGGTCGCGCGATATTCAAAATCGCCCAGGCCCTGCATCCATACGGCTTGTTCCTGCGACGGAACCTTGCCGAAGCTGATAAGCGTGACCTGATGACCATGCCGCACCAGACCGCTCACCAGTTCACGGGTGTAGCTCCAGACACCACCGACGGTGTCCGTGGTCATCAGTATGTGCATTCCAGATCCTCGATGGCAGTGGGGGCCTGCTCCTGGATGTCGCTGTAGCCTTTCTGGCGGAACGTGGATGTGTAGTAGTAATGGGCGCGCTCCCACGCCCGGTCATCAATCGGCCCGAAAATTTCCTGGTACATAGGCGTGCCCGGGTATGGAAACATTGGCACCGGTTCGCTTACCCAGACGCCCGCCGCTTTGAGCCGTTGTTGCCAGGAGCGAATCACGTTGCGATCGTCCTGCTCGGTGAGAATCAGGTTCGCCTGTACCCAGGGAATGCGCTTGCGCGCATAGACCAAGAGCTCCGACAGGCGGTCAGTCGAAAGCCTGCAACCTTTGTTCAATTCGTCGCGACCTTCCTCCGTGATGGACTCAATACCGCATTCCATCGAGATGCAATGCGCCTTGCCGAGCAGGTCCAGGGTCTCTTCATTCCAGAGATCGATGCGGGTCTGCAATCCGATGCTGACCGGGCGCTTGGCAATTTCCTCCAGTAGCTGCGGCACCTTCTTCCCTACCCCGAAAATTTCATCGATCCAGTAGATGTAGTCAACGCCTCGCGCTACCAGCCGATCCACCTCTGCGAGGACCTGATCTACATCGCGCTCGCGGAATTTGTTTCGAAAGAGTGTCTTATTGCAGAAGGCGCATGCCCATGGACACCCGCGCGCAAATTCCAGTTCGGCTCCGTGTCCTGAACCTGAGAACACGTGATGCCGATGTTTGTGCGCCTCGACGTCGTAGTTATCAAACCTGAGGGCGTCCAGTTTCCGCATATCGGTCACAGCGACCGCCGGACTGAAATGCTCCCCGTTTTCGTCTTTCCAACAACAGCCATCAATCTGCGACCATGATTGGGAAGCGAGTAGCGGCAGAACCTCGTCGGGCTCGCCTCGGAAAACCACATCGCAACCCAGCTTGCGCAACGTCGGACCCGGCGTGGCCGACGCATGCGGGCCGACAGCGACTTTGACGCCTCGGCTCTCCAGCCCGGAAAACCATTGCTTCGGAATTCGCAACTCGGGCGGTGGGCAGCGCCAAAACAGGTACGAAGGCGCTGTGGGCATTACCAGGAAATCAGGCTGAAACGAATCCAGCCTGCGTTTTACCTCTCCGATGCCGAGCTTTTCGAGTTGGGCATCGATCAGGAATGGCTCATGACCGGCTTCGCGAATCTTATCGAAACCGAAGAGAAGTTCGAGAGGATAATGGGCTTCCTGGCAGCCAAAGTAAATCGAGCCGCTGAACTCCCAGGCCGGATTCACCAGCGCAAATTTCATGAGGCCGCCCCCGGCACCTGAGCCAACTCACGAATCGGTAACCCCGCGGAGACCCTGGCGGGCTGGAACAGTTCGCGGTTCTGTCTCCACCAATCCGAGATATTGCTCAGAATCTGCCCCACATTCATCTGCGGCGACCAGCCAGTGTGTAGCCGCAATTTGCTGAAATCGGTTACGTAGACGGGTTGATCGCCGGGCCGGACCCGCTCGAATTCATATTGCAGCCGGCGTCCCGTCAGCTTTTCGATCTGTTCGATTATTTCTAACAGCGAAACGCTGTTCGCCAAACCTCCGCCAACGTTGTAGACCTGGCCCGCCGTCCTCTCGAGGTTCTCGCGCACCGCCTCAAACGCGCGCATGAGGTCTTCCACTGCTAGGACATCGCGCACTTGCCGCCCGTCACCATAAATGGTGACTCGCTG
This sequence comes from Terriglobales bacterium, assembly GCA_035272945.1. Taxonomy (GTDB): domain Bacteria; phylum Acidobacteriota; class Terriglobia; order Terriglobales; family Acidobacteriaceae; genus Gp1-AA122. The sequence continues at coordinate 30,522 of DATEPX010000079.1, forward strand.
TTCCTGCAGCGCCGAATACAGGAAGTGAGCCAACCAGCCCTGGTCTTCATTGCCGAACTGGCGTGAGCCGGCAATGCATGACATGCGGAACACTACGGTCGGCAAATCAAAAACCCGCGCGTAGTCGTGCACGTACTGATCGGCGGCTCCTTTGGAACAGCCGTAGGGAGAGTGAAAGTCCAAGGGCTGAGCTTCTGAGACCCCGTCTCGTCCCACGTAGCTGTACCGGCTACGGCTGGAGATGATGGCTTGTGACGCCATGTTCCCATAAACCTTGTTCGTCGACGTGAAGAGCACAAAAGGACGGCGACTGCTGCTCCTGGCCGCTTCGAGGATGTTGAACGTGCCTCCCACATTCACTTCGAAATCGAATCTCGAGTCGCTGATGGAGGTAGTGACCGCCACCTGTGCCGCAAAATGGTAGATCTCAGTTGCCTTCTGGACAGCGCGTTGCACCAGCGCGGCATCGCGAACGTCCCCAACCGTCACTTGCAGGCGATCCGAACTCCCGAAGTGCTTTTGCAGCCAGCGCAAATTGTGGACCACACCCCCGCGGGAGAGATTGTCGAAGATGTGCACCTTGGCATCCGTACTCTTGAGCAAACGATGAGCCCAGTTCGAGCCGATGAACCCAGCTCCACCAAAAATAAGGACAGAACGAAACGGTAATACCTTCTCTTTCATCACACTTCCCTTCCCGTGACGCACCAATGCTGCTTGCGACCTAAGCTACCAAGCCATGAACCTCCAGCCGTTGCATCGCGTCATCGACGCGGTCTTCCGCCTGTTGCGAACCTAGCCACGAAACTAGCTCTTGCAGTCCGTCTGCGAAACGCACTTGCGGCCGGTAACCGAGAACGCGAGTGGCTGCGGAAATGTCGGCGAAACAGTGTCGGATATCCCCGGCGCGATATTTGCCGATAATTTCGTGGCGCGTATCCACGCCCAGCATTGGCGCGAGCTCCGACGCAATTTCACGAATCGAGATGGGCTGCCCGGAACCTATGTTGAGGGGAATACCATCCGCGTCGTCGCTCTGCATGGCCTGCAGGTTGGCCTGCACGATGTCCTGAACGTTGACGAAATCCCGCAACTGCAGGCCATCCTCAAAAACAAGCGGCGCCTTCCGATTCATCAGGCGCGAAGCGAAGATCGCAACTACCCCGGTATAAGGGTTCGATAAGGATTGACGGGTGCCATAGATGTTGAAGTAGCGCAGTGCCACAGCGGGAATCTGATAAGTTCGCCCAAACAACAGCACCATCTCTTCCTGGTCCTTCTTGGACAGGGCATAGATGGAACTGCAGTTCAGCGGCTTCGTCTCGCGTGTGGGGACAGGCTGGACAACACGGGCGCAATAAGGGCAAACCGGCTCCCATTTCTTCTCTTGTAGCTGTTGCGTCGAACGCATGCCAGGAGCCACTTCGCCACATTCACTGCACGAGTACTCGCCTTCGCCATAAATGGACATTGAAGACGCGACAATCAGTTTTTCGGGATGAGCATTCGTGTTCAGAATAGCCTGCAGCAGGTTAGCCGTACCCAAGGTATTCACCGCGGTGTACTCCGCGATCCGGTACATGGACTGGCCGACCCCTACAGCCGACGCCAGGTGGTACACAACGTCAACACCGCGGACCGCGTCGCTCAACTTCTGCAGGTCGCGCATGTCGCCCTGCATAAATTCGACTTCGGTGGAAAGATAGGCCGGCATTCCTGCAGGATGGACCTGTTCCCGCAAATTGTCGTAAATGCGAACTTGATGACCTTGACCGACCAGCGCGTCTGCGGTGTGCGAGCCCACAAATCCCGCCCCGCCTGTGATCAGGATTTTCTTTCTCCCCACCTCTGTTTGGCTCCTTTCTCGCCGACCTCACCGTGCTGCCGCCAAAAAGATTGAGAAATTCATCTGCCCAGGCCCCGCATCCTCGCCGGGGCAAGAGCCCGGAAAGTGAATGGCCTCAATTATTTCGACGGCTCTTGGATGAAAGCCAAACAGGGGTAAGATGCCTAAGCGATACAGGATGCTTGAGTGCTTAGGGCCGTTCTGGACGGTAATCCCTGCGAAAATAGGCTACCGTTAGCGTGATCGTTAATACATTGTTGTTAATCCATTGAGCCGGCGTCACTTGTCTCCACACTGGTGGCGGAATCTGCCTCCGCTAGCGGAGCCCGATTTACGAGATTCCACTCAGATTTTGCAGGCGCATATCGCTGCACAGCCCAGGACACAAAATCAGCGAAGTCCAAAGCGCATCTCGGAGGGCTGGTGTAATGTGCGTTCTGGCCGAGGTGCTCGGGCGTGAAGCACAGGGTCAGAGTAGTCTCAAACTCATCCAGCGCTTCCATCTGACGATCGAACCAGACCTGCGCGTTCGGACGGAACGAGTCTGCCCAGCTCAGACCGCTTCGCAGGTACTTTACCTTCAATTTCCGCAGCCACTCGACCCCGGCTTCCAGCCGCGGATCTTCGTAGTGGAACCACTGGCAGATTCCCAATCCCTCCGGTAAACATGCGCTGGCCAGCTTGGGGGTGCCGTCTTCGCGCACCAGTCCCATGTAGTAATGGCGGTAGTAGGCACTGCCCTCGGCTTCTTTGTGGCGGGTAGTAGCGGTCCAGGTCGCGGGCAGATCGAACAGACTATACCAGTGCACGCGCTCCACACAGGGCAGCAGCAACTCGGCGGTCTTCTGAATTCCGAACACCTGCACTTCTTCAGCGCCGAAAGAAGACACACCCGCCTCCGAAACCCAAACCGGCCTATCGGTAACAGCACGAATTTCGTCGATCTTCTTGGGCCAGTCGTGGATGCTCCAGTGATTCCAGTCCAGCGGGAAACCATGGACCGCGACCACGTCCACTGCATCCAGAACGCCATAGTTCCCCAGCAGGCGGATGAAATTAGGGTCGATCGGAGAAATCCCGCCCAGCGCGATCTTTACCTCGGGATTCACTTGCCGGACGGCTTGCGCTGCAGCCAGCGCCATTTCGGCAAACATCTTCCAGTCAGGATCAACGTGAAAATCCCAGTGGGAAAGGTTGTTGGGTTCATTCCACAACATTACCGCTTCAACCATTGAGTTTCTCCGTCGCAGGGATTACAGCAGTCCGTTCCACTCCAGGTCATGGATGTATTGCCCGTCCTTCATGACTTCACCAGGAACGCAAATCCAGGTTTCAGTTTCAGGATGCGAGATGATTCGGAGTCCGCTGCTGCGCAGCATGGCTTCTACCGCTCCGTAGTTGGGTATCCACCAGTTCGTCGGATCGTCGGAATATTTCTTCTCGATGAAGTACATCGCCGGAAAATCGGGATCGTGAAAAATGTCTTTCGTCCAAAAAGGATAGTTGTCAGCCCACTGGCGCACAGTTTCAGATCCTCGAATCATGGTTTGAAACAGCAGCTTGCCGCCGATCTTCTTGATCACTCGGTCGAGTGCCAACAGCGGATATCGCAAGTGGTAAAAGACACCCATGAAGAACACAAAATCGAACTGGCCCGGAATCTCGTCGACCGTGTACACGGATCGTTTCTCAAATTCAATCTCCAGTCCAAGCGTCTCGGCGGCAAAGCGCGCCTGGTTCAGGTAACGATCCTCCACATCGATGCCGAGCACCCGCCGCGCGCCTCGCCGTTTCATTTCGATGGAATAGAAGCCGCCGTTGCATCCGATGTCGAGGACGGTGGCGCCGTCCAGCCGTGCAGGAATTTCCGGACGGATCAACTGCCATTTCACGTTGGGGAAATCGCCCAGGAAATGGTTTGGCGCCGTCTTGACGCCGTGCAAATCGAGATTATGAAACCACTCGCCTAATTCCGTGATCCGCTGGCTCAAGTCGCCGACTTGCGCTGAAGAACTCAAACCCAATTGCGAATTGGCCGTAGCTTGCATGTCTGATCTCTACGCTTGGCCATCTTCTGCGGCGCAGTTATCCGGATCGCATGACAAAGGGGTGGCCGCGGACTGCGACAGTTCCGCCTTTTCTCCCTTTGACGTACATCCGCCGGCCAGGAAGTTCCTTACGCTTTCGACATACACAGGAGCCCAGTCCACGATCGGCCGCCGCTCTGATAGCAGTCGCATCGCATCTTCCATGGCCCAGCCCAGCTTGCAGAAAACTGCCAGGGCCATCATAGGTCCACGGTGTCGTCCGGCAACGCAATGGATCAGTAGTTTTGCGTGAGGTTTTGCCAGCGCGGAGAGCGCAAAATCAACTCCCTTTTGCAAAACCTCGGGTGGCTTGGGCTTGAAGTCGTCCTCCACCGCATTGAGGAGCACCTCGATGCCATACGGCTTGGCCAAAGGGGTGTCATCGCACTCCCAGGTCATATCGATGATATGGGTGATTCCGCATTTCGCGGCGGCCTGCATCTTCTCGTCGGTTTCGACCCAACCACCGACCGCAATTCTTTCAGTCATCCAATTGATGTCCAGGATTCCTTGCGCTCCCTCTACCACCGGGCGGTCAATTTGATCCATGAGAAATGGTTTGCCTTTTGTACGATCTCCAGTCTGGTTGGTTCAGCCCTGTCGTGTCAGGCGAAGCTCGTGATTTAGAAACCGGACCGGGCAACTGCAATTGCGTTACTTGCATCGCCGAACGCTTCAGCGCCGTGCGAATCGCCTTTTCCCGCACATATTTAACGCGTGCTTAAGGATGCGGATTGCAAGTCTCTAGTTGTGCGCGAGGGCAGGCTCTAGGCTCTCAGCTTTAGGCTCTGGGACTCTTGCCCCCAATCTGGCGCTTTCCCAGTGCCCAAGGCTAGCACCTAAGGCCTGAATTCTTCCCGCAATTGCCACTCAAAACTGTACTTACGGCTACTTGAAACGGCAACCGCGCCATAGAAGCGGCACATCCAAGTGCCTCATGTCGGGTCAACCTGACATGCCGCTGCCGGTAACTTCCTCCTACGAGCCGGAATTCACAAAATCGCAAACGGCGCTCTATCGCGAAGTTTTGCTGCTATTCAACGAGCATCAAATTCCCTACACAGTCTCTGGCGCGTTTGCCCTGCAGCAGCACACAGGAATATGGCGGGTCACCAAAGATCTGGACCTCTTTCTTACGTCCGAGACAGTTCCCGCCGCGCTCCGGCTGCTGCGCGAGCGAGGTTACCACTGCGAGGTTTGCGATCCAGTCTGGCTGGCCAAGGCCCATCGCGACGATTTTTTTGTCGACATGATTACCGGCATGAGCAATGCCGCTATCACGGTAAACGACTCCTGGATCGCCCGCGCCCGCCCTGCCGTGGTGGTCGGCGTAGAAACCCGTGTGCTGGCGCCCGAAGAACTGATCGCATCCAAGGTGTTTGTCACCCGGCGTGAACGTTTCGATGGCGCCGACATCGTTCACGTGATTTATGGCACCCCGGGGCAGCTGGATTGGGAGCGCCTCTTTGAACTGGTTGGCGAGCATTGGGAGATGTTGCTGTGCTCGTTGGTGCTGTTCCGGTACGTCTACCCTGCCCAGACACACTATGTGCCCAACTGGGTCTGGCAGGAACTGCTGACCCGGCTCATGAAAGAGATTAAACAACCGAATCCGTCGGCCCGGTTTCGCGGCAGCCTGGTTGACGACAAGATGTTTGCCATTGATATCAATGAGTGGGGCTTCGACGATCTCCTGGCTGAGTATCGCGCGCGCCGGATGCCTAAACTGGACTGGACCCCCGAATGCGACGATCCAAGCTGTAAACGGAAGATATGAGAATCGCAGCTACTGCCGACCTTCATTTTTCTCCGCAGCGCGCTAATACGCTCAAGGAGCAACTCGCGCCCGTGCGGGATCAAGCCGATTTGTTAGTCGTGGCCGGAGACCTCACCAACTATGGCAAGCCGGAAGAAATGGAGCCGCTGGTCAACGTGTTGGTCCGCCTCCGCGTACCGGTCGTGGCCGTCCTCGGCAACCATGATTATGAAAGCGACAAAGAAGCCGAACTGAGCCGCATGATGAGCGAAGAGGGAATCAAAGTGCTGGACGGCACCGGCTATGAGCGTGATGGCGTTGGCTTCGCGGGAACCAAAGGATTTGTAGGAGGCTTTGGACGCGGAGTCCTAACCGCGTTCGGAGAGCGGGAGATCAAGACCTTTGTTCGCGCCTCTCTCGATGAGGCGATGAAATTAGAACGCGCGCTGTCGCAATTGCGCACTCCAAAACGGGTGGTCGTACTGCATTATGCGCCCATAGCCGCGACCGTCAATGGGGAAGCCCCGGAAATTTATCCTTACATGGGTACTTCGCGGCTGGCCGAAGTCGTGGACCGCCACGGCGCAGACATGATCTTCCATGGACACGCGCATCACGGCTCTCTCTGCGGAAAGACGACTGCCGGAATTCCGGTTCACAACGTGGCTATCACGCTGCTGCAACAACACCAACCCCCCGCAGCATATCGGGTCTTCGACGTGTAAGTGTGGGCGGCCCTCGTGTGGGGGCGGGTCTCTGACCCGTTCGTTATAGACGCATGCGTCCATGAACAGCTCGTCCAGTGCGACATCCTGTTGTGTGTGAGTACCAACGAGGTCGTGATATTGCAGGCCGGTAATAGCGAGCACTGGCTGCTTGTCGAGCTTGGCGTCGTAAAGCCCGTTCACAGGTGGATTCCTCCAGGACCCGAGGTGGCTACGCACACGCCCAGGCGTCCGGTGTACTTGGCTATCCGCACGCCATGAAAGCAGCGGATTCCTCATGCCTCACCTGGATGACCTTGATCTTGTCCTTGCTCTTTCGGAGTGCCTCGATGACCCGGTTCACGCCGTCGCCCGGCAATCCGACCACAACTTCCACGTCCCAATCGAGCAAACAGTCGATCAATACTTCCCCGCCTGTCATAAAACATCCCTCTCCGCAGAGCTTCGCCTGCCGATCTCAGAAGTTGAGGTTTTTGTGTGATTGCACGTTTTTACAATGCGGCCACGATTGAGGCCGTCGTCCGAGCAGCTTGGGAAATTGTCGTCAAAATCAGCCGGCGATCCGAGCCCGGCAGAAAGTGCCCCTTGAACTGAAAAGCTGATGGACCGAGCCTCCTTGAACCCCAAGCCATGCAGTGTGTTGGTTTCGAGTACTTGTGCATGGGCCCCTGAAGTATCTGTTTCAAGTGCCCTCACAAGCAACTGAAATTCAGCTACTTACATTGTGTAACCTAAAACACCTAACTTCCTCGATATAGCGCGGCTGCTAACCCCTACAGAATGGACCGGCGGCAACTACATTATTCCCTGCATTGTCGGTCGCGGCCCCGATAACCTAACGTTTCTAAAGAAGCGGGGGGATGAAGCTGTGCTCCTTATCCGATCCTGTCTGAGAGATCGGGAGTACCCGCCAACAGTAGGCATGACCGAGCCACTCCGTCGTTAGTCTGCGCCTCGTCTGGTTATCCGGGAAGTTCCCATCTCTGGCCCGCGGCTATTGCAGCGATTCATCGGGATGAGCGCCCTAGTTCGGCGAAGCTTCCCGGCAGAAGGCTTTATTAAACGCAACCACGAATACCCATGAGGAGTGCACAATGAAACAGATCGCATTGACCGTTGTTTTCACGCTGGTGTTTGGGCTGGCAGCGCTCGCCCAGACACAATCGAGCGACCAGCAAGGAAGTAGCAGCCCGTCCTCGTCGCAGTCGCAGGCCAGTCCTTCCACTTCGCCTTCAACCTCACAGACTCCGGATATGAGCTCACAGTCTTCGCAGAAGTCGCCCGGCGCCGAGGCCAAGGGTGAAAAGAAACTGAAGGGCTGTATTGAATCGCAAGGCGGCCAGTATCTGCTGAAAGAGAAGAACGGGAAAGAAGTTGCCTTAACCGGTTCGGCGGACTTCGCCTCTCACGTCGGCCACACCGTTACCGTTCATGGAACGCCCGAGAAGGGGGGCGCAGCCGGTTCGATGGGTACCTCGGGCAGCGAGAAATCCTCGGCCAGCGCGGGCGCAATGGGAAGCTCGGCGTCATCTTCTGGAGAGCAGTTCATGGTCTCCAAAATCGACCATGTCTCCGACACCTGTAAGTATGAGAAGGGGAGCAAGAGCGGCAAGAACGACATGGGCACTGGCAGCAACTCCACCACCAGTCCGACCAGCAGCAAGCCCGACCATCAATAAAGTTTCCTAGCAAGCCCAAGAGGCTAGCTTGGAAGTGGGGCTCTCGCCAGTAAGTTGAGCGGGGCCCCCAAATTGTTTTGGTGCGGAATCGTTGAGAAACAGCCCCGAAGGCGCGTCGCGATCTTAGCCCAGCGCTTCAGCGCTGGGGCAAGTGCAAAAATTGGAACCAGTCCAGTAGGGACGACACAAGACCCGGCACTCCCAAATCAAATTTCCACTTCCTCCACCTCCAGTGCCTTCTCTGATAGCCCATCCGTGCCAGTGCGTTATTCCGCGCTGCCTACTAGAATCCCTGCAATTCGCCACCGTCGGTAGTTCCAAACAGAATAGCAACCAACTCTTTGGCCGATTAGCCATTGCTCCTGTTCGTATGTCCGAAAATCCAGCAAAGAGACGGCGCCCCAATGACGACTCTGCGCATATTGATCGTTGACGATAACAAGGCTTTGCGAGACGCGGTACGCCGCTTATTGGCCTTCCGGCCCTCCTGGGAGATTTGCGGCGAGGCGACCAACGGGCGAGAAGCCATTGAGAAGTCCGTCGAACTTCATCCCGACGTAGTTCTCATGGACATTGGCATGCCCGAGATGGATGGGTTGCAAGCCACGCGGCGCCTGGGCGAACTGGCGCCGGAAATCGAAGTACTGGTTTTTACCGAACACGAATCGAAGCATGCGATGGCCGCTGCCCTGGGAGCGGGTGCCCGTGGATACCTCGCCAAATCACGCTCTAGCAAACTGGGCGAGGCCATCGAAACCGTTGCTCAACACCAGCACTACTCTGCCCTCGGCGGGGAAATCTCGAAGCACACAAACGCCTGAAGAACACTCTCAAGGATTCTGTCGTTGAGGGACTACATGAAAAGATTTTCGGCGCCCCGCTTGACCGGGACGCCGAATTCACCTCTGATTGATAGAGGCTGGCGTGGTTACTGGCCTGTGCTTTGCAGAACCAGTGGTTGATCAAGGCGGAATCTCAAAGTAGTTTCCGCAGGCACTTTAACTTCTTTGCCCTTGGTCAGCACCTGGGCAGCACCGCCGGCCGTGGCGCCCGCGATAGCGCCAATCACAGCTCCTTTTCCGCCACCGGCAACCGCACCCAGCAGCGTGCCCAAAGCAGCGCCACCGCCAACCATTTCTCCGGTCCGCTTATTCTTTCCGATGCCTTGTTGGTTCGATTGCTTCACGTTGGCCGTACTCACCTGATATTGGTGGCCACCAATATTGATGGACTGAAGACCAAGTGCCAAGTCGGAACTGCCGGTCGTTCCGCCGGACGATGCCCTCTTGACAGCCAATTCAGCAGTGGAGCCCTTCGGGATTAATACCTGCCCACTTTCTCCCAGTACATCCTGCTGAACTTGCGCGGGGTAGGTCTTCCCTTCGTTCGCGGTCTTGGAATCGATCGCTTCATTGGTTCGAACCACAATCTCCGCGCCTGACGGAACTTCCATCGAATTACGGCTGCCGTTTGCCTGCTGTTCCGCCCCACTGCCTGGAGGCGCGGACTGGTCCGGCGCTGTTTGCGCCCGAATGGTTAAGCTGCCACTAGCAATCAGCGCAACCACTGCCATACTCAGTAACAACATTTTCAGATTTCTCATAGTTTGGACCTCGTAGAGCTCATCGACAAAAGTCAGACGCGCAACCGTGTCTTTCCGCATTATTGGCCGCGTACTCTCTTGGGGATATCCAGTCTTCCCTGCAGCCCAGGCCGGGACTTACGGTTCGGTACTCCCTGCTACAGTCCCGGCCTGCCACTAGGTGCGGCTTGAGCTAGATTCCTGTCCGACCACGCCGGCCAAGACCCATGATCAGCGTGATCAGGAAGACAATCAGGAAGATGTAGAACAGGATCTTCGCAAAACCCGCAGCCGCGGTTGCCACACCGACGAACCCCAACACGCCCGCGATGATTGCGACGATCAGAAAAACCATGGCCCAATACAACATTTGTGCCTCCTTAGAAGTTGCGGAGCTCGCTTGTAAGCTCTTAACCTCTGAATTTTGAAGCATACTTTCTTCCCTTCTCTCAGCCGATCGGGGTGAGCATGTAATTTGACGTCCCGATTGCGGTAGACCAGGGATACGTTTTTCTACAGTGATTAGGGTAGGCAACCTGAAAACGCTTTCATGCGGAGATGCGATCAGTGCCCTCCTCTGGTCATTGTTGGAGTACACGTAAGTAAATGTCGCGAAGCTAAGGAAGCCATCCCTGGATCATGTCAGCCCATGTGCCAAGCATCTGTGGCGTGTAGTTGCCCTGGTACTTGCCCGCTGCGCCGTGAAAGCGTACATACGTGAAATCTGCGGTGAGCTCTACCGGAGACCGTTCGCCCCGCCAGTCATGCAGAAACAGCGCCACGTTATGTTGCCGGAGTAACTGATAGATTTCCGCCGTGTACCAAGTGGCATCGCGAAATTCACAGACATACTGATGCTGGCCGCGGTAACACTTGGAGAAACGCTTGTAGCCGGTCTGCGTTGACGCGCCAGTTAGGCGGCAATTGGAAAAGAATGGGGGCCTAGCTTGTGTCGCAATATTCCCATGCGCGAGAGACGTGTTGCTAGCGCGGTCTCGGCATCGCGTAGTCGCTTGATGTGAGTGATGAAGCGGCTGCCCTTCACCCTAAAGCAGAAGTCGGCAGGCGTTCCGTCGCGCCAGCGCTCCACCGCTGCTTCCGTGGGCAGCCGGTAAAAGCAATTGTTGATCTCTACTGTTCTGAAATGCCGAACATACCAGGGCAGGTATTGGCCCGAAGAAAAATCAGCAGGATAGAAGGTGCCTGTCCAATGCCGGTAATGCCATCCTGACGTACCGATTCTGAGACGCGCCGCAATGGCTTTCCTCAGCACCTTATGCGGTTTAGGGATGCCGTCCCCAAGCTAAACCCAAAGGCTCGCCACCCGGAGGCACAGCCTGGGGACGGTCCACCGCACCTAGTTAACCCTTGGATGTGTAGAAGCCTTCTACAGGTTGGTATGTAGGACCGAATATGCCCGGTCTCAGAACCCCAAACCCCATCCTGCAGGAACCCAGAGCCCTGCCATGTAGGAGCTTTGAGTGCCGCAACTGTCAGGCAGCATGGCGGCCTTGGGGGCCTACCGAGCCGAGCCCTGCCGGTCTTCGCCGGCGTAGGCGAAAACTAGGCTCATCCTGCGCGCCCCAGGAGTACTTATAAGGCTCACGCCCGCGCAGAAAATCCACAGCCTGCTTCCCTGCCCTGACCGCCTCTTCTATGACCGTACCCATCATCTGCACCCCGGGGCTGAATTCCGAGTAATCAGGATCAAACCCCTGCAGGTAGCAATAAACCACGTCGCGTTCTGACAAGGTGTACATCGCTCCGATCAGGACGCGGCTCAAACGTAGTCCATACAAGCGCAGCACGCCGCAGCCCAAAAGCCCTCGTGCAGCCCGACGGTGGAACTCCTGAGCGGCGCCGTCGGCAAGAACTCCCGGCATTCGAACTTGTTCCCATCGGGCTTCGTGCAGCCTGATTAACGCTTCCAATAACTCGTCCAGCGTCTGCCTGGTCGCAACTTCCACCTGGACTTGCCCCACTCGCTCCGCCCGGCGTCGCGCCTTCTGCAGGTTCCTGAACTGCCCACCATGGGCGACCGTCCGTAGACCCTCCATTGTCTTAGGAAGCCGCAGGATTGGGCACGTTTCATCAGGTGTGACTTCAAACTCCCCTTGGCTCGGGAAGTCCGGCCCCAGCAGATGAGAACCTCTCGGTACATTTGAAAGCTCTAGACCAGCAGCAGCCAGAGCGTCGCCATCCATGTAGTCAAGGATGCTTTGCAGAATTTGGCCAGCGGACCGGCCGTCGATTAGCCAGTCCAGATAGTCTGAGGTGTAAGCGCCCAACGTACTCACAACCGGCTTAGGCGTCCAATGATCGACGAACAGCGGCGCAAGTCCCACTAACTGATGATTTCGTCGAACTTGAAGAACCCAGATTTCGCGCGGCTGAAAAACTTCAACCCAAGGCATCAGCCACTCTGGCCGCTGGAACGGCGTCGCATTCGGGCATTGCTGCCACAGCGCATCCCACTCCGGAACGAGCAGCTTGAGAGACTCGAGATCCGTGGTCTCGCGAATGCTGAATTCGTCTCTGATATTCATCAAGCTACCTTTTGCATGTCTGAATCGGTGTGCACAGCGAAACTGCCAGCCACTCGAGAGTAGAGCGATAGGTACTGGCGAACCATCTCCTCGCACGAGAAGTGCTTTTCCGCGTATTCTCGGCAGACAGTTGAACTCAGACTGCCAGCTGCTTCCATGGCAGCGGCCATCTCTGAGCGGCTGTCAACCAAGAAACCGGTACAGCCGTGCTCCACGAGCTCCCGCAACGCCCCTCGTTTGGACGCCACCACGGGTGTTCCGCATGCCATGGCTTCCATGGCCACAAGAGAACTGGTCTCCTCAACCAGGCTGGGCACTACTACACATCGTGCCCCGGCCAGGAGTTCCCGCTTGGCTTTCGGACCGACGGCTCCGATAAAGCGGTGCTCGGCGGCCAGCCGCGGCCGGATCACGTCTTCGAAATACCGCTGATGGCTCGCATAGCCGAACACCGTCCCAGCCAAAACCAAAGGGATGCCACACTCGGTGGCGGCATCGAGGGCGATGTCGAATCCCTTCTCTGGGCAGATGCGCCCCAGGGCAAACACGTAGTTCCCCTTGACCCTTGCAGGCTGATACTGGTCCAGGCGAACTCCGTTACGTATCACGCCCCAGATTTTCGTCCCCGGCGGACACGTCGAGGCTTGTGATTCGGAGACGCACACTAGGTGAGTATCCAACCGGCTGAGTTGGAAGGCCTGTGATGGATAAAACGCAACTGGCAAATGCAGTGTCACCACGACGGGCGGTCCCGGTTCCGGCAAGTAGTCCATGAAGTCGAGACCGTGCAGGTGAACAACATCCACCGGAAAGTGCGTGAGTGCCCGTTTAATCGCGTCGCGGTAATGTATGCACGCGAGCGCATGTACGTCTTCATCCAGACGGAAGCCGGGAGCCTTAACCGGCCGCAGGGTTCCCCGGCAATGCGATCCTGCCTGGGCAATCACGAGAGAACGATGCCCTGCTCCCACCAAGCCTTCGTCCAGCATGGCGAGAACCTGCTCGGCGCCGCCCGCAGTGCTCTCCGTGACCGGGGCCAACGGATAACTCGCGCTGAGAACCGTTAGCGGCATGTGACTTCGCTAACCTGAGGCAGTGTGCGGGCCACGATTTCGCGCCACATAGCACCGGTGAGAGGCCACCCCAGCGTCTCATACCACAGGCTTCCTTCATGCGGAGGTGCGGTGAAGTCGTACGCCGGTGCGACTCGCACTCGTTCAGGTTCCAGCGGAAAATCTGAAATCACCTGCCTCTGGGAAACATAGCAACCCAGCATTCGCGCCTTGCAGGCTCGCTCCTCCGGCGTAAGGTCGATGGTTCTAGCTTCACCGCCGGCTGTGGCATGAGGCAGAAAGTACCCCGTCACCCGGCTGCCATTCCGCGCATGATAAGAAGTCATCTCCAAAATCTCCGGGAGTCTCTGCCCCTGCTGCTCTGATGTCCGCGTTGTGAGATTCGCGACGAGGGCCGCCGTATCGTGATCCGGATGCCCGCCCTCATACGGGTGAGTGATGATGGCTGCCGGCTGAAACTCGCTCACCACTTCTAGGAAGAACTTCAGTAGAGCGGGCAATTCGTGAATGGCCTCTTGATCAACTCCACCCAGGAAAGTGATTCGTTGGCGCGGAATTCCCGCGCACGCCAGCGCTGAAGCAGCTTCCTCGGCGCGAAGGCAAGCATAAGTGTCACGCGAGCTACTTATATGAGGCGGCCAGAAGCGCGAATCATGCGGAGCGCCGTCGGTGAGAAAGGCAACCATGCGATCCTTCAGGCGGCCGAGCAATGCCGAGGCCCCAAGGGTTTCATCGTCAGGATGGGCAGCCAGGAACAATACCCGCAGAGTCTCGGCTTCTTCTTGAGCTCCATCCCGAGTGGCTAGTATGGGCAGCAAACTCCGCCTAGGCTGCGATATGGGTCTCAAGCCGCTGCTTGCCTCCCTCCGACAAAAGTCGAACTGCCTCGCGGTACCCATGCAGCGTTCCCACGTCAACGTACGTTTCACCACCGCGCACTGCCCGCACATAGCCTCCATTCGCAATATGTGCGTTGACCAGAGTCCCGAGATACTGATCTTTCCGCTCGCGCTGTTCCCAAAGCGTATGCAGGGAGGCAAGTTCGTCGCCGGGTAACTTGAACGCACCCCAGATCCAACGTGTCGAAGGACGCGCCGTCTTCACCTGAACTTCGTACACCCGGCCTTCTTCGTTATCTAGAACCGCGTCAAACAATTCGGGTCGGTTAACCGGAAACAACAAGAACGAAAAAGTCCTGGCGGGCAGATGGGCAAAACCGTTCTCCGGGAACCAGACCGTATCTGGCAGTCCAACCAACACCTCATCCTTCGGAGAGATGAAGGGCAGCGCGGTAAATATCGCGTCGCATAGTCCGCTGGGATCGGGTTGAATGGCGTAACAAATGGATGCATTTCCGATCCGGCCGCCAAAGTAATTCATGATGTCAGTCTTGGCTGGCGAGATCACGAAGCAGATTCGAGTGGCGCCGCCCTCCAGCATGCGTTCCAGCAGGTATTCGCACACCGCGCGCGGTCCTTCCGTCTCCCCATCACGTCGAGTACCGACGGGCAGGAGTTCTTTCGAGAAAGCCAGAGGCTGAATGCGAGTTCCCAGCCCGGCTGCCGGCACCACGCCCCACGTGCTCATGCTGTGACCTCCAGCAAGCTAAGCAATTCAGTGCAGCGATGGTCCGCCGTGTGTTCCGCCAGCACACGCTCTCGCGCCTGCTTCCCCACTCTCCGCAGTTCTTCGCGATCGAACTTCAAAGCCTCTTGCACATCGCTTGCAGTGGAGGCCACCAGGATGTCTCGCCCCGGCTCGAAAAACTCCTCCAACCCACCCCAAACGTCGCTGATGACCGGCGTCCCGCAGGCCGCGGCTTCGAATAACCGTCCTGAGGGACAATATCCTGTCTCCGCCATGGCGGCGCGCGTCACACTTAGAGTCAGCGTAGAGGAACAATAGAAAGCGGGATGCTCCGGCGGCGACACATGGCGCACGAACCAGATGTTCTCGGTCCAGGGAAATTCGGTCGGGTATTGTGCTCCCCCGATCACAAATCGCTTATTGGGACAGCGCCGTGCCGGCTCTATGAATAATTCTTCCAGCATCGCCTGTCGGTCCGGAGCGTAAGTCCCGAGATACGACAGGTCCGCCTCATAGCGCGGACAGGGTCCAACCGGACGATGCAAGGTAGGGTCCGCACTTCCATAGAGCGGAGCGACGCGACGCGCGCCCAGCCGATCGCGCAATTCGACAAGCGACCTTCCCCCTGTATAACTCAAAACCAGGTCGAACGGTTCCAAGCCATACGACGGCACATACTCCACATCTTCGCCCGCGCGCAGTCTCTCCAACGTGACCGGCGTGTCGAGATCATAGAAAATGCGCATCGGCGCCCGCGAATCCAGGATCAGATCTGCCGCAGCGCGGGCATCCGGGCAGTATGAGGTCACAATGGCGGAATCGGCGCCGGCCGCCACTTCGCGCGCCACGGCCTGAATGTCAGCCCAGTCTTGATACAAGACCAGTTCGTAATCATCGGCATTCGAGAGGTCGCGATGATTCGCGTAATACGGGACATCACGTTCAAAAAAAGTAACCTGATGATTCTGGCGGGCAAGCGCGCTGCAGAGCCCACGCCAGATGGTGGCGTGTCCATTCCCCCAGGAAGAGCTCACGGTCAATCCGAATATGACCAGCCTCATCGTCAGTTATCTCTGCACGAGTTATCTCTGCACGCACCACCGAAGGAAGGACCTGCGGCTATCCCCAACCCAGGAATTTACTTCAGTCACAGCAACTGCCAGAATTCGGAAAACAGTGTAATCAGAGCTGGAACATCCCGTAGAAATATCTTCTGGAGTCCACTGCTTTTGTGTCAGCGGCCGTGTTCTGACCGTGCCTGCAGCGACGGCGCTCCCAACATGGAAGCCGCCTGCGCCAGAGTCAGGTTAGAGGGCACTTTCGTGAAATTATCGGTCACTTCGTGTTGCTGTGCGTTGATCGTCCGGAAGAACATCGCTCTTCCGTGAATATTCACATCCAGCAAGGTTGTCTGCCAGGCTCCTCCCCCAACCTTTTGGCGCCGAACTTCAAAAGTGCCGCCCTTGCTCAAGTGTCCGAGCCAACCCAGACCGAAATCAACATCCTTGACCAGTTGACCTTTGATGGCCACCAGCCGTTTGGATTCCGGATCCACTAGCACGCTGCCCACCATGCCATGGAACGCACGGCTTTCATGGTCGACCGGCTTGAAATTGGGATCAGGTCGAAACCGCAGGCAAACGTATCTTCCCTCCCTGCCGTCAAATTCGTAACTGAACGCAGCCGGAAGCATGTTCAACATCTTGAGCGCGCGATCTCCATCCTGCTGGCGCGCCTTCTGCTGTGCGCGCAACTTTTCGGGATTTCTCGCGAATTCTTGGATTTGTTGAATCTCTCTCTGTTGTTCCTCGGGCGTGAGCGGGTGACCGCTGCGAGACAGGACGCGACAAATTGTCCCCTCGCTGGTTTCCACGCACTCTTTCAATTCATTGCGGCGAGGATCCGTATGCTGCTGCCGATACATCCAGCGGCTGTGATCTGCCTCCGAGGAGTGCACTTCATTGTTGACAACCTCGCGGACCAACTGCTTCGCAGGAGCTTTGGTTGGGTCTGAAGTGGCCTCTGTTCCCGCCAGCGGAAACGAGGTGAGCAGCAGAGCGGCAGCTGGCCCCAAAGAAATTATCCTCGCGCTGGCACGGTGGAAATCCATGAGCATTCACCCGTCCACTTGGCACTGTGTGGGCACTCCACTTCAAAGTAGGAGCCGGAATGCAACAAAAACAATACAGACCATCGCGTACTTCATTGTGAACGCGACTGTACTGTGTTCTTCCGCGATCAAATTCTCCCTTATTATGTTCATCCTGAGCGACCCGAGCTCGGCGAGGGGCGGGCGAAGGGATCTCGCGTGCAGACCCGTGATTCCATGTGTCTGCCGGCGAGAACAGCCGTGCCAAAACCAGCTGCAACTCCGTCCGGAGCTGCATCTTTCCCTCTGCAAGCGCGGGCATCTTCACGAAAAATAAGGGCATCAGAACACCGTCCGGGTTTGTGAAGGTGTGGCGCGAGCGCAAAGCCATTTTGTGACGCTTATTTTTCAGGTCGTCATCCTGAGCAGCCATTAGGCTGCGAAGAGCCTGCCCTGAGCGATCCGAGCTCAGCGAGGGGCAGTCCAAGGGATCCCGCGTGCATTCTTACGAACCTTTGTGCTGCACGCCAAGTCATTCGCCGGACTGACGCCGGCTCAGGACGACCCCATGTCCGACTCTAGTGATGCCTTATGCGCTTCTGGATTCTCGCCACTGTTGCGGTCTTAGCTTTCTCCGCCCAGCTTCAATCCCAGGAAAGCAGCCAGGTTTCCTACGAAGGACAGAGAGTCGGTGTCGTCGACGTGGTCGCGAATCCCAAGATTTCCGTTGATCCATATCGGCCACTAATCCAGCTCAAGCCCGGTGAACCCTACTCCAACCGCAGCATCCAGAACACCGTCTATGCCCTCAAACAGACCGGACGTTTCACCCAGGTAAAACTGGATGTGAAACCCGATCCCGCAGGACTGCACGTTACCTTCACGCTGGAACCAGCTCTCTATTTCGGAATCCTGGACTTTCCCGGAGCTACCAAATACTTTTCCTACGCACGCCTTTTGCAAGTGGCGAATATTCCCAATCAGACTCCCTACAAGCAAGAGACCGCCTATGCCGCCGGGGGAGCGCTGCTGAACTTTCTTGTGTCCAGCGGATTTTTTCAGGCGCAGGTGCGCACCGAGCCAAGTTTCGATGAAGAACACATGCTGGCCAACGTCGTGTTTCATGTGAATCTCGGTAAGCGGGCGAAAATCGGCAAGCTGGAGGTACGTGGGCCAACCACTAAACAGGCCAACCGATTACTGGATGACACTCGTACGCTGCGGGCATGGGCAACCCGCGCTTCGCTGAAGCCGGGCAAGAAGTACACATCGAAGCGGATCGACAACGGCTTGTCGCTGATGAAGAAGGATCTTGCCCACCAGCATCGCCTCGCCAGCAAAGTGGAATTCGGCCTGGCGCAGTATCACCCGGAGACCAACCGCGCTGACATCCTGGTCAACGCCACGCTGGGACCGATCGTAAATATCAAACTCACAGGCGCGCGGCTCTCATGGATTCCGTTCTTGAGCGGCCGCCGGGAGAAACGACTGATTCCCATATTCTCCGAGGGCGCCATCGACACCGATCTGGTTGAGGAAGGGCGCAAGAACCTGGCCGACTTCTTTCAGGGCAAAGGCTTCTTCGACGTGCATGTCACTCCCAATTCTCAAGAACAAGGCGACCAGGTCAACCTGCTCTACACCATCGATAAGGAACACCGGCATAAGGTGCAGGAAATCACCTTCCGTGGCAACCAGCACGTGGATGAGGACGAACTCACCAAGCACGTTCTGGTCAAGCCGCATCGTTTCTTTTTTTCGCGCGGCAAATTCAGTGACAAGCTGGCCAAAAAGAGTGTCAAGAACCTCGAAACGTTTTACAAAGATCGGGGCTACGAACAGGTCAAGGTCGACAAGGAGGTCGTCGACCGCGAGCCGAACCTTTATGTCCGTTTCGTGATTGCGGAAGGCCCGCAGACCCTGGTGGATAACCTGTCGCTTCAGGGAAACCACCGTGTTTCCGGATTGGAACTCCAGGGTAAGGACGGTTTTCAGCTGAAACCGGGAGGACCCTTTTCCCCCAAGGCCCTGGCCGCCGACCGTTCTCAAATTGTGGCTGCCTATTTGGAACGCGGTTACCCCAATGCCGAATTCGATTCGCGAGTCTCGCGCCACCCCGATGATCCTACCAGCGTCGATGTTACTTACAGCATCCAGGAAAAACAGCGCGTACATGTAGACCAGGTAGTGCTCCTTGGTCAGAACGTTACCCGCTCCTCTTTGATCAACCGAGTTGCCAGCCTGCACACCGAAGCACCTCTGAGCCAAAAAGACCTCCTGGAGGCGGAAAGCAAGTTGTATGAGTTGGGCGTGTTTGATTGGGCGAACGTGAATCCGCGCCGCCCCATCACCAATCAGGACAGTGAAGACGTTCTGGTCAAAATGCACGAAGGCAAAAGAAATTCGCTGAATTACGGCTTTGGCCTGGAGATCGCACGCCGCGGCGGCAATCTGCCTACTGGTTCGATCGCGCTGCCTGGATTGCCTGTGGTAGGTGTGGGCAACAAGAAGTTCAGCTTTTCGGAGAAGACGTTCGTCAGCCCGCGCGGTTCGATCGAATACAAACGAGACAATGTCCGTGGCCTTGCCGAGTCGCTCTCGCTTTCCCTGCTCGCTTCGCGCCTCGATCAGCGGGCCGTCACAACTTACACAGTGCCCCACTTTCGGTTGTCGGGCTGGAAATCTCTCTTCAGCGCTTCAATCGAACGAACCACCGAGAATCCGATATTTGAAGCCCGTCTCGGAGAAGGTTCCTGGCAATTAGAGAAGCCGCTCAACAAGGACGGCACCCGCCGCATTCAACTCCGCTATCGCTTTCGCCGCACCGTTCTGTCCAACCTGATCATCCCTGGGTTGGTGTTGCCGGAAGACCAAAGGCTGCGTCTCTCGACGCTTTCCTCCACCTGGATTCGCGACACGCGTGACAAACCTCTGGATGCCCACCAGGGTTTCTACCAGACGCTGGATTTTGGTATTACCCCCAAGTTCCTCGGTTCGAGTACAAATTTCGTCCGTTTCATGGGCCAGGGCGCCTACTACAAGCCATTGCTCGAAAAGAAGAATCTGGTGTGGGCTAATC
The DNA here is from genome assembly GCA_035272945.1 of Terriglobales bacterium. Classification (GTDB taxonomy): domain Bacteria; phylum Acidobacteriota; class Terriglobia; order Terriglobales; family Acidobacteriaceae; genus Gp1-AA122. The sequence goes on from DATEPX010000079.1 coordinate 50,571, forward strand.
GCCTGACGCTGGGATTAGCCAAGTCATTTGCTTCTAGCCACGTTCCCACCAGCGAGCGTTTCTTTTCCGGCGGGGAAACCACTCTTCGTGGCTTCTCCATCAACGGCGCTGGCCCGCAACGCACTGTCCCGGCTTGCTCACAACCCAACGATCCCACCACCTGTACCAACATTCGCGTGCCCATAGGCGGAAACCAGTTGTTTATGCTTAACTCCGAGGTCCGCTTCCCCCTCGGTTTTAGCCTGTTCGGACAAGAATTAGGCGGAGCGTTCTTTTACGACGGCGGCAATGTCTACGGCCCGGTCAACATCCGCCAACTGATTCGCAACTACACCAACACCGTTGGCATCGGATTCCGATATGCCACCCCGGTCGGCCCGGTTCGCTTCGATGTTGGGCGCAATCTGAACCCGATCTCCGGCGTCAAGGCTACGCAGTTCTTCATCACCCTAGGGCAGGCATTTTGATTGAGATTCGCTGATTGGGATTACTTATGTCATGGCAGAGAAAACTCGGTTGGGCCGCAATAATCCTGGTTTCTTTTCTGGTCGTGATCGGACTCGCGGGCATCCTCGTGCTCCGCAGCACTGGCTTCC
>DATEPX010000080.1:0-6341 GCA_035272945.1 Terriglobales bacterium
CGTTTGATTCCCGAACTAGTGAAGGCGGGTCACAAGGTGATTGGCATGACCCGGTCTGCCGAGAAACGGGAGCTAGTGCAATCGATGGGCGCGGACCACGTTGCGGCCGATGCGCTGGATCGACAAGCTGTTCTGCGCGAGATTCGGCGCGCGCGGCCGGACGTTGTCGTGCATGAAATGACGGCCATACCGAAGGTTCTGAATCTTCGCAGCTTCGATCGGGAGTTCGCTCTAACGAACAAACTGCGAACCGAAGGCACCGACAATCTACTGGAGGCTGCTCAAGCGGCAGGTGCTCGTAGATTCGTGGCCCAGAGCTATGCGGGATGGCCATATGCGCGCGTAGGGGGGCAGATCAAAACGGAGGAGGATCCACTCGATCCCGATCCACCCGCCGCATTTCGCACGAGTCTCGCGGCAATCCGGCATCTCGAAGCTACGGTCACGCAAACTCCCGGTATCGAGGGAATTGCGCTGCGCTACGGCTCGTTCTACGGTCCGGGCACGAGTGGCGAGTGGATGCTGGACCAAGTTCGTAAGCACCGCCTGCCTATCGTCGGCACGGGAGCTGCTGTGTGGTCGTTCATTCACGTGGATGATGTGGCCACAGCTACCCTAGCGGCAGTCGAAGATGGCGATCCGGGTATCTATAACATCGTGGATGATGAACCGGCCACAGTTTCCGAGTGGCTGCCCGAGCTGGCAAGAATAGTCCATGCAAAACCACCGATGCGCATTCCTGTGTGGATTGCCAGGTTCGCGATCGGCGAGGCTGGCGTGATCCTGATGACCGAGGCGCGAGGTGCATCAAACCAGAAGGCGAAAAGCAGACTAGGGTGGGAGCCGCGATGGAGAACCTGGCGGGACGGATTCCGACATGAAGTGGAATTAGAACAACGAAGGGTAGCCGCGTGACGGTGCTATCCGTGCCGTGGTGGCTGATGCGTCATTCGAGCGGGGGCCTTCGAGGGCAAGCTTGACCAAGTCAGAGCTGCATTAGGCGTTCTCTGCGAAGACTTGGGAACGCGTTAATGCACAAAGCAGAGAAGGTATTTCTACTGCTAAAGTCGTAAAGACTTCTTTGCCGGAAAGCGCACTCGATGTTACGTCCTCTTTCCGAATCTGAAAATATTCTCGCGAGGAATTGTCACACATACAATCAGCCGTTTTACTGACGGCTGAGGCCGCCGATCTGCGGCCGAAAGCGTTGCTAGGAGGAAGCCTACCAAGTGCGCGCTGTTCTGGAACAACTCGCCGGAGAGCTGGCAGCCGGACAGTTCAGCGGAAGGGAGACTCTCCTGCAACGACAGGCAAACAAGGTCAGGAGATCATACGCGAAAGGAAACATGTCCGTTCGATGACCGAATCAGATCGGAAGTGGTGCGAGTTGCTCTTGGCCGCACGCGCCCAGAAGATCGCCGCGCGGCTAACCGCAAGATGCTCGCAGGCCTGAGCCAGACCGAGCGCCGGCAATTGGACATCCTTTGCGGCGCATCATTCGCAACTGTGAGGAACCAATCGATACCGACGAATGGCGACGCGTAGGGCCCCCGTTTTCCAGTGGCGTCTTCGACTCGCGCGTCACGTAGCGGCCCCTGCCGCATCAGGAGATGACGAAATGGATCCCCAACCCCGCAACACGTTCAATGTCGCCGTCATCGGCGCCGGGCTGAGCGGCCTCTGCCTCGCCCAGTCGCTGAAGAAGAGCGGAATCGACGTCCATGTGTACGAACGCGACGACTCTGCCGAAACACGAGGACAGGGCTACAGAATCACGTTGGACGAGCGAGGGATTCGCGCCCTGGAAGTTTGCCTGCCTGACAGCCTCTTCGCATTGTTCGAGGCGACGTCCGGAGCCCCCGGTGGCTTCTTTCGCTTTACGAGGCGAGATTTGCGGGAGATTTTCCGGCTCACTTTCACAGCATCAAGGGCCCAAAGCCGGTACCTGCCACGCCAGGCCGACCGGTCGACACTGCGTCAAATTCTTTTGTGTGGTCTCGAGGATCAGGTGTCTTTTGGCAAGCAGTGCACGCGTGTCGAGGCCACGGCCCTCGGGGCGACGGCCCACTTTGCGGATGGCACGTCCGCGGCTGCAACGGTTCTGGTCGGCGCGGACGGGGCCGGCTCGCAGGTCCGGCCGTCGCTCCTGCCGAATGCTCAGCCGGTCTCGCTCGGGTACAGTGCGATCTATGGAAGGACGAATCTCAACACAACAGATCATCCACTAGTTCCTGGGAGGCTAGAGACGAGTGGTGTCCTGGCGATTGGATCGCCCGGCAAGACGTTCTTTTTCACGACGATGGCATTCCGGGAGCGGCCCCGTGATGCGTTCCGCCGTTTCATGTGTAAGCCTCCTGGCCGCGATCAAGGCGACTACGTCATGTGGGCGATTTCATTTCCAGATGCGTCGCTTCCCGCCGCTACCGCGCGGGGGGGATCCGACGCGCTGTTGCAATTTGCGAAGGAACAGGCGCGCGAATTCCACGTGGCTTTGCGGCAGATGGTCGACGCCTCTGAACCGGGCGAAACCCTTCTGGTACCGCTACGCATGACTCCAGTAAAAGGCTGGAGCTCGAACTCCCTCACGCTCATGGGTGACGCCGTGCACTTGATGCCGCCCACCGGCTCACACGGCGGGAACAATGCGCTTCGAGACGCCGCACTCCTCGGGCGTGCTCTGCAGGAAGCGGCGCAAGGCGCGATCCCCGTCGGAGATGCGCTAGCCAGATATCAGCAGGAAATGCTCGCGTATAGCTCGCGAGAAGTGCGGGCGGCTCTGCGAATGCTGCGACTGTCCCTCACCCGAAATCCCCTGATCAGGGTGCCACTGCTGAAAGTACTGCCGGTGCTGCATCCGGTGTTCCAGGGGAGCGATTGACCTGTCGCCGTGAAGCGCTCGACCCCGAAAGGTGACTCAAGTGACCACTGACAATTCCCAGAAAGCGCAGCCATCACCCGCCCTGAAGCGTCTCGAGAAACTCGTCGGAACGTGGACGATTGCGGGCCGCACGTTGGATTCCGACGTGGACAACATCAAAGGCCGTGTCGTCATTAACTGGCTCGCAGGAGGATTCTTTCTCGAGCAGCGGGGCGAGATGGAATTCATGGGGACGCGGATTGAGAGTCTCGAGATCGTCTACTACGATCCCACGGCCGACACTTTCCCATCGACGGTTTACGCAAGCATAGGCGGCACTCCACTGCCTTACAGGTTTGACGTTCGGGGCAACGCAGTGACACATTCAGAATATAGCGCTACGTTTTACCGGAAACTTCAGCGACGACGGACACCCCCTTACAGGAGGGTGGCGACCCGACGGGGGCACAAACGCCGAGCGCAACGTCGCTTATGACGTGGTCATGACACGAGTTCGGTAGCTCCACGTTTCAGTGTGGCCGCTGCCACAAGTGATCGCGGGAGGGCGTCGACATGCCGCGAGACACGACGCGCAGGAAATGTGGCACAGGAGAGGCTCTGAGAATCGGAGTCGTTGGAGCCGGAATCAGCGGATTAACGTTCGCAGCGGCGATGCGCCGTCTCTCGCCCGCGACGAATGTGGAACTGTATGAACGTGATGAGAGCGCCACTAGTCGCCGCCAAGGCTACAGTCTCGGTCTCAAGGGCGATGCCGGACTAACGGTGAAAACGCTCGATCTCTATGATCTGTTGGCCAAAGAGGCAATCACCATTACGAACTTTGTCATCTGTGACCAACGTGGCGCTCGATTGCTTGAACTACCTGCGACGGGAAGGGTGAAGCGCTTGACCCAACGGGTGAGGCGCCAGTCTCTCAGGCACACCTTGCTTGGGGCAATCAGCGACACCCCCATTCATTTTGGCATGGCTGGTACTGGCTATCGTCAAAACAGTGACGCCATTGAAGCACAATTCATGAACCGTCAGAGTGTGCGGACCGACTACCTGATTGCATGCGAAGGCGTGGCGTCGCCCATTCGTCAACAGGTGATCGGCGACGCGAAGCGCTATCTTGGTCTAACCGCAATCGTGGGTGATGCACCAATCAAGATTGAGCACTCATTGCTGGAAGGCGGGTACTTCATGTCGCTCGGCGACGACGGTTCATCTGTCTTCTGCTATCGCGAAACAGACAGCATTCACCTCTCGTACACCGTTCATGTCGCTGAAGATGCACTCCGCACGCACACGCCGGCGGCTTTGCTGCGACGTCTGCAACAAGCAACACAAGCCTGGCATGCACCAATTCCGGCGGTTGCCATTGGGATTGACCCCTCCACGGTCGTCGCGCGTGGCTACTATGACAAAGAGCCGACCACACGCGTGCGCGACGGGAGGGTCTGCCTGATTGGCGATGCCGCGCATCCCATGTGTCCCTTTCAGGGACAGGGCGCCAACATGGCCATGGTGGATGGCCTCAAACTGGCCCAGCTGTTTGCGGATCTGGTCGCGAGGCCCGCAGAGGCGGAGTTGAACGCCGAGGCGCTCGAACGGGATATTGTTAGCCGCGGCCGCAAGGCAGTGCTCGCTTCGCGAAGGGCCGCGAAACAATTCCACGCGACGCATCGCTTTAGCCAGCGAGTTCGTAACGCCGGCTTTCGGTTCAGCAATACCGTCATCAAGATTGTTCACAACATGAGCGCCGTCTAACAGGCGAAGCCGCGGGAGTCAGTCATGCAATGCCTCCAACCATCATTCGCAAATCGGCTGCTGCTGCATGGTTAACCTTAAATGGAGGAGACAGATGAATATTCTATTGTGGGTCCTGCAAATAGCGTTGGCGTTGTTATGCATCGCAGGGGGCACCTTCAAGATTTTCAAGATTGAGCAGCTCCAGAAGAATGTTGCCTCGATGCGCGCGCTTCCCCGGGGCCTTTGGGCGTTCCTGGGAGCCTTCGAGTGTTTGGCCGGGTTGGGCCTGACTTTGCCAGGCGCGACTAACGTGCTACCCGTCCTGACCCCTATCGCGGCGGCCGCCGTGGCCGCGGAATCGGTCTTAATCAGCGCGTTTTATGTCTACTACGGCGACTTTTCCCCCATGATTTATAGCGTGGCAATGGCGATCATGGCGGCGTTCATTTCCTATGGAAGGTTCGCGCTGAAGCCATTCTAGGGTTAGGTGCGTTCGTGGGAGCCATGGCGCTGACATTCCTCGTCGCCTCGTTGGTGCATCTGGGATTGCGTCTCCCGCTCGGATCTGCCACGTTGACAGAACCCCGGATCATCCCCGCCGCGGTCGTCGAAGGTATCTGCGGCCTTGCGTTAATGCGTGCGGCGTGGAGCTTGTTCAGCCGGCAGCCCGGGGCCTGGCTGGCCACCGTTGTCGGGTTACTCGTCGCAGTTGCCGGAGTCGCGCTGGGCATCTTTGCCCTCGCGCTGGGCCGGGGACGCGTACGGCAGCAGGCCGGAGATCAAGGTCTGATACGTGGGCACCACGTGCTGACGAAGCCTTTCAAGGTATCGGAGTTGCTGAGGTCTATGCGCCAGGCGTGGAGGAGTTGGGATCGATCCGAACAAGGACCTGGAGAAAGAACCCGAAAGGTGACTCAATATGACCACTCACAATTCCCAGAAAGCACAGCCATCACCCGCCTTGAAGCGTCTCGAGAAACTCGTGGGAACGTGGACGATTGCGGGCCGCACGTTGGATTCCGACGTGGACAACATCAAAGGCCGTGTCGTCATTAACTGGCTCGCAGGAGGATTCTTTCTCGAGCAGCGGGGCGAGATGGAATTCATGGGGGCGCGGATTGAGAGTCTCGAGATCGTCTACTACGATCCCACGGCCGACATTTTCCCATCGACGGTTTACGCAAGCATGGGCGGCACTCCACTGCCTTACAGTTGGGACGTTCGGGACAACGCAGTGACACATTCAGGATACGGCGCTACCTTTACCGGCAACTTCAGCGACGACGGACACACCCTCACAGGAGGGTGGCGACCCGACGGGAGCACAGACGCTGAGAGCAACGTCGCATACGACGTGGTCATGACGCGAGTTGGGTAGCTCCATCGGAGCTCGAATGAGCAAGAGCGGAGTAACTAATAGAGCCGAGTTGAAGGTGCCCGGACGTGAGTAACTACGCCGAATTGACGTCAGCGCTTGCTTCAACACAACGAACACTTGGGAACGCGTTAATGCACAACGCAGAGAAGGTATTTTACTGCTAAAGTCGTAGAGCCTTCCCCGACGGAAAGCACGCTCGATGTTACCTCTTCTCTCCAAATCTGAAATTATTCTCGCGAAGAATTGTCACACCACAACCAACCGCTTTACTGGAGGGGAGGCGGCCTGTCTGGGCCCGAAAGCGTTGTTAAGAGGAGGAGCAAGCGAACAACCATGGCGACTGCAACCCTAACC
>DATEPX010000081.1:0-23418 GCA_035272945.1 Terriglobales bacterium
TTGGCGCCGGTGTCGGTGGAGGGATGGCTTCGTCGGGCCTTTTTTCTTGCTCAGCATTTGGATCGTCCCGTAAGAAACCGGGTGACGTGCCGCACCCCGCCCCTTCGCAATCAGCCGGCGCGGTTCCATCGGCTGACTCTCTCTCGAGCGCAAGCGGCCGCGAAACATCGTATCTTGCGGCCTTGTGTACGAATACGCCGCCTACTCGGGGCCTTCCTTCTTGGGTATCGCTAGCTCGCGATTCGAGTTCGGCCCCGCTCGCAAAGACAGGAAATGCGACCCCAATTCCGATAATGGTAGTGGTGCTGGATCTCAATGCGCGATGGATGGATACTCTCCTTCGGTCCAGCTTCCTGGCGAGGAGCTGCGTTAATCATGCAAGCCGTGATTGTATACACCGAGCTCTAACCGTCAAGAATTCCTTATGCCAGCATCCCCGCGGCCCCGCAGGAAACGGAGGGAAAAATCGGCTGACTGGAATTGACTGCCTGTACGTCAGACCGCAGTCATCTCTCGCGTCGCGGAGACGAACGCCTGGTGCTCGGTGCGGGCAATGATCTCATCCTCTAGCGCGCGGGTCAGATCACAGAGGTAATCGCTATACCCCGCAACCCGCACTCTATCGCCGCAGCGAATTCAGCAGTCGTCGATTCGGAGCGATAAGACCATGCCTGACTCACGCCTCCGGCTTTGTCATGCCCGGAATTCAAAAGCTGACTTCAATTCTGTCAACCATCGGAGTCCTCCAGGTTTCGCTCAATTTTCATGCTTTCTGCATCTGACGTCTGAGAGGAGCAAGCCTGCACGGTCCGTGTCCGTGCTGCTCCGCGGATTACCAGGTAGACGGGAATCCCGAGGACGACCATCAGCAATCCCGGCCACGTAGTTGAGGGGCGATACACGAAAAGCACAACAAGGATGACGGTGGCCGCAAAGATATAGAAACCCGGCACAAAGGGATATCCAAGCGTGCGATAAGGGCGTGGCGCATTCGGCCGCTTGAAACGTAGGCGGAACACTCCCACCACAGTCAGCACATAAAAGATCAAGGCCGCGGAGATGACGTATTCGAGCAGGTTGCTGTAGAGGTTTCCCCAGGATTGAGTTGCAGGCTCATAAGTACGCGGAAGCACCAGGATGGCGGCCCATAATCCTTGGAGGATGAGAGCAGACGCAGGGACATTGGCAGCGTTGAGTTTGCCTGCGAAAGGGAAGAACAGTTTCTGGCGGGCCATTGAGTAGTAGACGCGCGCTCCGGTCAGGGTCAGGGCATTAATAGTGCCAAAAGTCGAGATCATGATGGCGACTGCCATCACTATCGATCCGGCGGTGGGGAAGATGGCCTGCAAGGTTGCGGTTCCCACGCGGTCCGCCGGCGCGTGCTGGATCGCCGGCAGGGGAAGCGTGAACAGATATGCCACGTTGGCGAGGATGTACAGGGTGATAACCAGAGTCGCGCCGATCACCATGGCGAGGGTGACATTGCGTTCCGCTTTTTTCACCTCGGCTGCGGCGAAAGCAATGTTGTGCCACGAGTCAGCCGAAAATAGCGATCCAGTTTGACTGAGGCAGATGGCGACGAACATTCCCCACGTTGTGGTCGCGTCGAGCTCTCGGCCCAGAGAAACAATTCCATTCGGATGCCAGGGCGCGCTGAAGTTTGCCGAAACCACCGAGATTGTGCGCCCATGGAAAATACCCAAAACAATCAGGCCGCCCAGTGCTAGGGTCTTGGCGATCGTAAATACATTCTGGATGACCTTCCCGTAACGGAGTCCCAAAGTATTGCTGAAGGTGAGGAAAAAGATGACCGAAATTGCCAGCAACTGGGCCGTTGACAGGGAGATGTGGTAATGAGTAGAGAGGCGGACCGGAGGGAACAGGTATCTGTCCTCGGCCACGAGTGGCCACAGCACACCTGAGAATCGTGCGAACGCAACGGCGACGGCGGCAATCGTGCCGGTTTCGATGACAGCAAATAATGTCCAGCCGTACAGAAATCCCGAAAGCGGCGAGTACGCCTCGCGAAGGTAGACGTACATGCCCCCGGCATGCGGCATCATGGCCGAGAGTTCTCCATAGCACAAGGCGCCTGCAATCGTGAGCACTCCTGCCAGTCCCCATGCCACTAGGAGCCACCCTGCGCTTCCGAGGTGACGGGCCATGTCGGCGGGAACAATAAAGATCCCCGAGCCGATCATCGCTCCCACTACAAACATCGTCGAATCGAATAGGTTCAATCCGCGCGCGAACTTGCGGGGGTTTTGGTGCGTAGTTTCTGAGCCTGATGAGTCGGCTTCTCCTGTCATGTGTCCGATCTCGGGCGGTTGGTGGAGTAGGAGTAGGTTTGACGATTGCATATTGTATCCATAAAATACCCCCTTTGCCTACTCCATTGCAGAAGACTTATCCACGCAAACTCTACCTGTGCTTAACGGCGCTGGTCTGGGTGGCGGTCCACGCCAGCGTGCTGCCAGCAGAGACTCTCTCCAACTACGACTTCCAGATTTCCTCATCTTCAACCGGGTTGATTGACATTCACCGGGTTCATGACGCATACGACACGAATTACGTTGCGCCGGGACAAACATTGGGGGATGTGACGATCCGCTATAGGCAGGTTGGCACAACCCGGTGGAAGATTGTGTCGAGTGCGTACGACGGCACAACAGCGGACCAGCAGGTTGCATATCGGATCGGCCGCGTCGTTCCCACCATTGCAAGCTCGAGCCGCGCGAAGTCGTCGGCTGCTCCCTGGAGCCTTTACGCACTCAACGATCAGGTTCAGCCGCAGAATTCCACAGATCTCGACACTCCGTTTTACGCCTGGTATGGCCAGAAAGCCTCGGAGCAATGGGTGGAATACGACTTCGATAAACCCCGCCAAGTCTCTTCTGCGGAGGTGTATTGGGTCGAAGGAAAACAGGAGGACAATCTCTTCCGCGTTCCCGTCGCGTGGAAATTGCAATATCAAGTCGGTCCGGCGTGGAAGGATGTCGAAGCTTCTGGTGCGTACGGAATTTCACGAGGTCGCTTCAACCATATCGATTTCCAGACTGTCACAACGGCGGCCTTACGTCTGGTCCTGCAACTTCCCGCAGATGCAACCAGTGGCATCTTTGAGTGGCGTGTTAACAGTTCCGAGGGAAAGCAGGTCCAAGCGGTGCCGGAGATCGAGCCAACCGAGACTTTCCGACTCCAAGCGAATGCGCTCGTCTGGACGATCAAACTTCGCAATCAGAGTTCCAGCCGCATGGAAGTCGGAGATCTGGCAATTCCGCTGCCGTTCAACACGAATTACGTGTGGGATAAGACCGTGACCTACACGAAGCGGCTGATCCGGCACAGTTTTGTCGGCGGGAACGGCTCGTACATATTCTGGATGCGGCCGAACGCCGAAGGACCTTATCTCGTCATGGTGCCACAGAACAACACCGCGCTCGAATACTTTGACCAGATCCCAAATCAGCCTTTTACCGCATACATTCATTCTTCGGCGAGCCAGGCGGAACTGGCTGCCCAAAAGGGGAACTGGCGGCTTCCCGGCACAAAGCAAATCCTGGCGCCGAAGGGTCAACCAGGTGATTCCGCCACCTGCCAATTCAAGTTTTCCTGGGCGGCTGACTACAACGGTGTTCGCGACACCCTTTATGCAAGTAGCGGATTTGACGTGAATGTCGTCCCCGGTATGACGATTCCAACGGACCTGACCGCGATGTTCTCGCTGCGTACTCGCAACCGGATTACCGCCGTGGATGCGGAATTCCCGGCAGAGACCGGAATCCGCTACATGGGCGAACGCGGCAAAGATGTTCACGTCTATGCAGCACAATTCGCGCACCTTGGCGAAAACATGGTGAAAGTTCGCTATGGCAACCATCAATATCTCTCTCTGGAGTTTTTCGTCACCCAACCGCTTGAGACGTTGATCAAGATCCGTGCCCGCTTCCTGGTTACCCATGAGCAATGGAACGATGCGCACCGCTGGTACAACGGCCTCTATTCCCAGTGGGACATGAAGCACCAAGTTCTGCGCAGCCCGGATGATCTGGACGGCCTGCAGTCGTACGCTGTGGCTTCGGACGATCCTGCGCTTGGCAAGGCTCCCTATCTTGCTGCCAAGAACGCTTCCTATCCAGACGCACAGGAAATCGCCTCAGTGGAGAACTACATTCGTCATTATGTCTGGGGAGGACTGCAACAGACTGGCAAGGAACCGTACCCTTATGCCATTTACGGCATTCCCAATTGGAAGGTCAATCGAGAAAGCGCCAACGATGACCAGCGCGGCAGGAAGCATATCTGGCGCATCTATGATTACCCGCATGTGGTCCTGCTCTACTACAGCATGTACCAGATTGCGGACCGATATCCCACGCTCGTGCACTATCTCGACAAGGCTGAATATCTGGAGCGTGCGTATGGAACGGCAATCGCTTTCTTCACAGTCCCGATGGAGATCGTGAAGTGGTCCGCCTATGAGACCGGCACATACAACGAACTGATTATTCCCGATCTGATCCGAGCGCTCGATGAGAACAACAAACACGAGCAAGCTGCCATCCTCCGCGCTCACTGGGAGAAGAAAGCGAAGTACTTCATCAATGATCACCCATACTTGTTCGGTTCGGAGTATCCGTTCGATTCAACCGGGTTCGAGTCCACGCACGCTCTGGCGAAGTATGCGATCAAGCGGCTGAGCGACCCCGAGGCTACGGACTTTCGTGCATCGGTGAAGCGGGAGGACGCGGAAGGCTTTCTCGATCAGCAGATGAAGTTGAATCTCGCCTGCCGTGGCCTGGAACCGGCGTATTACTGGCTAGGCAGCGACTACCGGGCGAGTGGCAATGCCAGTTACACGCTGAGCTACATGTCTCAGATGGGTGGGTGGGCAGTGGAAGATTACGCCGTCAACTACGCTGATGATCCAACGCCGTATTTGCGCCTGGGCTACGCCTCCTACTTAAGTTCCTGGGCGCTGGTGAACTCCGGCACTCGACAATCGAATTACGGTTACTGGTTTCCTGGGAAGGAAAATAATGGCGGGGCGGGCGGCGGATTCGAACCGCGCCCCTGGGGTCGCGCCTGGCTGGGCAACAAACAGATGGGGCGAGGTTCGTGGTGGTACTCGGGTGAGATTGATCTCGGTTTCAGCGGCGCGTTGCGTACGGCCGCTACGGTGGTCGCCGACGATCCGATCTTTGGGTTGATTGCGTACGGGGGTGACTTGACGCACGACCAGTCGGCTACGCGAGTTATCCCCAAAGACGGGCTCCGCCAGCGTTTCTATATTGTGCGCGGAAAAACTCGGCTACAAATGCGACTTGACCGCGACGGCTTTGCCGCTGGCGCTCCTATCACTTTTGATGACGAGCTTTCCAGTGTCAAATTTGTTCTTGAGAACCGTTTCGCGGATTCGCACTCGACCGTTTTGCACGTTCAGGGTTTGCCCCCAGGGACGTACACGATCTCCGTAGACGGCAACAAGGTTGGCTCGGAACCGCTCCATGAAGGCCAGAGTGCGGACCTACGTCTGCCCGTGAGCTCCGCAGCCACTTCTCAGGTATCCATTACGCGGTGACCCAAGCTCGGCTTTGGTTAGGAAGCTCCCTGCTTCGTGTTCCAATAGACCGCATAGCGTTCGTGGATCACCTTGTAGAGGGCACACCGATAGGAAAGGACCCGCTTTGACCCACGGCGCGGACGGTCAGCGGCTCTTTGGGATCCGGCTCGAGCCATGCGGTTGGCCGATTGTCATCGGTCGCGATGGCGGGTACCTTGCGCTGATCGGTCGCTTTCGGTTCGGAGGCGCCATACGTCATTTCTTTACTCACCGGTTCGAAACGTGCCACCAACACCCGGGGGACCGTACATGACGCCTTGGATCGTCTGATCATCCGGCATCGGATCGATGTGCAGGTCCATCGGAAGGCTTAGTTCAACTGTGTCCCCGGATCGCCAAACTCGATTCAGGCTCAAGTAGCTGCTCGGGCTGGAGAACACGGGCAGGACCCCTCCGCTCACTTTCACGCTGCCCCCGCGAGCCCAATAAGGATCCCGGCTTATGCCGTCGCGCCTGACACCGCCCGCTCGTTCCTCGAGTAGTGAGCTGCCGTCGTCGCGAGTCCTACCGTATCGCATCGCCGCGGACTGTGCGGACCGCGAATACCCCGGGGATTCCATAGCCGTCTTTCGCTTGGAATCGCACCGTCACCTTCTGTTTGCCTTTCAGTAGTTCACTCGGCAAGACATACTGCACATCGAAGAAACGAACATCCTGCTCGGGCGTTCTACGCTCGATCATCTGTTCGCCAATCTTGGTGCCATCAGCGAGAATGTCGAAGCCACCCTTCCGGCCTCGCGCATCATTGCTATAAGTCACGATCAAGACCATGGGATGAGCAGCATCCACGGGCAAGTCGAACGAGAACCACTTGGCTGCCTCGCGCCCGTATTGGCCCATGAGCTCGACGGGCGAGCTCTCTTCGCCCTGTTCGTCAAAGTCCCGCTCCGACTGCATCTGGCCGGGCTGCGCCAACGCTACCGTGGCCGCCTCCAGTCTCCTCTTCCTCTGCTCCTCGGCTGCGTACAGCGCCGACTGCTTAGCCCATTCGGCAGGTGTGAAGACGTCCCAGTAGATCGCATAGCGGCGGCGCGGCAGTTCGTAGAACGGTAGAAACTCAATGTCGTTGGACAAACCGACCTTAGCCGTGCGGAAGAACCCTGGCTTCCCTGCAAGCGGTTTTAGCCATCCGTCCACCCGCTGTTCCGCGGTCACCAGGGCAGGCGCAGGCGGGGGAGGGGTTCCATCCTGCCGGAACCTGCCCTCCTCGATTTCTGGTCCGAGATCTCCGGCCAGTACCAGCGGCCCCCACATGATAGCCATGCGATTCGGGTTGTCAGGCAATGGTTCCTTACGCAGCGTCTTCGGCAACACCAGCGCCAGCGTGTCACCCGGTTTCCACCTTCGCGTAATCTCGACGTACGAGTCCGGGCGTGAAAGCTTGGTTAGTGTTTTGCCGTTCACTTTCACGGTGAAACCGGTTTCTGCCCAGTAGGGACGACGCAGCGCAATCGTGAACATCTTGGGCTCGGTAGCCACGATCTTTAGGGTGGCGGCGTCGCCGATCGGTAAATCAGTCGTCATTTCCAGCTTCACGCCGGCCGTTTTCCAGTCCACGGTTGTGGGGGCGTAGAGACTCACCCAAAGCTTATTGGGAGATTCGTAGTAAATGCCGTAGGCGTGGAACGCGTGTGTCTCCATCTGTGATCCGACGCAGCAGGTGAAAGTGTCGAACTTGGTCTGATACTCGTGTTGCACACCGCGACCGACCGGCACCATGTAGCTGACACGCCCATCTTTCGGGTCTTGTCCCCCGAGGATTGCATTGAAGTCGGCACGCTCGACAAAATCGGCGTAGCGCACTTCCGGATCCACGGAAAACAAGGCCCGCGCCATTTTGATCATGTTGTACGTGCCGCAGCTCTCGGCCGTACGCCCGTTCACCATCTCATTGAGCTCGTCCGGCTGCCCGAAGTATTCGTTCTTGCCGTGGCCGCCGGTCGCAAAAGTGTGATGTTCGGCCACTTCGTCCCAGAAGAACTTCGCGGCTTGGCCGTCGGTTTCATTGCCGGAATAGATGTATCGCTCCAATTCGCCCAGCATTTTGGGAACGTTCGTATTGGCGTGCTTGCCGGAAAGAATGTCTTGTCCGTTTGCAAGTGGATCCACTATGGCGCGGTGCTCGAACTTGTCAGAGAGCTTCAACCAGCGCCGATCGCCGGTATCGGCGTATAGATCAGCCAGGACCTCGTTCATGCCGCCGAACTCGGTCGCCAGCATGTGCTGGATCTGTTCGTCATTCAGAGGCGAGAGGATCTTCTCAACCCACCCGGCAAACCTTATTTCCACGTCGAGCGCAGTGCGATTGCCAGTAAGCCGATAGGCGTCGCGCAGGCCGGCAAAGATCTTGTGCTCAACGTACCAGGGCGACCACAAGCCGTTCAGATCGAAGCCGCCCGAGCGGATCATACCCTTGCTCAACTCTTCGAAGCGCTGTTTGCCATTAATCCCGTTGTCATCGAGGAGCGCCCCGATATACCCATCACCTTGGGCGTTCTGGATGTTCTCAAGTTCCGTAACCATGTCATCGGCGCGCTGCTTGAAGCGTCGATCCCAGGTGGCGGCATACATCAGGCTAACCGCCGACAGGTAATGTCCCGCGATATGACCAGTGAGTTGTCGTCCGGCGCCGTCCCAACCGCCGTATCCTGGTGCTTTCGGATTTAAGCCGGCGCGCTCGCGCAGATAGGCGAGCATGCGCTCGGGTTGCAGTTCGAGGAGGTACTCGGCATCGAGGTCCTGTGCGCGCTTGAGCGGGCCACCGGTCAGGCGCACGCTCGTCAACGGCAAGGGTACCGCCTTGATCTGCACCTTTCCCGGGGCAGGCGTGGGAGCCGCGGTCTCTGAATATGTAACCGCCTGCAGAACTACGCAGGAAAGCACAAGGAGTATGGCAGTGGGCCTACACATGACAGTCTCCGAAACACAACCTCCGAAGATAAAGCTTACTAAAAGCTAGATTCGCCACGTCCGGCTGCGCGACAAACGAGACCGGCAGACTAGCCGAGAACTCGGGCTGTTACTCGAACACTGTTCGCTGGAAGATACTTGCGAATACTTCGCCAGATGACTCACGCGCTCTCCGGTGTCCCCTGTCGAAGTACTCCAATCAAGAGCACGTCAGAAAGTTGCCCGTGCCGGTGTACCGTTGAACACAATCTCTCGCGAAACCTGACCTAACTTAATCACGAGAGGCCGGGACCCGGGCTCCACCATTCGTGATCCTGAAGCAAGACCGAGTGTCAGTGAACGCTGGCGCTCGTCCCACTTCATTTCAATACCCATCCACTCGCCCTTGCGATAAGCGAACGATGTTCCATCATCCTCATAAAGCAAGAACTTCGCATCGGCCCCCGGGTAGACGGATACCGACATGGGCTGATCGACCTTTTCGCTCACATATTGCTTCACCGGCCCTAAGGGCAATATCGATCCCGCACGCACATAGAGAGGCATAGTCTCCAAATCAACCGTTCGTGTGATTTGACTGCCTCCTTCTTTGCGCTCGCCCGTCCAGAAGTCGTACCATGCACCTCGCGGGAGATACACTCGCCGCGTTGTGGCTCCCTTTTCGACCACAGGCGCGACCAGCACACTTGGTCCCCACAAGTATTGGTCGCCACAGGCCAGGGCTGCGGGATCGTCCGGATGATGCAGCCACAGTGCGCGCATTATGGGCATGCCGGTGATTGTCGACTCGCGGGCCGTACTGTACAGGTAAGGCAGCAACCGATAACGGAGCTCTAGATAGTTCCGACAGATCGGCTCGACCGCGTGATTGTGCAATTGACCGTTGTCAGGAATCGCAGCCCCGCCATAATTCTTGATTTCGACTGGCCCGGGATCGCCGGTATTCCATCCCCAGGGCAGGCGGAGCTTCCAGGTGCGGCCGTGGGCGCGAAACAGGGGGCAAAACGCGCCAAATTGAAACCACCGCACGTACAGTTCTGCGGTAAATTCCGGCGTTGGAACGAAACCGCCGATGTCAGTGCCCCAGTATGGAATCCCGCTCAGTCCAGTATTGATACCCACAGCAATCTGCGTTCTTAGGGTCTCCCAGGTTGAATACACATCGCCGGACCATAGAAAGGACGCGTAACGCTGCATGCCGGCGTAGCCGTTGCGGTGCAATGCATAAGGTCGCTCATTCGGCCGGTCTAACAGGGGCCCTTCCCAATACATCCGATTACGCGTCAAGCGTGAGGCGATGTCCAAGGGATCGCCCTCATCTGGCCACCAACCATCGACGCCCATGGCAAAGTCCTTACGATGCGCTTGCCAATAGCAACTAGCCTCCTGTTCGTCAAAGCGATCTAATTCACATTTGTCGTGAACCGTTCCGCGAAGTCTGTCAGTGAGAATCACCGCGTGAAGCGCGACGCGGAAGTTCTTTTCGTGCAGCGCGTCAAGAATTGCCTTGGGATCTGGAAACACATGGGAATTCCATGCGAATGATCCGTTTTCGGTATTCCAGCCCGACGGACAGAAACCGGTGCCGAGATAGATCAGGACATCACACGGTAACTTCTTTTGCCGAAAGGTGTCCGCCTCATCGATGACTTCCCGGGAGCTGGCCAGGGTGCGGTGTGACTGCTGATATCCAAAGCTCCACAGCGGCGGGAGTTCAGGGTAGCCGGTCAGCCGCGCATACTCGGTCATGATCGTGCCCGGCTCCGACGCGGTGATGAAGAAGAGGTCAAGCGGCAGACCATCTTCCGGCCTGGCTGCTTGAAATCTGCTGCGCGATTGTCGGAAGTCGAATGTGCCGAACGGCTGATGAAAGAGCATGGCCCATCCCGTGGTTGAAATTAGCCAAGGAATCGGAACGCGTCCGCCATGCGTCCTGAGTTCATATCCGCCTTGACCGTTAATCATTGGATCGAAGGACCCGCGCCGATCAAATTGTGCACCGCCTTCTCCTAAGCCGACGAGAGGTGCGTTCCCGGTGTCAAACTCCACAGCCCCGCTGCTTGGATCAATCGCAAGATGCTGTACGGCGCGGCCTTGAGCAGTCTCGATGGTGATGGCAAGCGGAGCAGGCGAAACCTGTAGCCGTACTCCACCCGCCTGCAACGTGTGAGACCGCCAGTCATCTTCGAGCACTAGAATGGGCCGCCCCACAGATGGCGAGACTAACGGCCCGTTCACGGGAATCGTACCCAATTGACCATGTGGGCTTGGAGAAATGCTCAGGCGAAAGGTGTGAGGGCTAACCGAACTGATGTGGACGGAGCGGGTTGGCGCTGAAGAGGCAGGCGCACGCGTGCCACGGAGCGGCATAACGATCGCACCCGCCGCGGCGAACAGCTGTTTCAGAACTCTCCGGCGATCCCAGCCATTGTTCATGATCCCGCTAATAGACGGACAGAAGTGTTTGTAGGATACTTTATCCAATCACAACAAGCTAGTTTCTGGGGGAAGGGAATAATTAATGACCAGAACCGCTACGGCTGGGGTCTCTAGGGAAACTGCCCTCGTCTGCTTAATCCTTTTTATTCACCTGGGCGCAGTGGGCGAAACGAAAATGCCGGCCGGACATTCCGTCGGAAAGGTGTCGACGTTTGGCGACTTAATTGTTCTTGAGCTGGATGAAGGCGTGCGTGGGAAGGAGAATCTCTTTGATCTAGGCGGCCGTACCCTGCGCTTTACGCCTGACGGCTCGCAATTTCGAGTGGACAGCGGTTCGCTAACGTGGGACCCGGATTTCGGTCAGGAAATATCAAACGAGGAAGTTAGTTTGCACAACTTTCGGTTGCCATTCTCGCAGAAGAACTGGACTTCGCTGCAGGTAGGAAGGGCCGGGTGGGTTAGCTTTGGTAGCAGTAATGCCAATCAGGGGAATAAACCTTACAGCGGAGGCAGCGTATCGATCGGACGGTTCGATCCACTCACAGAAGCGGCCGGCAAGTTGGTCAACACGGTTCCAGCGATCTGTGTGTTCTTCAAACCGCGCATGTCAGGGCACGTGTACGCAAAGGAACTCGCCGATGCCCTGGTTATTACCTGGGATCTTACCGAGCCCTTCGGCAACATTCAGGACTTCACGTGGTTCAGGACCGAGAACCTGTTTCAGACAGTACTCCATCGGGATGGCACGATCGAAATGGCGTATAAGGAACTCACGGCGAAGGACGCGATCGTGGGTGTTTACCCAGAGTTGCCGGGGAAGCAAACCGTGGTGGCAACACTCGAGGGCAGATTGCATCCCGCGCTTCCTCCGTACTTAGATGTCCAGGCGGTGAAGGCTTCGATTATCGACGGTGCGCTGCTGAGAGTTGCCTTTGAGACCCGCGGGGCGATACCGCCAGAAGGGGATCCGGCGGCGAAGGGCATCGCGTACAGGTTGAACTTTGCTCCCGCTGGCGTGAAGTGGATCGTGGAAGGCATGGCTTCGGAAGAGGGGCCAACCGGACGGGCAAGATATTTCGTCTTCGGTCCAGGAGCATCGCACAAGCCGAAGATCGCTGGCAACAGCATCACAATCGAAGGAATACTGCCTGCCGCGTTGCGTGGCGCTCGGGAGTTCGAGATCTCCGCCGATGTTTTAACCGAGGCAACGACCAGCGGACCAGTGGGGCGCATTGGCCCACGAACGATTCAAATTTCAGGTCTGCAAAATCCGGAAGCGCACTTCAGTGCTGTGACCAGCAAGGATGGTCCTTTCTCCACCGTATACGAAGCTTTTCATTATGGAGCTTCGCCCAGCCCGACCGATCTTGCTTGCACGGTCATCAACGCTCTGGGCGACAAATTCGATTTCCTTGCGTACTACTCGGATTTCCGCATTGACAACCAGGAGGCGGGAACCCCTAGCGATGGTCCAGTCGGCGGTAATGTAACCGGTATCGGTCAAACTCAGAACGACCTTGACGCCTACTGCAGCCAAGGCAGGTTCCAGTGGGAGTATGTACAACCCGTGTCCGTCGGCGCCAACCAGATGCAGGAGTATCCACCCGATGGAGCACCGGCTGGCACGGATCGTGATATCACTTTCTATCGCGATCAACTGCGGGAGAGTTCGCCGGAGGGAAAAATGCTGCCCTACAACTACGCCATGTCGCAGTTGGGGCACGAAATGGGGCATCGCTGGGCAGCTTTTGTTTCGGCCAAAGTGAATGGGGAAAGGATTTCCCTCGGGCCGGTCCACTGGGCACGCGGACTGCAGGCACCAGCAGCATTTCCGTATCAGCGACCCATGGAAGCCTCAGCCATGGGTGGCGGCGTTTGGCAGGACAACTTTGATGGTACCTACACTCAATTGGATGATGACTACTACGTGCCGGCCAACGGCTATTCGCATCTCGATCTCTATCTCATGGGCCTGATTTCGCCCGCCGAGGTGCCGGACTTCTTTCTACTCAAGAATCTCGCTCCGCTTGGCAAAGATGGCAACGGCCGCACGGTGTTCAAGGCGGAGCGAACCAAGATCACTGTCCAGGATGTGATCGCGCAAGAAGGGCCACGACAGCCGGATGTGAACCACTCGCAAAGGAAGTTCAATACCGGCATGGTTCTGGTCATAGATCACGGCAAGGCTCCCAGCCGGGAGTTGGTCGAAGGGGTGAACGGAATTCGTTTAGGGTGGATTGAATACTGGGATCGGTCCACGGGGCACCGCGCGTCGATGACGGCGATTCCGCGGTGAGCTTCGAATCATTCCCGTCTCCGCCGGATCCAAGGCCCCCGCTCGCCGGTCAATAACGCTCACCTAACACGCACCGCCTACGGAGAAGAGTTCATCGAGACGTTGCACGTAAGCGACACGAGTTCGGCCAAGACACGCGAGACAGTGTGGCCCGCCGCAGGGCGCTTTCCGCCCCCTGGCTAGTGCTAGTAAAGCCGCCGTCTTCGGTGTCGCTTCGTCGTGGAACAGCCAGGCCATGGCGACGGAGCAATCAAACACAAACGCTGCACTCATCGGCCGTCCTCCCGAATGAGGTCCTTGACCTTCAATCCGCCCAAGGACAAACCCGTGGCCAGCTTCTGGATCCGATCAATGGCGGCGACGCGCTCCTCTGGTCTTACTCCCTTTTTCACGGGCACGAGCCTGGCCACGCGTGCCCCGTGTTTGGTGATCGTGATTTCCTCACCCGCCTCAATCTTTTCCAGGAGTTCCGGCAAATAGGTTTTTGCCTCGTAGGCGCCGACCGTGTTGCTGTCCTAGAGCGTGGCCATAAGAGTTCCCTTGTTAGACGAGTGTAAGGCTAGTTTAAAGCGCGCCCCATGTCAGAGGTCCACTCGAAGTTCCCGAAGGGATTCACAAGAGCTGTCCTTTTGTAGCAACATGTTGTCTGCATCGTGTTTATTCAAGAGTCGGGCAGCAGGATGTCTGGAGCAACCAGTGCTCGCGTATGAACGTAGATAAAGAGAAGAAAGACGCGATTGTGGGGACCGGTGAATCCAAGGACTTGTTGGTCTTTTCCCTCCTCCGCGAGTCGAGATGCTCGGAATGCAACAAGGAGCTTTGGAAGGGGTCCTTTCTATTCAAGGAGGGAGAGCGCGGACTCTGCATGAATTGTGCCGACCTCGATGAGCTCGTTTACCTTGCGAGCGGAGATGCCGCGTTGACACGCCGAGCCAGGAAGTACAGCCCGCTTTGGGCCGTGGTTGTCCGTTTCAGCCGGGCGCGCCAGCGATACGAACGGCAGGGCATTCTGGTTTCCGAGGCTGCGCTCGATCAGGCTGAACGAGAGTGCCTCGCGGACACGGAAGTGCGTGCATTCGGTCGCGAACGGGACCGGGAACGTCGCGCCGAGCAGGATCAGAATCTTCTCGCCGACATGGCGCGGGAGATATCCAGGTTGTTTCCCGGTTGCCCGCCCGCGGAAGCCCGAACCATAGCGGCGCACACAGCACGGCGGGGCAGCGGACGAGTCGGGCGCACGGCTGCGGGCAGGTCGCTGGAAGAGGAAGCGCTGACCCTGGCTGTGATTGCGCATATTCGACATCGTCACACGGGGTACGATCAGCTTCTGATGAGAGGCTGCTATCGCGACGAGGCGCGCGCTTCGATTCGCGATGAAGTCGATCGAGTGCTGGAATCGTGGCGCAATCCCGGCTAGGTTGATCTGTGCCTTTTCCTTCTCTCTTCCACAGCCAGATGGGTGATATTCACAAGCGGACAGTCTCCCGGCATCTGTTATTCTGGCCCGCGGAACGATGACGCCGGTCTCTCTAACTCCACACCTTACGCCCCATGGCCGGCTGCTCCTGGTGCGAGACGATGACGCTTCATTGCTGGAGGCCGAGCTTGCGCACCGCATTCAAGAGGCTTTTGGTCGCGGAGCGGGGCACGGCCTGCTCCATCTCGGTGCGAATGAGGTGGGCGTCGCCCTGCCGCCGGCGTTGTCCTTCTGGCGAGAATTTGCAGCGCTGTATGTGACCGGCGTCTGCACCCGACCCGGCGCCGCCGCCGAAGCCGATAGCCTTCATATCCCCCCTCCCGCCAGCGCAGAACTCGATCAGTTTGTGTTGGCAGCGCCACCGATGACGGGCGCCGAATATCTGAGCGCGGCAGTTTTAGGCGATCTTTGGCATGCGTTGGACCGAGCGTTTGCTGCCGAACTGTGGGAAGCAAAATGCGGGGTTGAAGAATTTCTGAAAGGGCGTAATTCGGCGTGGAACCTGGTCGGCCGCGTCCATTTTAATCTTGCCGACAACCGCAAGGATGAGGCCGCGCCCTTCGCCTTTCTTGCTACCTACACAACGCGGCTCTCGGCACATGCCAAGGCTCAGCATGTTCCGCTCGGCCAGGCCCTGGGCGAGTACGCCGGTGCGTCCAATCGCGAGCGCTTGCTCTCTTTACTTCTTCCCGTGCAGCGAGCAGCCGAAAGTTGTCCCTGGCTGAAGGCCATGGTTGACGCGGGAGAGATCTTCCATCCTCTGCGCTGGAGGCCGGCGCAGGCGATGCAGCTTTTGCGGGATGTGCCACAACTGGAAAGTGCCGGGGTAGTCGTACGTATGCCGGCGGTCTGGCGAGGGAATCGCCCTCCCCGCCCGCAGGTGACGGCCACAGTGGGTGGCAAGCCACCATCGGGACTGGGACGGGATGCGCTTCTCGATTTTCGCCTGGAAGTCGTTCTCGACGGCGAGAAGCTCACAGGGTCCGAGGTTCAGGAATTGCTCAAACAGTCCGAGGGCCTGGCTTTGGTACGCGGACGTTGGGTAGAAGTCAATGCCGAGCGGTTGAGCCGCGCCTTGGCTCAGTTGGGCGAGATCGAGCGTAGAGCCGCTGAGCACGGCATCAGCTTTCAAGAAGCCATGCGTATGATTGCGGGCGCTGACGCCGCCATCGACGGGAATTCTGACTCCTCGCAAGCGGATTGGGCACAAGTTGCCGCCGGTCCATGGCTCGCCAAAACGTTGAAAGGCCTGCGCAGCCAGGAGGGGCTCGCGCATGTCGATCCCGGACGGGCGCTGAAAGGAACGCTGCGTCCTTATCAGCTAGCCGGCGTCAAGTGGCTGTATCTGCTGGCGAAACTCGGCCTCGGCGGGTGTCTTGCCGATGACATGGGATTGGGCAAGACCATTCAGGTTTTGGCTTTGTTGCTCATCCTTCGTCAACAATCCGATGCCACTCGTCGCCCGAGTCTTTTGGTCGTGCCCACTTCGTTGTTAGCCAACTGGGCGGCGGAACTCGAACGCTTCGCGCCGAGCCTGAATGCAATCGTTGCACATCCTTCCGAGATGTCCGCCAGCGATCTCAGGTCCATGACGCCGGATCAACTCGGAACCGTGGATCTCGTGATCACCAGCTACGGCTCTCTGCTCCGCCTTCTCTGGATCGCCGATGTTTCGTGGAACTTGTTAGTGCTTGATGAAGCGCAAGCCATCAAAAATCCATCCGCCAAGCAGACGCAGGCGGTCAAGAAACTGAAGGCGGCCGTTCGCTTTGCCCTAACCGGCACTCCCATCGAGAACCGGCTGGGCGATCTTTGGTCGATCTTCGACTTCATCAATCCCAGCCTGCTCGGTTCGGCGAAGGAATTCACAGCTTTTGCCAAGACGCTCGCGGCCAGACCGCACAATCCGTACCGTCCTTTGCGCGAACTGGTGCGGCCCTATATTCTGCGGCGACTGAAGACCGATAAATCGGTCATCGCCGATCTACCCGACAAAGCAGAGGTCAAGGCATTCTGTCAACTTACTCCAAAACAGGCCGCGCTCTACCAGCAGGCAGTCGAGGAACTGGCACGACAACTTCAAGAGGTCGAAGGGATTCAGCGCAAAGGCCTGGTGCTGGCGTTCCTGATGCGGTTCAAGCAGATTTGCAATCACCCTTCACAGTGGTTGGGCAACGGCGAGTGGCGTCCGGAAGACAGCGGCAAGTGGCCCCGCTTGCGCGAAATCGCCGAGACCATTGCAGCCAAACAGGAGAAAGTGTTGGTATTTACGCAGTTTCGCGAAGTCACCGGGCCGCTCGCGACGTTCCTGGGATCGGGCTTCGGACGGCGCGGTCTGGTTCTGCATGGCGGGACAGACGTCAGGAAACGCAAAGAGTTGGTGCGTCAATTCCAGGAGGATGAGACGATTGGCTTTTTCGTGCTCTCGCTGAGAGCGGGAGGCGCAGGATTGAACCTTACCGCCGCGTCGCATGTGGTGCACTTTGACCGTTGGTGGAATCCGTCGGTCGAGAACCAGGCGACCGATCGCGCCTTCCGCATCGGGCAGACGAAAAATGTTCTGGTGCACAAATTCGTTTGCCGCGGTACGGTGGAGGAGAAAATCGACAAACTTATCGAATCGAAGCAGCAACTCTCGAAAGACTTGCTCGATGGCGGCGCCGATCTCGTGCTCACCGAAATGAAGGATGACGAATTGTTACAGCTGGTCGCGCTCGATCTGAAGAGCGCACAGACGGAGGCATAATTGGGGTACTACGATTGGGGATGGCGGCCGCGGGTGTCCATGGCCGAGCGCAAGCTTCAGGCTCAGCGCAAGATTCAGCAATTGCGGAAGAAGGGACACGCCGTCTCGCCGGTGAATATTCAAGGCCGCGCGATTGCTACGACGTTCTGGGGAAAGGCTTGGTGCGAAAACCTCGAGCGTTACAGTGATTTTGCCAATCGTCTGCCCCGCGGGCGTACTTACGCACGCAACGGCTCAGTGATCGATCTGCAGATCAACCCGGGCGAAGTTCAGGCGCTGGTCAGCGGCTCGTCCATCTACCAGGTCGAGGTGAAGATCACTCCAGTTGGCAAGTCGCGGTGGAAATCTATCCGCAGAGACTGCGCCGGCGCTATTGATTCTCTCGTGGAACTGCTGCAAGGCCGACTCTCGGAAAAAGTCATGGAGCGAATCTGCCGGGAGAAGACCGGACTCTTCCCGGCGCCAGACGAAATTAAATTCTCGTGCAGTTGCCCGGACTGGGCTTTCATGTGCAAACATGTCGCCGCCGTGCTCTACGGCATCGCTGCGCGCCTCGACCGGCAGCCTGAGCTTCTCTTTCGGCTTCACAAGCTGGACGAAAACGAACTCATCCGCAGCGCGGGCACGGACCTTCGTTTGACAAAGAAAGGAACCGATTCCGCGAACATTCTTTCTACCGGCGATCTTTCTGAGTTGTTCGGATTGGATCTCGCCCAGACGAGCGTACCCACCGCCAAGCTGTCCGCCAGTCGTCCCAACAGGAAGCAGTCCACAAAGAAAACACTGGGACCAAAGCGGCGAGTCAATCCCCGCGCACAGCTGTGAGCGCGTCCGTGCGGCAGATGTAGAACACAGCCCTGCGGCAGCGCGTGTTCTGCCAAGAGTACGACAGGCCCAGTTTGCCCAGAGCGTGATGTAAGATCCACTCTCGTCCAATCGCCAACTCTATTCCAGCAAAGCGTTCACCGTGGGCTTGCATAGGACTCTGGCAGTCATTGGAGTGTCTAAAGAAAGTTCTTCCTGCCTCCAAGGGGATTGACGCAGTCATGCCGGAATGGCCCAAACTAGGCGAGGAAGGGGCATACAACATCAACGCCGCTGGGGAGAGGCGAAAAGCAAGGCCGAATTAAGACGAATCGTCCAGAACCTAAAGAATCTGAACCTGTGATGATTGCAACTTCGACTGTGGCAAGCGCCTCGTTGGCTCACCGCCCAAAACTATCCCTTCTAGCGAGAACTAGTTCGGCTGGACGCCCGCGAAAAGTCAGCTGCCAACTGGTGACGACTACGGGAAACACTTTTCCGTCTTTTTTCTTGTGCCGCCACTCTTCGGCTGTGCTTCGCTGCCCGAGCCGCGCTTGTTCGAGGAACTTCGGTACATCTTCAGGCGGACGGATGTCAAGCAGCGACATCGTCAGGAACTCTTGGCTAGAAAATCCATACTCCTGAATGGCAGCATCGTTCACTTCAAGGAAGGCGAAGGTTTCACGATCGTAAATCCACATGGGGCGTGAATTATTGGCGAAAGGTATCCCAAGAACTTCCAATTCCACCTTCCTCTCGACCGGTTCTCGGCTGTGGTTGTTCACAGGCATATCAAGATGACTGTCCAAACCTTCGCCACCCCGCATTGCGCGTTCCACCTCCAGCAGTTCCGATTGTCGAACAGACCATTGAGGGATGCAGTGATTTGGAAGCATCATCGATTACTGGAGTAATCTGCCACCCAATCACCCACGGTTGTACCGAATGTACCGAAAAAACAGGTCAAATCGGCATCAGCCAAGGTGGCGTGAGTAGCTGAATGGGCGGGAGAAGAATGGTCGGCCCCAGCAGACGCAATATAAGAGGGCGCCCCTTTTGGAGTAAGGTTTGGGTGCTTACCACAAACCATCCAGAAAGGAGCTCTCGGTAGGGACAGTTTCGGATCAACCGAGACCCATCTAAGGGGCAACCGTAAGGCGATTGCTGTTGGGCGCGCCCTTGTCACCCGTGATGATTTTTCCGAGCCGCTTGACAGTTCTTCCCGAGATTTTCATCGTGCTGCTCTTTCTACTTACCGCGCTGCGAGAGTCGCTTTTAGATCATCATGTTCAAATGCCGACGCCATGCGGTCGATTTCGCCTTTGGCGAGACCATGCCGTGCGGCTTCGTCGCGCCACTTAGAGACGGACTTACCGACCTGTGCGGCTATTTTGCGGGCCTTGCCAAGGTCCAGTTCGAAATATCCCGCCACCTCCACTGCCAGCGCGAGCGAGGCCGTGTTGTCGTCTTCGTTGATCGCGGTGCTGAGAATGCGCGGCTTGATGTCGGTTGGCGCCGGGTTGAGGTCGTAAGCGGGCGACAGTCGCCAGCCCGCCTGGCCTTCGTACAGAAAGCCGTGATTGCGCAGGTGGTCGTCGGTGTTGGAGATCAGTATGTTGAAAACCAGCCGCCTCCACAGCGCTTCCATGTCGGCTTGCGGCGCGGCGCCGTGCTGGCGTAGCGCGTCAACAATTTCCAGATAGCTTCGGGTTTCATTGTCTTTCGATCCGAGCATGCTCATCGCGGAGAGGAACGGGATACGCCGTTCGCCCTGGCGGTCGAAGCGTCGCAGGAGGAGCACAGGCTTGCCGGCGATGCTTTCGACACGGGATTGGGGAACTGGGATGCCAGATTTCTGCGCCAGGGCCAGTGCGACCGCCTCCCAGACCACCGTGTTGATTTCATCGTCCTGGCGTGGGAATTTCGTGATGGCGAGATGGCCGTCCTTTTCCCTGACGGAAGCCTTGGGCCTCGCGCCGCCAAGAGAGGAGCCGGGCGCAAACAGCAGGCACAGATCTTCCTCGGTCTCCTTCTCTTCCATGACGTGCTCGGCCGCGGAGAGCAGTTTCGGGAGCTCGATCAGCGGGGGGATACGCTTGACGCTCCCCTCACGCAGGAAGGGTCCGCCTTCTTTTTCCGCAAAGCGCAACGCGCCCTGACGGGCCTCGTCGTCCACCAGCAGCAGGAAGTCGATTTCCTGGAGCGCGCGCGGCACCCCGCGCTCGCGCTCCGCGCGCCTCGGTTCCATGCGGCGCATGAGCGCCCGCCCCCAACGGTCGGGCGCGGAGTCGCCAATGGCCCCGAACATGGGCGTGTCTGCCGGCGTATGAAACGGGCCGGGACCAACCTGCAGGGCTGGCTCCAGAGAGAATCGCGCGGGATTTTCCAGCCATGTCTTGTCGTGTTCGAAGGTGGCGCTGACCTTGTTCTTGCGCGTACGGGCCCACAGACGCCCCATCAGGTGCGGGACGCCTTCGAGATCGACGTATACGAGAGCCTCTCTGTCCATCACTTGTTTTTCGTCCGTTTCGGTCCGCGCGCCAGGCGAATGCGTTGCGGCAGGTTTTCTTCTTCGAGCTGCAGGCCCACGGGATCGTTCTTTGGCGCGGCCAGATCGCCCAGCCGGTCCGCCATGCCGAGCACAAAGAGGACTGTGGCATATATCCCGATCGCGACGCCGGGATCGCCCTTTTCAATCTTGACGAGGGTCGTGCGGCTGATCGAGGCGCGCTGCGCCGCGATGGCCGCCGGGATGCGCCGCCGCCGCCGGGCGTCACGGATGTCGCGCCCGAGCTTGCGCAGCGCATGCCTTACGGGGAGCGGCATCACGACGGATGATCGGCTGGTCCTCATATTTAATGTCCATAATAATGGTCGCTAAAGCGTTTAATGTATATTATTATGAACGTTAAGTCAATATGGAGATCGTGCGCCCGCCTATCCTTTACCCGCAAATCACAGCCGAGTAGGTCAGGCGAAGAATTGGAATTCGGAACCGCTCGCCAGCCAACGCGAAATCCGCAACATTCTAAGTAATCAAAGCATCAGCCTGGCCATTCATAGCCGCTTCAAGGACCATTTCATCGTTCGGGTCCCGGACCTGCGGCCGCCAGACGAAATGTACCTCGACTGGCTCTACTAATGCCGCAAGCTCTGCCAGGGATTCGTCAATCGCATCCGGCGCGAGACCGTGAGCCAGACGTTGCTCCGGGCGCTTCAGTACATCTTCTATATTCTAAGAAGAGCGGAGGAGTCGCCGAATGCCACAAGCCGACGATTTGCTATTAACCGCAGGACGGCATTCCCCGCTCCAGACCGGGTGCGGAGGCCTGCGACCACAAGTAGACTTGATGGTCGCGTATGAAGAAATTTGGCCAATTCAGAGAGATACCTTATTTGCCTGCAGCTGCGTCCAGGTCACGTTAACGAGAATTGATCCCGCTAGAGAGAAAGTGGCATAGCCTGATAACGTTAGTTATCATTGTCTTCGTACCACCAGCAACAAGCGGGCACGAGCCATTAGCCGGCTTGAAGTGAGAGTTCCCGGCCCCTTACCCATTCCTGCAGTATGCGCTCACCCACTTCCTTGAAGTCGGGATGTTCCTTGATGTATGACCGAACTTCGATTTCTGTTTGCGAAAGGGCGTCCGAGATCCGCTCAAGGATCGCGCGAATTTTTGCGGGTGTTCCCGTCATTCGAGTTTCGCCGAGCCGACGGAGAGCTTTGCTGTCGGGCCACTGGGTTGTTCCGTTGAGCGTAAGCGCCAGACTGTCCTTGGGCAGATAGATGGAAGTGGTTACCAGATCATAGACCGGCGCGAGTTGAGCTTCACCGAGCACGTCGTCATAGACGATGCCGAAATTCTTGAGGTGAGCATCGCCGTTGCGGAGTGCGCAATTCAGCACGATCAGCGTAAATAGTTTTTCAACCTCTGCGAGCACGGCGGGTGAGTTTGCGAACTGCTGAAACCGTTTCATGACTGACGTTTCGTAGCTGCCGCGATATTTCTCATCCGTTCTTCTCGCGTTCAGAACGCAAAAATCTTCAAATCCCCGGTAGGTACCATCTGGACGCAAGTCGAAACGGTCAACGACCAGGGCCGTTCCGTCTTCTGCCAGCCGATACCGAGGTACGTCCAGCCCGCAATGCTCTGCGGCCTTCAGGCAGAAGTATTCGTTGGCCCGCGAGCTGCGGAAATTCATTTGGCTCCCAGAACTTCACGATGTGAGTTGCACCCCTGCAGCTCGGCGAGATTCGAGGTTGTGCGTTTGCCAGTGTCAGGGATGCGTTCTCGTCGCGCAGAAGAATCTTCGGCTGGACACCACTGATGCCTGAGAAGACCGCGAACTTCCCGATGAGGTAACGAAACAAGTCTCCGTCGCGAGGACTTGCCAAAATCTCGTCTACCGACTGAAAAGGAACATCCTCGTTAAGCCGCTCCTGGTCGCCGGTGCACCGTATGCGGCCTACTTGTGAGCGGCCAATAATGGCGAGCAGATCAAAATCATCGAAGGTTCCAGTCGCCTTCGCAAAGGCGAGTCGCAGCCGTTCCCGCAACGCGCCCTCCGGGAGGTTCATCTCGAAGATTGGCGGCAGGCCAAAGGACACGTCCCAGGAGGGAAGCCGCACGGGCATGGTAACGGAGACGGCACGCTGTGGGACTGTCTCAGGCAAGTACGCAAAAGCGCTTCCGCGATCCCGCTGCCGATCCAGCAGGCCTGCCTCAGCGGCGTCTGTCCAGACCTTCATCATCGCGATCTTCTTCTAAGAGCTCGTCCAAAGTGGGCCGTTGCAGGTTTGCCTCGTGTAGTTTCAACTCCAGGCCGAGCGCCGACAGAATGTTGGCGACTTTGGAAAAACCAAGTTCACCTGATCGGCCATTCTCCAGTGCTTCGAGCGTTGCCCGACTCACACCGGCCTTGTCAGCCAACGCGGATTGGCTAAACCCGAGAGCCTTCCGTCTGGACGCTATTTGAGCGCCAATGGAGTGCAGCCTCAGCATAGTTAGCCTAATATCAGACATCCTGAAGTGGGGCGGTAGTTTGTGGCTGGCGAGGAAAATAGATTGAACCAAAAATGGGCAGTTGCGCGGCGGGAAGGCCGGAGCGAGACTGGCAGGCAA
>DATEPX010000082.1:0-9363 GCA_035272945.1 Terriglobales bacterium
GAATACAGCCCACGGCGCAAGCCGTGGGTAAGCGTGCAAAATGAGCAAGCCCCAGAGGGGCGAAACATAAGTTCTCAACACGCTTCAGACGTGCCGCGAATTCCTTAAAACCCATTTGTGCAGTTATCTCGTGACGCGAACCTGTCTCTTTTCAGAGCCGCCGTTCCACGGGAAAACAGTTGTCACACACACATAGGTTCTTTGTTTTGTGATGGATACGGGATGCCGTTGTAAAACAACTTTTTTCGCTGTTCGGGTTCATAATCTTGTAAGTTCCTACCTCTCGGAGAGTTCATGCGCTTTCATCAGCAGAGAATCGCACTTCTGCTCTTTCTGTTGACCCTCGTGACGACTTCCGGGGTGCTGGCCTTCAGTAAGAAAAAAGAAAAAAAGGATTCCGCCTACGGGGCTGATGAGCAGAAGCGCGCCGTACACGCGCTCAACCGATTGGCCTTGGGACCGCGACCTGGGGACGTGCAGCGGGTCACTGCTATGGGCGTCGACAAGTGGATCGAGCTGCAGCTCCATCCCGACAAGATCGATGACGGCGCGCTCCAGGCCCGACTGGCGCCCTTTCGCACGCTGCGCATGGACACCAGAGAGCTCGCCGAAAACTTCCCGCCGCCACAGGTGATCAAGTCCGTGGCCGAGGGCAAACAGCGCATGCCCTCCGATCCCGCCAAGCGCGCCGTTTACCAGGCACAACTCGAGAAATATGAGGAGAAGCGGGAACGCAAGCAGGAGGCGGCCAGCAACTCTAATTCCGAGACTTCGGGCACCACTACGGCCAAGAAACCCGAGCCCAGCGATGATGAGATGGCACGGCAACGCGAAGTCAAGCTTTTTGCCGACCTGAAGGCGCAGGAACTCCTCGATCTTCCTCCCGACCAGCGGATGAAAGAGATCCTCAAGATGTCGCCGGAGGAGCAGCGCGAATTGGCTCGGAGCAAAGATCGGGAAGATCTGCTGGAAGGCCTTTCGGCCCAGCAAAAAGAAACGCTGATGGCCATCAACAATCCCCAGCAGGTCGTAGTCAACGAATTGATGCAGGCCAAGCTGCTGCGCGCCATCTACAGCGAGCGGCAACTCGACGAGGTGATGACCGACTTCTGGTTCAACCACTTTAATGTTTTTGTTGGCAAAGGCGCTGACCGCTACCTGCTCACCAGCTACGAACGCGATGTAATCCGGCCGCATGCGCTGGGTAAATTCGGAGATTTGCTGGTCGCGACCGCGAAAAGTCCAGCCATGCTTTTCTATCTCGACAACTGGCTGAGCGTCGGGCCAGACTCGGACTTTGCGCTGGGTATCCCCAAGCGTGTGCCCCGGCGGCCAGGTTATTATCGCCGACGCTTTCCAAATAACTTCCCCGATCAACGTCCGCCGCGCCAGGCCAAAAACAAAGAGCGGCGCGGATTGAATGAAAACTACGGTCGCGAGCTGATGGAGTTGCACACCCTGGGCGTCAACGGCGGCTACACGCAGCGAGATGTCCCGGAAGTCGCGCGCGCGCTCACGGGATGGACGATCGAACAACCCAAAAAAGGTGGCGGGTTCAAATTCGAAGAACGCATGCATGAGCCCGGCACCAAGATCGTCCTTGGCCACAAAATCAAACAAAAGGGTGAAAAAGAAGGCATGGAGGTGCTCGAGATCCTCGCGCACCATCCGTCAACAGCAAAATTCATTTCCACCAAGCTGGCAATGCGTTTTGTTTCCGACGATCCCCCGCCTGCGCTGGTTGACCGCATGGCCCAAACATTTCTGAAGAAAGACGGCGACATTCGCGAAGTCGTGCGCACCATGTTTGGCTCGCACGAATTCTGGGCTCCCGACGCGTACCGCATTAAGGTAAAGACTCCGCTGGAGTTTGTGGTGTCGGCAGTGCGGGCCACTGGCGCCGACGTTCAGGATGCCATGCCTCTGCTTCGCACGCTCAACACTATGGGCATGCCGCTCTATGGCATGCAGCCGCCGACCGGCTATTCCATGAAGGCGGACACGTGGGTGAACTCGTCGGCGCTGCTTGGGCGCATGAATTTCGCGCTGGCACTGAGCAATGGGAAGCTCAAGGGTATTGGAGTTGAGCCCGATCACGCGCTTGGCAGTATTCCGTCGGACCCTGAAGGCGCACTCGCCGCACTAGAAAACGTTTTGCTGGCGGGCGACGTGTCGAAGCAGACCCATGAAACGATCCTCAAGCAATTGGACGACCCGCAGATCTCGGGACGTCGCCTGGATGATCCGGCGCGTCCGCCGAATGTGGCAGCAATTGCAGGTTTGATTTTGGGGTCCCCGGAGTTTCAGAGAAGATAGCTATCAGCTGTCAGCTATCAGTTCTTCGTTGCTGAAAGCTGATAGGTCAGCGCTGATAGCTCACGAGGTTGCCATGTCCATCACTCGACGCGTATTTCTTCGCAATGGTGCCTTGGCCATCGTTGGAACGGCGGCGCTGCCCAGCTTCTTGACTCGCGCGGCCTACGGTGCCGAAAGCCTGGGGAGCCGCAACCAGCGGCTGGTCGTCATCTTTCAGCGCGGCGCGGCCGACGGTTTGAATGTCGTGGTGCCGCATGGCGAGTCGGCTTACTACTCGATGCGGCCTTCCATCAATATTCCTCGCAATACCGTGCTTGACCTGGACGGCTTCTTCGGCTTGCATCCGGCGATGGCGTCCTTGCACTCGCTGTGGAAGCAGCGTTACCTTGCCGTCGTGCACGCCGCTGGGTCGCCCGATCCTACCCGCTCCCACTTCGACGCCCAGGATTTCATGGAATCAGGAACACCGGGGGTGAAGGCTACCGAGGATGGCTGGCTGAATCGCGCCCTGCATGCGCTTCCTGAAGAGAAATCGGCTTTCCGGGCAATCGCTCTGGGACCTTCTCTGCCGCGAATTCTGTCAGGCAGCGAGCCGGCCGTAGCCGTAAACAACATCAATGACTTCGGCGTGGGCGGGCGAAATCCCAATGCTGCGGCGATTGCCAATACGTTCGAGGCAATGTACGAGCATTCGGTGGACAGCGTGTTGCACGGCACAGGACAGGAGACTTTCGAGGCGGTGAAGATGCTGAAGTCGGCTGATCCTTCGAAATACACGCCGGCTCCCGGCGCCGATTATCCGCGCGGGCGCTTCAGCGAGAGCTTGAAACAACTGACGCAGCTCATCAAGGCCAATCTCGGCGTGCAGGTAGCGTTTGCCGACATCGGCGGCTGGGATCATCACGTCAACGAAGGCAGCACACAAGGGCAAATTGCGAACGTGCTGCGCGACTTCTCGCAATCATTGTCGGCCTTCTGGACCGATCTGGGCGATCTGGCGGAAGACACCGTGGTCGTCACGATGTCGGAGTTCGGGCGGACCGCGCGCGAGAACGGCAATCGCGGCACCGATCACGGCCATGCCAACGTCATGTTCGTCATGGGCGGGACCGTGAAGGGCGGGAAGGTGTACGGACGCTGGCCGGGACTGGACCAGTCACAACTCTACGAGGGCCGCGACCTGGCAGTGACCACCGACTTTCGCCGCGTCCTGGGGGAAGCGGTTTACCAGCACCTCGGGAACAAGAGCCTGGACGCCGTGTTTCCTGGATTCGAGAATAAGCCAAGCGGGTTTCTGAAATATTTAGGCTGATCGCAACCACGGAAGCCGTCCGTTTCTTCGTACCAGCCCGTCTTCGGACGTGCTGCAAGTCAACCGGGGACGGCACGGCTTTACAGGCTGCGGAAAGAACCGGGTCTGGCTGCGCACCGCTTTTAGCGTGTATGAGAATCAATTTCCGCGCTGGAAGAGTAGGCAGAACCGCCCAGAAACAACCCCGGAGGGGTGTCGCGAAAATAGCCCAGCGCCTTGGCGCGGGGATCAAGTGGAAGACTGGAACAAGTCCCGTAGGAACGACAGAAGTTCTCACGCACCCACTGAAGGTGTGTGGACTTAATGAAAAGTCAACCGGGGAGGGTAGGCCTTTAGCCGTGCCGCCAGAGCCAAAAAATTGGGAACATATGTCAGCCGCCGAGCCTGCTCGGCGCCTGATGCACAGGATTGCGGTATGGAAAGCGGTACGCCCTCGCCCGCCCCTAAGCTGATTTATTTTCGGGCAACGAGAAGCCATTGCGGAGGGCGCCCACGAAGGCAGCATCGGCCTTCAATGAGACCATCTCTAACGGCGAATACCCTCGCCTCCACGCTAGATAGAACGTCGCAATCAGCAAAGCCCCTGTGATCAGAAAATTGGGCCAGGCATTCAGGGCCCACTGCCCAATCCAGCTCAACGTGCCTGCTTGCGAGAACGGCATCAGGTAAGGAATGGGCCACTGATAGCCGTCAGGGCCACGAGCTCCGACCAGGTCCTCAAGCAAGTGCAGATGAAAGCTGAGGAGTGTCAGTGCAGCAATCTTCCACCTTTGTCGCACGACTATGACTGAGGCCAGTGACGATTAGGGAAAAGGCAGCGTGTGCAAGGCATGATGGTAGGTGGAAAACCACTCCAGCGGATGCCGCGAGTGCCGCGTGAGGATCTCGACAATGACGCCAAGACCATCGATATCGGGCACAACTCCGGCAAGTGTCACCAGAGCACGCTCTCTACGACTTAACCAGGCTGTGTTGGCTAAGACCCAGCCAGTCAGAAAATCAGGTGATCGGACTCATGGCCTCACAACTGTATCAGCACATCCCCGTTTTCCATCTTCAACGGATATACCGCAAGTTTCGCAGCGGGATTGTGCGCAGCCTCCCCGGTTTTTGGGTCCCACATCCAGCCGTGCCAGGGACAGACTACTTTTCCGCCTTCAATCATTCCCTGTCCGAGCGGACCGCCGCGATGGAGACATACGTTTTCGATGGCGGTGATGGTTCCATTTACGTTGGCCACGCAGACGACTTTGTCGCCAAACGTGAATTCCTTGGCTTCGTTCTCAGCGGGGAGTTCGGATTGCGTGGTTAGTTTGACGAAGTCCGGCATTCGCTCTCGCTTCTGAAAAAACCAGCCGAGCTGGCGCTCGGCCTGGACGGGCGCGGGCGGCGCCCGTTCCCCCACAATCTTACTTCGGTTGCAGCGTCTGCGCGATCATCACCTGGCGCTTGAAATTCTCGACCATACTCTCGTCCAGACGAACTTCGGTGGGCTTCTTGGCCAGGGACATTTGATCAATCTTGTCCTGCAGTTTCAGGAGCGCGTAGAAGAGGTTCTCCGGGCGCGGCGGACACCCAATCACATAGACATCGGTAGGTACGATCTTGTCCACGCCCTGCAACACGGCGTAGGTGTTGAATGGTCCGCCTACAGAAGAACATGCGCCCATCGAGATCACCCACTTGGGATCGGGCATTTGGTCATAGATGCGCTTGACCACCGGCGCCATCTTCAGCGTGACGGTGCCAGCCACGATCATCAGGTCGCTCTGCCGCGGGCTGGGACGGAAGACTTCCGAGCCAAAGCGCGCGATATCGAAACGCGCCGTCGAGGAGGCGATCATCTCGATGGCGCAGCACGCCAGACCGAAAGTCATGGGCCATACCGCCGACTTGCGGGCCCAATTGAAGACGTAGTCCACCGTAGTGATCAGGAAGTTCTTCTCAAACTTATTTTGTAGCCAGCCCATGTGTCCTCGAAGCCGCGAGTGGCGGCCTTTCAGAATACCCTGCCATGCCCCGAACCCCGGTGATTGCGCTCACAAGGCCTCAGGTCACCACTTTTCAGTCTAGGGGCTGGGGAGAATGGGTGTCAATGCGCAGGGGGTAGTGGGGTCGTGGACAGCACACAAAAACGGCTACACCCCGTCCCTTCCGAGTTAACAGGGCACTGATCGGAGCGCGTCTATGGCGGGGAGGACGAGCGCAGATCGACGAGCGACTCTCGTGCGCGGGCGGATCAGGACGCGCGACTCTCGTGCGGAGGGCGCGGGCGGGCGAGGGGCGAGCGGGCAGCGCAGGCAGCTGGGCGCCCGCGGGCAAACAGGTCTCGCCGGCACGCGCCAGTCGCGCGCCGCCCGTCCAGTGGACAATGTCCGGCGCTTATTTTTCGATGGCTTCATCCTTGAGATGCTTGGCGCAGGCCTCGGCCGTGCTCTTTTTCCCGTGGCCCGAGGCTTCTTTATGGACGGAGTAACTCCAGATGACCTCGGAACTCTTGAGGTTGCTAACTTGAATGCTGGCCTCTTCGCGCGAATGCCAGTTTCCAAATAGGACCTTCTTGGCAGTGCTCGCCTTCTGGGTCTCCGAAATTCCGGTGATTTCAAATTCTGCAACTTCGCGGTTCCCCACAACTTCGACCGGCACTTTCTTAGCCGCAATAGCATCTTTCAAGTATGTGTCGAACCCATCGGCAATCGGAGCCACGAAAACCTTCGCTCCCTTCGGAATCTTGCTGGACTGTGCCGGACTTTTCGTATCTTCTGCATGCGTCATGCAAACGGCACCCAACACCACAAGCACCAAGACCATCGTCAATCCCCGGTTATGGGACATAAATGTGACCCTCCCGCTACATTGATCGCAACTAATCAATCACAATCTGCTTAATGTGTTTGGCGCATGCTTCGCCCGCGCTCTGCCGGCCACGAATGGAGTTGGCCTTGTGGACTGAGTAGCCGAATATGACCGCTCCGGTCTTTAAGTCGGAAAGCTTAATGCTGGCCTGCTCATTGGAATTCTGCGAACCCATGAAGAGCATCTTGGCCCATCCTGCCTTCTCGCTTTCCGAAACACCACTGATCTCGTAGTCAGCCTTCGCGCGATCAACGACCACAATCAGTGGTACTTTCTTGTTTCGCAGTCCCGCGATGATGTAGTTCTCGAACCCGCCCAGCATGGGAGCCACATAGACCTTGGCATACGCGGGTATCTTCGCGTTGTTCACCGTGGCCAGTTGGCCTTCGTCACTAGAAGCCGGTTTGAGGTCCGCAGCGGCCGGTTTCGATGGCTCACTAGAGGCCGGCTGGCTATCCTTCGTTGCACTCTTCTGATCTTGAGCAGAATCGTTCTGGTAAAAAATCGACGATAACGCAAATTGCGGGCTCGCCGCTGCGCATACGACGAATAAAGCGACAACCAGAGCGATTAACGGGTTTTTGCTATGCATGTAACCTCCAAGTGCTTCAGTTATGCTCGCAGGGAAGAAGTCCTTGAGGAAGACTACGGGAAATACCGCAATGAGGCACGAGAATTCGTCAGCTCCGTCTCTGCCTTCGTAGGCTGGCGAGAGCTACTACCTGGTCAGGATGAACCTTCGAACTGAAAACGTCGGTGATGAATGCCAACTGTGCATGTGACTTCCAACCGTCGGAAGCCTGGGATGTCCTCGGCGGTAAAGGCAATGGGGCGGGTGGCCAGCTTCGCGGTTTTTGAGACCAGGGGAGCCAAGGAGTTCAACTCTCCTATTCCGTTCCTTCTTCCCTCTCGTCATTCAAGCGAAGCGAGGAATCTGCTTTTCTGGTGATTCCGCTGAAACTGCAAATTCCTCACCGGCTGAAACCGGTCGGAATGATAAACGTCTGCACAGCGTGATTGGCCAGCGGCTGCGGAGCTTCGGTTCGTCCCTCACACAGGCCAGTCACTTTTAAGGCTGCGGATAGGTTCCCGCCGCTGTGCCGTACTGATAAGCGCCGATGCTCCAGGTGCCGTTGACCGGCCGCGGACCATATTCGAAGTCGTAAGTTGGCGCACTCACGGGGCTTCCAGTCGTTGTGGCTCGGCTGGTTGAGAGCAGGTGATAGTCGCCCGAACCATCCCTCTGATAGCGATTGAACCCAGGGTCTGCCGCGATCGTGCCCGTTGCTCTGCTGTGCATCAAGTTCCAGTCCGCAGGACCGTTTTGGTAAACAAGATTGTTGAAATATTGATTGTTGTACCCCACCGACCCGTACTCTTCAGTGCCGTAGCCATTACCGCCGGCGACGTTGCCGTTGTCGTAGACGATGTTGTTGCTGATCGTGGACCAGTCGTTGCTGGTGTTCCCGGACCTGCGTCGGAAATCGCGCTTCGCAGCGCCGATCAGAATTCCGCCGTAAGCGTTGCTGAACACCGTGTTGTTGGTGATGGTGACGTGTGTGGCCGCATGCCACGTGTGGATTCCCCATCCTTCGTTTTGGGAGACAACGTTGTTGTAGATGTGGCCGCGCAGATTGGCGTGATAGATGCCGTGCACTCTTGGACACGGGCTAGTGTAGTTTCCGATGTGATGCACCCAGTTTCCGATGATGTCGTCATCCGACGCGGCATAGTTACCATCGTGAATGCCGGCGCCACCATCGGAAGGACAGCCCGTCGCCGGAATATCATGGACTTTGTTGTCGATGATGCGGGTGAAGGAACCTTCGTTGTAGATTCCCAGCGCTCCGCTGCCGGTGATTTCAAAGCCCTGGATCTCGACGTAGTTGCCCTGGTTCCACCACGTCGCGTCGTTGCCGGTCAGGTTAGTAGTGAGCTTGGCGCCCCATCGCACGTCCGACACCCAGCGAATCGGCGCAGATAAAGTCCCGCTCGTAGTTGTGAGAAGACGGCCGCTGTCCTCAAGAGTGTTCGGGTATACGCCGCAAGCAACGTGGATGGTGGATCCAGGCACAACACCCTGATCAGCTCGGCTGAATGTTTTCCACGGGTGGGCTTGAGAACCGCCGTTGGAATCATTGCCGATCGCGGAGTTCACGTAGTACTGATTGCCGTTCACGGCGTTCGTCCACGAGGGCGGAGTTTGAGCAGACAGATTGGTTATCGAAAGGAAGAGAAACAGCAAGGTAACGACTGCGAAGCGTTTCACGGGGCACCTCGCCCGTCGCACCTGATAGAAGCGAGACTACGCGAAGACGCCGGTGCGAAGCGGGCACCAGGTCCAACTGGTCTTGCCGGCGCATATCCGCAAGCCCAACCTGTTTCTGCACACCAGAGTAAAAGGAGTGAGTACCCTTGACAATAAGAGGAACCCCTCAGACCTAAACTTAGACGGGCAGAACGAAAGACAAGCGAGCCACCGCCGCTTGGTTTCCGGAGAGCGGGGGGTACTCCGCCAGCGAGGGGAACGATTTCGTTATATGTACTAATATGTACTCATCTTTCGTAAAAAAGCCGGGGCTGCGCCGCTCCGGCTCAATGGAAGGTTTCTGCAGTCAGTTCAGAAAGAGAAGCTGTGAACCATCCTGACGCTTTCTATTGTTACCGAGCCAAGGCCGTAAGCTGCTCCGCCAACTGCCGATCCGCTACCGGTATTCACCACTGCGGCGGAATCCGCCGCAGCCTGTATCGATAGGTAGTAAGTGCCGACTCCGACGTTCGGGAAAATAAAGTTGTAGCCATGGGCGCTGGTGGTCTGAAGGATGAGCTGAATGGTTGAAGTGAAGTCACAGGTTCCCGTGCCTGCCACGCCGCTGACT
>DATEPX010000083.1:0-2867 GCA_035272945.1 Terriglobales bacterium
GGCGGCAGCTGCAGGTCCGCCACCGTCCCCTTAAACTTCGCCTCGGTTTTCAGGTCGTACTTGGGTGGGCTCGCTGGAGCGGTTCGGCTCTTCTGCGCACGCGCTGGCGCTCCAAAAACAACCGCGAGAAATACCAGCAGCAAAACAAACTTGCGAGAACGACTCGATAGGCCAGATTCAGTTCGATGACGCATAGCTCCCCCTCTTCAAGGAGGCGCCAGGAGCCGCTCATGGGAAAAAATTGGCGGCAAAAATACTGGCTCCCGGCCCCTCCAAATCATTACGTAGGATGAAGCCAGCTTTCTCGGGCACCATCTTACACCCGTTTTCGCGGGGTTATCCGATTTATCAGCCGGCAACGTGCCGACGCCGAAACGCGCAATGTAGATTCCGAGATTGATAGGCAAACCGCGACGCCGCAGGCGGTCAGCAGCCGGGCGGGACATCGGGATAAACCAGCACGTCCAAATAGTGGAAGAGAAATCCACCCTCATAAGTGGCGCCCCCGGCGTGGACCTGCAGCCAGTTTTCCATTGCGGTTAGCGGGCAAGCCCAGGGCAGGATTTCCACCGCGATGGCCCAGACGAGCGAGGCAAGATGCAGCCAACGCAACAGCGGTCGGCGATGGGTCAAAAGAGCTCCGAACACCACCCATAGAATGAACAGGAGGTGCAGTGCCATTACCAACGATGCGAGCACGACAAAAAAGTTCATCGGACGGGGTGGCCATGCCCCATGAAAGGCTGCCCTACTTTCCTGATTTTAGAAATCAGGAATCGAGACGGAAAGAAAACTGATTGG
This sequence comes from Terriglobales bacterium, assembly GCA_035272945.1. Lineage (GTDB taxonomy): Bacteria > Acidobacteriota > Terriglobia > Terriglobales > Acidobacteriaceae > Gp1-AA122. The sequence continues at coordinate 802 of DATEPX010000083.1, forward strand.
ATCCCAAGTGCCGCAGGCACGGAATGTGAAAGCCCGGCATGGAAATGCCGGGTGGCGATTACAATTTAAACCCGAGTCCCGCAGGGACGGCACCTAACCAAACGCCTCCTCCGGATCAAACCGCATACCCGATTTCCGAATCATCGCCTCCAATTCCGCTTCATACGAACGGCCGCGATGATGTTCCGCCTGGTGCTCGATGTAATCCTTTACCGCGGTTTTGTTCGAACTGCTCACGCTGAAGGCTCCATAACCCACTTGCCAGGCGAATGCGATTCCGTGTTCGTGGATCCATCTCGACGAGTTGGCCTTCAGAACCTGAATTGCTTTGGCTGGGGCGACGCCGACAGGAAGTGCAATCAGCAAATGCGAATGATTAGCAACGCCACCTGCCGCGAGCACCGGAATCCCATGATTTCGGCCAATTCCCGCGAAGTATTTCCAGAGCCTGGGCAGCATTTCGTCTGGAATGAGGTCTTCACGTCCTTTGGTGCTGAACACACAATGGATGAGGATGTTCGGATATTTGTGAGCCATTCGTCCAAATATCCACATTGGTGAACGCGCGTCTGTGCCGGATGTCACAACTAAAGAGGTGCATTTTTCAGCCGCGAAGCGGCCGAATACGAAAGCCTGGTACGGAAGTGCCGGGGTGGCGATGAAATAAAACGACAAGTCCCGATACGGACGTCACCGGTCTTATGGCGTTCCATGAATAACGGCTCACCCACTCTGCGTGTGCGAGGTGCCGTCCCTGCCGGGACTCGCTCGATTTTCCCCATCTACCCGGCATTGCCATGCCGGGCTTTCACATTCCGTGCCTGCGGCACTGGAGTAGTGGCCCACCGGACAACGCAGCCATAGAAGACGGATCGCATCTCAGGGGCTCTGGAACCATCACCCAGCCGCGAAGCGGCCGACGAATCGCATCTCAGGCGCTCCGGAACCATCACCCAGCCGCGAAGCGGCGGAACTTGAAAGCCCGGCACGGAAGTGCTGGGTAGCATTCCCATCCCGTGCACGAGTCCCGACAGGGACGGCACCAGTTCGCGCCAGTTTTTTGCTGCGGACATCCTGGGCACTATCAGCGCAGCCGCCGAGATTAGGTTTGACGACATACATTCAGACCGGGGTGCCCCGCGTCTGGCCGGTTTTGCCAGTGTGGCGCGGACGCCCTCGTCCGCGAAGGATTGAGGGCATTGCTCCAGCGATGTCGTCACGATCTCTTAATAGTCTTGTCCTCCCGAGGCAGCGCAGAAGCTGGCTTGCGGGCCTTCCGCGGAGTCGAGGACCTGCTGTTTTCAAGTTCAAAGTGCGCAGGTGTCCGTAATCCGCTCTTTTATCTTTCCCTCGCGGATCGTGACGGCCATGTGGGCTAAGCGTCAGGGCCGTTTCCTAGGTCTCGCAACTGCTGACGAGACCCAAGGCACCCGGCAAAAAATTGTGCAACAGTGCGGTACAATTTTCTGCGATTTCTCGCGGAGTTACAGTGCGCTCACTCATCGACGAGATCGCTCACTCGATTATTGCGCCTGCCGCTAAGAGGAGATTCTTCTCGGCTCCGTATCTTCCCTTCCGGCGGTATTTGGGCTGTTACGAGGAAGCCTTTGAAATTGGGGTGGTCCTCGGCTATGCATTCCGTGACAGACTCACCACCTTCGCCAAGCTCTTTAGCGAGCCGGGCCGCGAACTAGAGTTGATAACGTTCATGCAGGAGTTGGCTCAGCAGAGATTGGCGGAAGTCGGTGAAGCGAAGACGTTCTTCCAATTAGCCATGTTCGCTGAAGAAGCTCGGATTCGGGCGGATTGGCAAGAGTCCGGGTTACCGAAGCGCAAGCACAGTACTTTGCGAGATGCCCCTCGAACAAGGGTTCAAGAATCTTCACGTCGCCGTGACCACAGGCATCGGACTCGGCAGTGCGTTCCCAGGCTTGGCCGAGAGACTGTGGGAGGTCGGCTACGAGCGTTCCGTTGATTCCGACGCCCGGGCAAGATGGCGAAGGGCTGGACTGGATGTCGGACATGAACCGCCAGACCCGGTTACTCTAGCAAAACGACAGGAGCAG
>DATEPX010000084.1:0-3656 GCA_035272945.1 Terriglobales bacterium
CATCACCAGCGCCACCATCGCCTACATGGTCGCCCAATCAATTAAATAGTGTTCCATTTCTCCGCTGTGCCTATCGCGGCACCAATTTCCCTAGCAAGACCCGAATCATTTCCGGCCGGTGCTCACCGGAACTTCCCTCCAAAGTATAGGACCGCTCAAACGCATTCGGCCCAATAATCTTCATCTCCCACTGGTCATTCGCCTGAGAACCCACAATCGAAACCCGCCAATCCCCAGGCCGATCCGCAAGCGCATGCTCGATAGTTGCAGCCACTTCCCGCTGCAATCCAGGATCACCCGTATTCTGCATTTCCACGGTGACAGCCATACGCTGCCAGTTTAGTCCGACAAATTTCACCTGCGCGTGTGGAAAAATCCCGATACCTTGCGGTACGCTGCTTTTCCGCATTTTCTTTCTGATTACCTTCGACCACCCGCATCATTACCCCTTCCGCACCTTTGGCCTGACAGCGCATCAAGCTACGATCTAACTTTCCTAGACAGCAGTCGTGGCTCAATACGTTCCCGTCATCGTATATATCGTCGCGCTCATAGATGTTCCCGCGGGCTGCACGCTAATCGAGTATCCATCGGCAGGATGGGGATTTACCTCGCCTCGGACGGGAGCCATCGGTCGGTGGTTGCGGGGCCACGGTGCGAAAAAGATCGCCGCCAACACAAGACCCGGTAACGAGCAAAAAACCAGTGCCTTTGCACGGGCAATTGCTCTTTCTCTTGCGGTTTTTCCCAACGGGAGGGACATGGGACGCGAGTTAATTGAGCCGAGGTCTAGAGGAGCGCAAAGAGGAAGATGAACGAATCGCACCCGCCTAAATACATACTATCCGAAACCTGTTACCTGTCTATCCAAAGCCGCAACTTCCCCCATCGTCACAGGCCCCATTGAGGTTACTGGTCCTTAGGCAAGGAAGGCCGGTCTTTAAGACTATCCAGAACGCGCGGAAGCGCCTACGCGCCACAATCACCCAGACAACGAGCCCCAATCCGAGAAGCAACTTCCATCCCTGCGTCCGCCAGGGCACCACCCAAAGCTTTTCTTGGCTATAAAGTTCCTGGCCGGCATCGCCGTATTTCGCCCGGAGGTAAACTGTGTACCGCCCCAGCCAGAATCCGCTGTCGCCGACCGATGTGCCCATTTTCCGCACCACGCCCGGAAGCACATTCCGCACAGGCAGCGTTCCTGTTGCGACGAGCGACCCCTAAATATTTCGCACCTCAATCGTTCCCTGCGGCGCTTCGTGCACCGTCCCCTCGTTCCGAAATCGCGCCTCAATAGGTATCGGCGGAGACTCGCAAAACGAGGCACCGACACGCTCTCGATCACGAGCTTCTCCGTGACCGGACCTAAAACATGGACGAGCAATATCACGCCAGTCCGCACATTCACCGCCGCTCCGTTCGATTGCGCGGCGGGTGCCGTGATGGCGAGCAGCGCTCCCCAATGGCTGCCTGGGTCCGCATTCGCCGGAATATCCACCGAAAAGGGCAGCGTGATTTCCTGTTTTGGAGCGACATTCAGATCGGGATATGCGGGCTTCAACCACGCCTTCAGCGAGTTTGTCGCGTCTTCTCGTTCCACCGTTGCATGCCCTTCCTCGTCTTGGGGGCCGATATCGGCGCCCTCCAGATGCACCGGGAGATCGGCATCCGTGCCGTTCCAGAACTTAAAGGAACTTTCAACCTGGTCGCCGGTGTACGGGATTCAATTGATCGCTCCGCATCGCCTTAACCGAAAAAACAGAACACAGGATCTACGGCGCTTGCGACGGTATGGCCGGCGTTGGAAGATTGAAAGATTGTTTGCCTGGCTTCAAAACTTCCGCAGGTTGGTTGTCCGGTACGAAAGATACGCTGAGAACTTCCTCGGGATGCTCCATCTCGGCTGCTGCCTAATTCTACTGAGGCATATATGAGATGGCTTGTAGTCGTAATGTTGGCAGTCGTGCGCATCAAACGCTAGTTGCACAATCTCGATGGGCGACTCTCCATCAGGTATGACATTCGGAAGGGGATGGAACCACTCGCAGGCTTTGCAGCCGCAAGCGAAGCCGTACGGGGATTCAACCAAGGTCAATTCGCGCGTAGCCAGCTTCTCTGGCTCAGGTTGTTCCCACGCCAAGCTCACCGTCTAGAACAGGGCTTCCGGGGTTGGGTTCGCCAGCAAAGTCCTTATACAGAAAACGTAAATGTGGCGGTTGGGCCGTGCCCGGAGCCACTTCTTTGTAAGAGGCGGACGCCGTATTGCCGCTCAAACTTAGCGGTATTGAGAGCGGCACAAACCAGAGACATCCGCCGGTAGAATTTCAGTGCCTGATGCACCTCCCCGGCTGTAACCGTGACCGAAGCAGTTTTGTTCTCCTTCGCTGGCACGATGTAGTTGCGATATACGAAGTCGCGAACCTGGTCAGACAATGTAGCCATTGCCCATTCGGGAGTCAACAATGAGCAATGAGCGCCCCGAGTTCGGTATGGACCAGAGCGCCCACGCCGAGCAGTTCCAAGGGAGGTCACGAGACTACTGCAGGAAGCCATGCGGGTAAATGGCCCGTCAGTGGCTGAAAAGCACTTCACACTTCCGAGGCTGGGCGCTACCGTGGCTGGGTGCTACGGAGGTGAGCACCTCGAGGGGATGAGTGTAAAAAGCAAAAAGACTAAAAAGGGTGTAATCCCAAACACGCCCCGGGACCAATTGTGAACCATCGTAATGAGCTGAAGACGGCACGCAACCACAGCACTGGTTTGCCACCAACCATGCCACAGCAACTTCCCCAGGAGTTTAGCCCTACTCTCGGTTGCAAATGTACTTTGCCGATCGCCCAGAGAAGATACTCTTTACTGGATCGCACTTCCTACTGACGAAAACACGTTGTTGGCGCGGGCGCCGAGCAATCTCACTGTGCCCACCACGAGCACGATCGCGATTGTCAACATGATGGCGTACTCGGTGACGTCCTGGGCTTGGTCATCGAACCACAGTTGCGAAAGCCATGCTGGCATGGGCATCTCCCCGGCAAAGTACCGCGGTCTTTCTGACGAAACTGGTTAGCTAAGCTAGCTAGTTGCAGGGGAGATTAAGCAGCATGGTAAAGCGGTTCGGCGGTATTGCAATGGCCCGATTGGGTGTAGCACGATCGTGGCTATACGCCGACGCTATTGAGCGAAACCGACGGCAGAAAATGCCAGCAGCCTACAGCAATCTTGAAAGAGTGATGTAGGTCTGCCACAGACGGTACGAGACGCAAATTCTTCTGCATACGCTCGTCATTGTGGGGCAACCTGGATGATATGGTTCCGAACCGCATAGAGGATCAGCTCGCTCCTGGAGTGGAAGCCGAGTTTACGCATGATGTTTGCTCGGTACCTCTCAGCGGTCTTGATACTCAAATCCAACATCGAAGCGACCTCTTTCGTGCTCTTCCCCTCGGCCACGAGCTGCACGATCTGACGCTCGCGCGAGGTAAGGCTTGATGAGATTGGCATATCTCCAGAATGGCCCTGCTTCTGGTTCAGGTATGTTCGCAAAACCATTTCTGCAACCCGGGAAGTGAAGAACATTGTTCCTGCTTGGAGCGCTTCAACCGCCGCCACCAAATCTCTCGCGGCATCGGATTTGAGCACGAACCCACGAGCGCCAG
>DATEPX010000085.1:0-4460 GCA_035272945.1 Terriglobales bacterium
GACTGTGGAGTCTGCGACGGGGCCAGCCACGGTAGTCCAACAACCCGAACATGGAAAGGCCCGATTTGGAGGCTCTCTGCCGCCTGCGGCCGGATGACGGGCAACTCTGACGTAATGCGATTAAGTAAGGGTTGCCGACAATGCGCCCGGAATGTACCTAATGCGAACGGCACCCACCAGGAATCGGCTTTGGGCTGTCTACTTCTGACAAACGCATGCGGGCTGCCAGCCGAGGAAAGTGTTAAAGGATTTAGACGCATATTTTCCGCATGAAGTGCGTTTTGCATGCCGCGTTGCTCTGTTCATTCGAGTGCGTTTGCGAACGTAATGTCGGGAGTAGGCGTTCAATTTCTGTATTATGAAATCGTGAAGACCAGTTAGGGAATCCTGCTTTGAGGAAACCTCGCGCGGCTGAACTGCCAAGGACAGTTGGGATTCAACGCGCCTCCACCCTTGGCAATCAATGCGAAACCGCCGCATCCGGGCTGGAGCGGCTTGATGCCGTGGCCGACCGCAAGCGCTTTACCACCGCCCGTCCCAACGCCTTCGTCTTTTCGAGCCTCGCAGATTCTGCGCGAACGCCTCCAATGCTGATGCGCGCGTAGGTTTCGCCCCGCAGGATGTAGAGCGCGCCCGCAATCGGATTGTCCACCCAGTAGGCTTCATCGCCGAGGCCGCCAATCAGGCGCGGCTTGCGCTCCTCCTCGCGTTCGGTCGTCGAATTCCACAATGCCTTGCCGCCCCCTCGACCTTTTTCTTCCTGCGCCTCCAAAGGATGAAACTGCTGCCGCCAGAATTCGCGCGGGGTAAGCGCGGTTGGTTTCCCTGGATCAGGAGCGCCCACGGTCACGCTAACCGAGTTCGCAAAAGTTGCCGTGCGAAACAGGCAATGCGATATGAGCATCCCGTTGCTCTGCGGGACGCTTGCCTTGATCTCCTCGACGGAGTCACCCTGCACCGTTTCGATTTCATCCTTGGTGAGCACCTGGCACGCGTCAATCTTCGGTGCGCCCAAGGCGGAGAGACGGTCTGCTTCTGCCTTCCGCACGCCGTCGCTTTGGCCGCAGACGGCGAGCAAAGGCATCGCCCAAATAAGCAGCATCGGCCAGTGCCAGTGGAGCCCGCACGACCCTTCGGCCGCGCGGGCCGCGGCGCTGGTGCACAGGGACGCTGCACGCGTCGCGGTTTCAATTCTGGTCATGGCTTGCTGCAGCCCGGATCTCCGGTGACTCCTGAGGCGGGATCCCCAAAGCATAGTTTGCCGCCGCCCTCGGTCTTGCCGGAATTTGTGCCGAACTGCGTGCCGTCAAAGGCTGCGAACAAGCCGCGACCCCCCACTTGCCGTGCAATTGTGGCGAGGGCGTCTTGGGCGCTGGCCGGGCCCGTCGAGGCATTCTGCGTGAGGTCTGTCACGCAACTGCCCGTGCAACCGTCGGCGTAGCCGACCAGCACCCGCCCAAACTTGTCCACCGTGACGTCGTTGAAGTCCAGCAGATTACGACAAGGATTGCTGCCACCCTGGTTCCAGATGCAGCCGCGCTGCACGGGATCCGATGGCGTCGCATCAACGGTAGTCCATGTCCGGCCGCCGTTGTAGGTGAAGGCCACAAGTAAATGCCACACGCCGAGAAAATCCGCCGATTGCGTATCCCCAGCGGTCTGCGTGCCAAGGAATGCAAACGCCGCCCGGTTGTCGTCGCCGGCGATCACCTCGGCGAACTCCGTGTTCTGGATCCCGAATGGCGTGCCAGCATCCTTGGATTTCGACCAGGTTAATCCCCGGTCATATGAGACGGCGATCTTTGCGTGGCCATCAGTGTTCACATACCCAAGATAAATGGTGCTGTTCATGCCTGCGGCGACGGAAGGGTCGGTGCCGGGGCTGATGCTCTTGGCGTCAGGTACAGTGCGCACCGCCCAGGTCAGGCCGTTGTCAGTGGAGACGGCCACCCCGGGCCTGCTAACGTTGTTGGAGTCGAAGCAATTCTCGTTGGGGACGTAAACGGTGCCATCAGGCGACACACGAACGTGGCCGTGTAGGCCGCCGCATGTGCCGGGCGCAATTGGACGGTCCACGCCGCTGGCCGTAGCGAACGTGTAAATGGGAATGCCCGGTCCGAAGGTCAACCCGCCGTCATCGCTGCGCGAGCAGAATGCCGTAACGATGTCTTGTGAGCAGTAATAAATGGCGTGCGGATACGATGTGCTCGTCAGCGGAGAAGGAAACGCGTACGGGCCCCCGCCTACCGTCTGATGATCCACGCCGGCAGGCTGGCCGGAGCCCTGCGTCGGGAGCCAGTTGTCCCCGTCATCATCGCTGAAGGATAGCTCGCTGGTGACGAGGTTCAGCTGCGATGTGAATAGGCGGTTGGGGCCGCCGAAATGACCATCGTCGACAAACCCAATGGGGTCGAGGCTCACCCGAGCGAAGGGTGAGCGCTTGTCTTCCCAGAACGCGGTGGCGGGACTGACGGAATCGTCCAGGGTTACGCGCAGTGTGTGGTTCCCCGCTTGTATAAAGGCCTTGCGTGTGGCCCAGTCCACGCCGATGGATGGCTCGCCTGCGCCATGCTCTCCGGCAGTCGTCGAACCCAGTGACGGCTGGATGCAGCTCGGAGGCTGTTGCCCTGCCGCACAGTCGTTCGGTGCAGGATAAACAATGAAGGCCGGTGCGCCAGGAGCCGGCGGAGGCGGCAGAGGACTAGTGGGCCTTGGTGCGACCGTCATAGTAATGACGACGTGGGCCGCCGTGGGCACCGGCGCCAGCGACGCAACCGAACGAACGTGCCAGACTCCGTCAATCGGATCGGTAAGCGTCAAGTCTTCCTCGCCCGGCCCCGTCGAGGTGTCGTCCGGCGAACCCGGGCCATGATCGGCGCCTTTGGGACTGATCGCAAAGATGTCCAGATCCGTTGGCAGCGTGCTGGTCCAGGTATATTTGAAGGTCACGCTTGCAGTCATTGTCTGGTAGAAGGTCGCCGCCGGCGCAGGAAGGACGATTGTCAAGTCATGGTCATCGCACATCGCGGGCGGACAGATGTCCTGGATACCTACATTCACCACCGTACCGCCGCCGACCGCGGCGAAGTCCCACGACACCGGGCCCGACGTGCTACTGATCGAACTGCTCGGAGGCGTACCGGTCTGGGCAGAGACCGATGGCGTTTCGTTGAGCAACAACATCAAGACAGGCAGGCTCAGCAAGCAAACTGCGGCGGCCCAGGTAAAAGCGCGAATGACTCTCATGAGCAGACCTCCAAGGCACATTCCTTCCGAAGAAGCTGTGTGACGGAACCAAGGCTCTGCGAAACCTGCTTCTCGCAGGGTGTGCACCAAGCCTCTTCGTTCCTTACGGTTGCGCATCGCCAGAGACAATGGATTGGGCAATCTTTTATGCCGCGATGCAAATATGCCTCCTCGCGGCTCGGTTCTTCCCCCTCGAGAACGGCACATGCGGCGTGGCGCGATTATTAGTAGGGCTTCCGCTTGAGTGAAATCCGGTGAACTCACGTAAGAGTAGTAGGGGAATCACCCGAGCCGCTCAACGTACTGCCTGCATCTGTGTCCGGGTAGCATGACCACAGCTTGGAAACTACAAAAAGGCGCAGTTCATCATCAAAAAGGCGTGAGCGTAATTCTGAATTGTCGGAGGCAGAGTAGCTCTTTGTGGCCCCCGTTGAGGATTCCGTCCGGGTGACGCAACTCGGAAGTAATGCAAAGAGCGCAGCCGGCAGCATGCCAAAGGCCACCCGCTCGGATAGGACCCGCCTAATATCCGCGCAGCCCGCGGCCCAATCCGTTTCGAGCTTGTCGATCCCTTATCCACCACAAGCTTTCCTGGATAGACGTGATGGCAGAGGCTTTTCGGCGGCAACGTCGGCCAGCTTTTAGGGGCGTGATTCAGAATATTGGCCGGTTATAATCGACGATCCAGGAGTAACTGTGGTGTCTGGCGGTTCCATCGCTAGAAAAGAGACCTATATCTGATCGGATGACCACAAAGAGACCTGCCGAGACTCTCGGTGTTTAGCTGAGCATCCTGGAGTTGGATTGTGCCGGTTCACATAGTGGTGCTGCTTCGGAGTTATGCTGTTGGAAACTGCCGGGCTCAGATCCGCTTTCCACTACTCGTGATGCAATGCCACCAGCGGGTCTACACGGCTAGCTCGCAGCGCCGGAATACACGCGCCTGCCAGCGCGATCGCGAGCAAAACGACTGGCACGACGGCAAAGGTCAGCGGGTCCGACGGTTTCACACCGAATAACTCCGCCCGCAGCAGCCGAGTCAGCCCGAACGACGCCGCGCCTCCGACGGCAAGCCCTGCCACCGTCATGCGCAAGGCTTGCAGAAGCACGAGATTCAGCGTGTCGTAGCGGTCCGCGCCCAGGGCCACACGGATGCCGATCTCATGCGTCCGTTGCTCTACGCTATAGGACATCACGCCGTAGATACCCACTGC
>DATEPX010000086.1:0-4113 GCA_035272945.1 Terriglobales bacterium
CTGTGCGCACGCCCTCGGGGTATCGGGTATATGGGGAAGAAGAGGTCCAAAGGCTGCGCTTTATCAAGAACGCACAGGCGTTGGGATTCACATTGCAAGAAGTTGCCGACTTGCTGAACTTGCGCGTCAGCTCGGCAGCCCGCTGCGGAGATGTCCAACGGCGTGCGCAAGCCAAGCTTGCCAAGGTTGAAGGCAAGCTGAAAGATCTGGAGTCCATGGCGCGCGTGCTCAAGGACCTCATCAAATCGTGCCGGGCCGGACAGCCGACCAAACGCTGCCCGATCCTCAAATGCCTGGAGAAAGAAAGGGAGGTGGACGATGGCAACAGCAAAGCGAAGCGTTGAAGTCTTCACGGCCGGCTGCCCGGTGTGCTCGGAGGTCGTGGGTCTTGTCCGTGCCGTGGCGTGCCCGAGCTGTGAGGTGCGGGTCTATGACCTGCGGGAAGGCTGCGCTACGAACGAATGCCGGGAGAAAGCGACCCGCTATGGCGTCACCGCCGTGCCGACCGTGGCGGTCGACGGTGTCCTGCTGGACTGCTGCCGGCGAGGGCCGATCGATGCGGCCGCGTTGCGGGCTGCGGGCATCGGCCAGGCTTGAATGGAGCAGGATGGTGGAGGAGGGGCTGATGAAGACGGAGACGGAACGGCTCTTTGGGGAATTGCGCCGTCTGAGCCCGAAGGTCACCGGTGGGCTACTACCCATGCGGCAGGAAGCTTACCGAGATGGAGCGGTGCCGGCGAAGTACAAGCTCTTGACGGCGATGGCCATCGCGGTCGCGATTCGCTGCGAGCCCTGCATCCGTGCATACGTGAAGATGGCGTATGAGAAGGGTATCACGCAGGCTGAACTCATCGAGTTCCTGGAGGTCGCGATGACGATGCAGGGTTGTCCCGGCGAAGAGTGGGCGCTCAAAGCCTATGCGGCCTTCCAGGAGTGTGCGCAGGGCGCGGAGCCGACGGCTGGCAGGACCTGTTGTACGCATCAAGCCCCATAAGGAGGGAGCAGACTATGAAACGCAAATGGGTCTCCGGTGTGCTGCTCGTCATCGCCTTCGTGATTCTGTGGGTTCCGTCGTCGGCGGCTCAACAGGCCTCCGCCTCGCGCATCCTGATTCATATGAAGACCTCGCTCGCCGAAGATGATGCCCAAATCTGTGCGGTGCCCAATGTCGCGTGGGCGGCGGTCAAGGCCGGGCACAAGGTCACGATCCTGGTGGACGGGAGCGCCGTGACTTCCATCACGAAAGGGTTCGGCTGGTTCAACGGCCTGTTCCGGCCGGACAGTAGCGCGCTGGATCGGGCAGCTCTGCCCGAACGCGAGCGCCAGAGCCTCTCGCAGCAGATGGGCGTGCCGCTGGAGCAGGTCCCCCACGATTACGGCGAATACTTCGACTTCCTCAAAAAAATGGGGGTGGAGATTTACGGCAATCGCACGATGATGCTGCTCTACCAGATCGATCCTGCCCGAGTGGCTTCCTCTGTGACGCCGGTTCCCTTGGATCGGATGGTGCAGCTTTTTGATTCGGCGGACCGCATCATCGTGTACTGAATCTCATCCGCACCTGCACCAGATCTGCGTCTCCGACCCACGGAACTGGCTTACGGCTTAAGCTGGTTAACGATTTCGGACAGGTCCTTCGGATACAGCGCGATCTCAATGCGGCGATTTGCCGTGCGTCCTTCCTCCGTGTCGTTGCTGGCTATGGGTTTGGTGTCGGCATACCCGACGGCCAACAGGTTGGCGCGGTCCACTCCTCCTTCTTCTATCAAATAGCGCACCACGCTCGTGGCGCGGGCCGTGGACAGCTCCCAGTTGGTCTGGAACCGCTCTTTGAGCTTTACTCCGATCGGCACATTATCGGTGTGCCCCTCGATCCTGATTTGTTTGTCGGTCACATTCTTCAGAATATCACTGACCTGTTTGAGCACCTTGAGGCCGGACGGCTTTACCTTGCTCTGACCGGAGTCAAAGAGGACGCGGTCCACCATGTTGATGGTCAACCGGTCCCTGACCTGCTTGATCTTGATGTCGCCCTTGGCGATTTCGGCTTCCAGCGACTTGGTCAACTCCTCGTGCGTCCGGGTCAATCGCTGGATCTCCGCCTCCTTGGCAGCGCGATCCTGCTCCAGGCGAGACTTTTCCCCTACTTCGGCCCTGAGCTGTTCCTGCTGCTGCTGGATCTCGGCCTCCTTGGCAGCGCGCTCCTGTTCCAGGCGGGCCTTTGCCGCCGCTTCGGCCTTGAGCTGTTCTTTCAGATCCTGATCTTGCTCCGAGAGCTGCTTGACCAGCTCGTTGACTCGTGCCGTCTCGGCTTCGAGTTCGCTGGCGCGCTTCTGAAGTCTCTCAATCTCTTCTTGGGCCGTCGTCGTCCCGGTCATAAGCCCCGCGACGCGGGTGTTTACATCAACCAGTTGTTTCTGAAGGCGGTCTGCCTCGGCGGCCGCTTGCTTCTTAGAACTTTCGAGCGCCTTGCGCGCCTGCTCAAGTTCTGCCAAGGTCTGCTTGTGAGTTCCTGTGCTGACACATCCGGCCAGCAGCGCAGCACACATGACCACTCTAGTAACTGTGCAGATCTTCATGGGTTCCCCTCCTTGGATATGATCTGATCATGGCAGATGTCAAGCTGGTTATCCTGTGATAGGGCACTGGATTTATGCAAAAGCAATGCCGATTGAAGGCGAGGCGACTGTTTTTTTGGTTTGTGCTGAATAAGCGTTCCATTAGGTGACGAGACTGCGCTGTGCCTACCTAAGGTAAGCCATTTTGATCTTGCGAAAATCGGACCGTCGATCGGATTTTTGTACAATCCGCCCCCTGCATGGGGATCACGCAACCACATGTGCACCAGGTCAATGTCTCCGAGGGGAGCGTGGTGTAGCTACCGGTGCCAAAAGCCTACATCTCTATGACGTTCGGTAGGGTTGTGCCACTCTGATCCTCATAGAGTCCCCTCCTGAACTGCCTCATTGAGCCCCCACGTTGTCGTGCCGGGTCTCGGGATGGTACACGAAAAAGTTAAGCAACGGAAATGCCGATGAGCATCGGACTGGCGATCGGATTTTGGTACAATGCGCTCCCAGCATGGGGATCACACACCCGCACGTGCACCAGATCAATGTCTCCGACGGGGGCGTACCGAAGCTGCCGGTTCCGGAAGCCCGCATCACCGTCCAGGGGGTAGCAGGCGACCGTCAGCGGAGCGTCCAGTACCACGGCGGGGCGGATCGGGCGGTCTGCCTGTATTCGCTGGAAGTCATCGGGACGCTGCAAGCCGAAGGCCATGCGGTCGCGCCAGGGTCCTGCGGGGAGAACCTCACGGTTGCGGGACTGGACTGGGCCCGGCTCAAACCTGGGGACCGCTTGCGCATCGGCACCGACGTGCGGCTGGCGGTGATGAGCTACACCGCTCCCTGCAAACACAACGCGCGATGGTTTGTGGACGGAGACGTCATGCGGATCTCCCAGAAGAAGCATCCGGGCTGGAGCCGGCTTTATGCGCGGGTGCTGGCTGAGGGCGTGGTACGGCCGGGAGACGAGGTGATGGTGGAGGAGGGCGATGGAGCGGGTCCTTGAACCGGAATTGATGGACGATCCCGCGCAGGCGCTGGCTTACTCCCGGGCCGACTTTGAAGAAGAGAACCAGGGGTTCGTCGCTCGGTTCGCGGAATTCTACCCTGAATTCAAGGCAGGGCATGTGCTGGACCTGGGTTGCGGGCCAGCCGACATCCCGATCCGGCTTGCGCGGACGCTCCCTGAGTGTCGGATTACCGGCGTGGACGGCTCACCACCCATGATCGCCCTCGGCTTGGAGGCGATCCGTGTGGCGGGCCTCGCGGGTCGCATCACGTTGCGGTGCGAGCGGTTCCAGGACACGGTCCTTCCGGAACGGGCCGCAGCGGTGATCTCCAACAGCCTCTTGCACCATGTCCCTAACCCGTTGCAGTTCTGGTATGCGGTCAAGAAACTGGCCTCACCCGGCGCCGTGGTGCTGGTGATGGACCTGCTTCGTCCCGAGTCTTCTGAGGCGGCGCAGTCCATCGTGGACACCTACGCCGCGGATGAGCCGGCGATCCTCCGGCGCGATTTCTTCAACTCCCTGCTCGCTTCCTTCAC
>DATEPX010000087.1:0-4003 GCA_035272945.1 Terriglobales bacterium
TCTCACGATCCAACGATCATTCCCTTCGAGTTGATCGCGTTTGGGAGACTGCCACAGCCGCCCGGCAGCAATCCCAAGTTGGTCAGTACACCGTCTTCCCACCTGAACGCTGGCGAGACAAATCCGCCAAGGTAAGAGCACGGTTCGGCTGTGTCCGCTAATCCGGCCACCACGCCTCGGTTGTTGATCATGGGAGGCGGACTGCCGTTTACCTGGCTATTGGGCCCGCCAAACGTACCGATGTCGATGAGTTTGTAGCGACTGTGCTGCGCGGCCAGTGGAACCGGCAGCGCCAGCGCAGCGAGGAGAGTGATGACAGTAATTGCGGCTGTTGGATTCCTTTTCATGTTTGCCTCCCCGCAATGGCACCGTGCCTTGCGGTTTGGGCGTAACTTTGCGCCAGGCAGCATGGCAGGTTCAATGTTATGCGTGTGACATGTGGGTGATATCGATGTGATTTTGGAGGCCATACGAAACTTTAGAGCTCATGTAGAGGCCGCTGCCTGACGGTGCTATCTTCCAGTAATCTCTGCATCTGCGCGTGCCGCCCCCAAGAACGAGACTCCACCGAACCAAGAACATCCGCCAGTTCATTTCATGGGGAAAGAATGTTAAACTTCTGCCCGCCCTGAAATGCCGGCGCTAATGACCCTTCCCCTCCACCGCTGGCTCATTCAGGGGCTTCGGGTCTACGTCCGTGAGAGAAGCTGCCCACCTCCCGCATCTCGTCCGCTTCGAGACCTTTGAAGTGAACCTTCGGTCTGGGGAGTTGTGCAAGGACGGAGCCAAAGTAAAGCTGCCGGAGCAATCGTTTCAAATTTTGGCGATGCTGCTGGAGCGACCCGGCGAAGTAGTGAGGCGGGGTGAGATCCAAAAGAGACTGTGGCCGAATGACACTGTCGTGGAGTTCGAGAATAGTATCAACGCAGCAGTCAAAAGGCTGCGGCTAGCTCTGGGAGACTCAGCCGACCATCCCCGATATATCGAAACTTTGGCGCGCCGCGGTTATCGCTGGACGGTGCCGGTCGAGTGCTTAGAATCGGATCCAGTCAGAATCTCTGCCAAAGAGGGTCTATCCTTGCAAGCCGAATTAGCGGCTTCCTCCCTGATCGGCAAAAGGGTTTCGCATTATCGAGTGCTGGGGATCTTGGGTGGCGGAGGCATGGGTGTGGTCTATGAGGCCGAGGACATCAAGTTAGGCCGCCGCGTTGCGTTGAAATTTCTGCCCGAAGAGCTAGCCGACGATGTTCCTGCGATGGAACGTTTTGAGCGGGAGGCGCGGACTGCCTCGGCGCTTAATCATCCCAATATCTGCACCATTTACGAAGTCGAAGAACACGCAGGCCAACCTTTTATCGTCATGGAATTGCTTGAAGGACAGACGCTGCGGGAATTTATTACCCCAGCCGGGGGGCCTATCGGAACGGATGCTTACAAGACCGAGTTACAGCTTCAGACATTGCTCGATATAGCGGTGCAAATTTCCGATGGTTTGGAGGCAGCGCATCAGAAGGGCATCATCCATCGCGATATCAAGCCAGGGAACATCTTCGTTACGGCTCGCGGGCAGGTGAAGATCCTGGATTTTGGTTTGGCCAAACTACAGGAGTCTCAAACTTCGGACTTGAAGGTATCAACTGTTAGCAAGACCGAGGGGCCGAAACAGATGTTAAATCTCAACCTTACTCGCACGGGGGCGGCGATCGGAACAGCGGGATATATGTCCCCCGAGCAGGTGCGAGGCGAGAGGCTGGATCCCCGAACTGATTTGTTTTCCTTTGGCCTTCTCCTTTATGAAATGGCGGTGGGGCAGCGGGCGTTTACGGGTGAGACTGCGCCGATACTTCACACCGCCATCCTGAACAACACCCCCACACCAGTTCGGGAACTAAATCCCGAAATTCCCCACAGGTTAGGAGAAATCATCGGCAAAGCGATCGAGAAGGATCGTGAGCTGCGCTACCAGTCTGCGTCGGAGATAGGCGCCGATTTAAAATCCGAGGCCGACGCGATACGCCACAGAAATGAAATTGGCGGAGTAAGGAGGCGGTTCGCGAAGCTCTGGCGCGTCGCGATCGCCGGAATCTTCACTTTACTCATCACTAGTGTTCTCTTCTGGACGCGGCCATCTCCTGTTTTTACCTTGCCTGAGGTGAAACAGCGGCAACTTACGTTCAATTCCAGAGAGAACCCGGTTTCGAGCGGGGCCATCTCACCGGATGGCCAATACTTGGCTTACGCAGACATGCAAGGGATTCATATCAAGCAGATTGAAACGGGCGAGATGCAGACTGTTCCGCAACCCGGGGAGCTCAAAGGACTACGGGTGAACTGGGCAATTGTCTCGACGTGGGTTCGCGACGGTTCAAGCTTCATTGCGAATGCAAGCATACCCGGACAGGGCGACAGCGTTTGGTTGGTTCCGATGACCGGCGGACCGCCACGCAAACTTCGCCAGGATGCCAGGGCATGGTCTGTTTCGCGGGACGGCTCCTGGGTGGCATTCACCGCCAACCGCGGGCGGATAGCTGAGGGTCGCGAGATGTGGGTGATGAGACCCGATGGCGAAGAAGCGCGGAAGCTCTACGAGAGCGATGAGAATAGCGGCTTCACAGGCGCTGAGTGGTCACCGGATGGCCAAAGACTAGCCTTCAATCTTGGACGGGTGGTGGGCAACAAGTTTGAGTGGCAGGTAGTGAGCCGTGATCTTGAAGGCGGGCCTGCCATCGCTGCCATTCCTACTCCATGGGACTGGAGCTGGTCGCCTGACGGAAGGATCATCTATTCGCTGGACGAGCCGGGCCCCCCCGGCGCAAGTTGCAATTTTTGGGCAAGACGAATTGACTCGCGAACGGGGAAACCGCTGGAATCGCCAAAGCGACTTACTAACTGGACCGGGTTCTGTATGACCAGTCCGAGCCCCACCGCCGACGGAAAGCGGCTCGCGTTTCGACGATTTTCGTCGGAAGGTGGAGTGTATGTTGCCGGCTTGGGACCGAAAAACATACTCAAAGACGTGCCAAGGCGCCTCACACTGAGCGAGGGCCCGCATTATCCGATCGCATGGACCGCGGATAGCAAGACTGTACTCTTCGAAGCCTATCGCGACGGTCGTTGGCAGATCTTTAAACAATCCTTAGACGAGAATACAGCGGAACCTATCGTAACGCAGGTATACGAGAAGGGGACTGGGAACGTCACGGGTGCGACTCTGACGCCGGATGACGCATGGCTTCTGTACACCGCTTCGAACAGTGACGACAATAGCGACCAACGCCAACTCAACAGGGTCTCACTAGGCGGAGGATCTCCCGAGGTAGTACTATCAGCTCCCGCCGGCTACCGAGGGCCACGCTGCGCTCAAGCGCCGGCAACTTTGTGTTTGATTGCTGAGCACAGGCCGGACTTTAAGCAACTTGTCTTTACAGCGATCGATGCCTTGAAAGGCCGTGGGAACGAAGTGGCTCGATTTGACATCAGCCCGAACGACTACTACGAGTATATGTGGGATCTCTCTCCTGACGGCACTCAAATCGCCATCGTCCTGTACTCGGAAGGACAAATCGACATTCTGCATTTAGATGGTCGGCCGCCGCAACAGTTGCGCGTGCAGGGCTGGAATAGCTTACAGAGCGTGGATTGGGCTGCCGATGGAAAGGGGATCTTTGCCTCTAGCGAAACCAAATCGGGCTCCGTCCTTCTTCTCGTCGACTTGACAGGGATGGCGCACGTCATTTGGGAAAAGCAAGGCAGCTTCGCATGGGACATGGATTTCAAAGCCATGATCGGTGCACCTTTGGCGCCGTCGGCTCTGCCTTCCCCGGACGGGCGTCATCTTGCAATTTATGACTGGAAGTTGAGCGCCAACATGTGGATGATGGAGAGTTTTTGAAGCTGCGAACGTTTCTATCTCTGCGGGCTCAACTTCAGGAGTAGCCGTATGCTTTATTACTTTCGAGCCCATGCAACTGCCTCGGGATATTTTTATCCAATAACAGCTCTG
>DATEPX010000088.1:0-4213 GCA_035272945.1 Terriglobales bacterium
AAAGACAATTTCAGCGCCACCTGTCCGATCCGGCCGTCACGGGCGGCAGTAACTCGGCCGAGGTTGTTGCCGTCGACTTCGCCAACGACGGAACCAGATTTCATGAACTGAGCATGATTGAAAATGTTGAAGAATTCTGCACGAAATTCCAGGGCGGTCCTTTCTCCAATTCGGGTGTTCTTGTGAAATCCAAGATCCCAATTGTTGATCCCCGGTCCATGAAAAAAGCGGCGCTTTGCGTTTCCCACGCTGCCCAGGACTTCCTGAGAGAAGGGAGAGGGATCGAAGAACAGATGCTCAGGATTTCGCGGGTCAAGGAAGTGAATAGGCTGGCCGTCGTAGTTGGGCACGTCGGCCCCGCTACAGCCGCACAGCGACTTGTCGTTATCCTCAGTAAGTGTGACCGGGAAACCGGTATTGAAACGGGTGATTCCCGAAATTGTCCAGCCCGAAAACAGTTTGCCTTGGATCCCGTGGGCCGACCTGGCGAAAGGCAAATCGTAGCTATAGCTGACGACAAAATTGTGCGCGATATCGAATGTGGAGAGCGCCCTACTTAAGCTTGGATTGAAGGGGTTTATCGGGTCAAAAAAGCCAGAAGAGTTATCGATAGACTTTGACCACGTATACGCAGCCAAGAAACGAAAGTCGCCCACCTTCTTTTCCAGGCTAGTTTGCAGGGCATTGTAGTTGGAATTGGCAACTGTAGCTTCCCAGGCGTTGTTCTGAAAATCAAGCGAACCAATTCCAGTTGTCTTATCGAGCTCACGGCCGGAAGTCACCGAAAAGGGCCGAGTCCCAAAAACAAAATTCCCGCCCCCCAAATCGTAAATAGTGTCCTCTCCAAACGTGTCGCAGCCGGGGGTAGCGAGGCACTTTGCTGGATCGCCCGGATTCGACTCGACCGTAGAAAGCAGGTGACGCCCGCGTGATCCGACATAGCCGATCGAGAGCACCGCGCTCCTGGCAATCTCGCGCTGAATGGTGAGGTTGAAGTGCTCAGCATAGGGCAATTTATTGTGGATATTGTAGCCGGGCGAATATGCGATCGGCAGGTATTTGGCCCAGATTCCAGTGGCTCCCGCCGGCGGAATGGTGAACGGGAAACGGTTCCCCACCGGATCTTGCTGGCCCACACGGCGCTTGTAAGGCTCTTCGAGGTAAACAGGAGACGGACTGATCCAGAACAGCCCGAAAGGGGCATCGCCGACCTCGTTGAACAGGGTGACGTCCTCGATGGCGGTGTAGTAAAGACCGCCCCCAACGCGGATACTAGTCTTGCCCGGACCGCCAAAGATTTTTGCTGCCAATCCCTCAGTTGCACTAGGTGAGTAGGCTATCCCCAGCCGAGGAGCAAACCGATTGTATTGTGTAGGCGCGAGCGTACGCGGCACTCCTGGATCCCCCGGAAAAACAAAGCCGGTCGGTGAATCAGGGTAAATCTTCGATTGCACACCAGGCACGAATGTCTGAATCCTGTCCTTCGTGTCGTAGAAAGGCTGGCTTGTGTCCCAGCGCAATCCGTAGTTGACAGTGAGGTTGGAACTAACCTTGTACGTATCCTGCCCATAAAGACCGAAATATTTCGTCCGCGAGTCCAGCAGTTGGGGGCTTGTTTGATTGAACAGGTCGGGTGCTCCCAACAGAAAGTCAGCGAAATCGTTTCCGGTCTCGCCTCCGTCGAAGGCAAACCAGCCGTTCGATGTGTAGGTGTTGCGTTCGTTTACCTGGATATAGCGGATGTCCCCGCCGAACTTCAGGGTATGTTTTCCTACAACCTTCGAAAAATTGTCGGTGATCTGGTAGGTATTGTTGTACTGGCCGGTAGTGCCGTCTGGTAGGCCGAAAGACGTTCCTGTGTTGTCCAGGCTGATAGGGGCGACCCCCTCGTACTTAGAATTGGTCGGGATAACTCCAAGCGGATTCGCCGCGTCGCCGCGAATATATCCAAAGTCTTCGATCTTGCCGAGGCCGCCCACAGGCTTGTTCTTCAGGAACGCGAAGCGGGTGTAGTTCAGACGCACTTCGTTGACTGTGTTGGGGTTGAAGATCGCGGTGTTGCCCACCTGGAATTGCTGTGCTCGGGAGAGTGTGACCGCCGAAAAGCCGGGCACGTTTGAGGTAAAGGCTGGAAAA
Organism: Terriglobales bacterium; assembly: GCA_035272945.1. Lineage (GTDB taxonomy): Bacteria > Acidobacteriota > Terriglobia > Terriglobales > Acidobacteriaceae > Gp1-AA122. The sequence continues at coordinate 2,137 of DATEPX010000088.1, forward strand.
GGGTTCAGGAAGTTGGCGTCGTCAAAGTGATAATAGCCGGACCAGTTGCCGAGGTGCGCCGTATTCAGGTCAAGCTTGAGTCCGAATTTTTCGTCGCGCAGATTTAGCTTCTCGGCAGTGGTGGAAAATGTCCCGGAGCCAACATTCGGCGTCGGAATGAACTTCAGCGTGGCCAGGGCAACTGGGGACCACGCAGATTGTGGAATGACGGGCCCGTTTGCACCAGGGAAGACACAGCCCGTCGTCGGATCAGTTGTATTACATCCGGGAAACCAATACGCTTCACCGGACTTCACCGTATATCCCAGGCGTTGAGTTAATACACTCGGAAAATTGCCGAGAGCGGGATCGTCACTACCAGCAACAGAGCCGGTGAAGTCATCCGGCAATTCGGAGAAATCTCCGGTCCTCTCAAGCACAGAAGGCACATTAACCAGGTTTGACGAAACTCCACGAATCTCGCGGGTACCCTGGTAATCGCCAAAGAAGAAGAGCTTGTTCTTCACAACCGGAGCTCCGATCGTGCCCCCGAACTGATTACGCTTGAAATCGCCCCGCTCCTGATCGAAGTAACTTCGTGCATCGAGCTTCTCGTTGCGTAGGAACTCGTAGACAGAGCCATGAATTTCGTTGGTTCCCGGCTTTGTTAAAACATTAACTATGGCGCCGGAAAAACGGCCATACTCGGCATTGAACGAGTTGGTCAACAGTCGAAATTCCTGAATGGAATCGAGCGTGGGAACGATCGAAGCCCCGTTTTGAACGCTTTCTTCGACGTCGCCGCCATTTACCAGGAATGAGTTGGCGGATTCTCGCTGACCGTTGACAGATACTTGGCCGGAATTCTGATTGCCGGAAACGAAACGGTCGTGAATCGCAGCGTCAGAGGAATCAGGAGCCACGCCTGCCTGCAGCCCCAACAAGTCGATGTAGCTGCGGCCATTGAGCGGCAAGCCGGTCATCTTTTTATCTTCGATGACATCCCCAAGTTGGGTGCTGCTGGTATCCACCTGCGTCGTAGAGCTGGTGACTTCGACCGTCTCGGTCACAGCACCGACCACAAGCTTGAAGTCAGCCCTGTACTTCTGGTTGAGTAGGAGTTTGATTCCATTCTGGACGGACTTTTCAAACCCTTTCGCCTCGACCTGAACGCTGTACTTTTCTCCGACCGGGACGGCTAAGAACTCATAGTCGCCCGATTCGTTGGTCTTCGCACGGCGCTGCAGTCCTGTGTCGCCGCTCCTGAGAATCACTGTCGCATTCGCAACCGCGGCGCCGCTTGGGTCAACGACCGTACCCAGTACTCCAGCCGTGACTTCTGCACGAAGAAGTTGGACGCCAAGGAGAAGCAGGGCGGAAAGACAAACCAGACTTTTATAGGATGGGCAGCTCACAAACCACCTCCGGCGGGGGGTTTTTGGAGAAGTCAATGAGTTCGACCCCGAGTTGACACATACTCCATAGAACCGCAGATGAAGTCAAGAAAATCTCGTTGCAAATCGCTAAATGTAATAATCTGCAAGTGATGAAGCGCGGCTGTGAGTGGGAAGGGTTTTCACAGGCTGAAAAACACCATCGGCTGCCGCCTTATGTCTGGTCGACCGCAGGTCGCAGCGCAGTCCGGTTGCTTGGAATTTCATTCATCTCGTTGCAGGTAGCACTGTCTCTGGCAGACGCGCAGCGCACGGCGTCAAGCCGCTCAGTGGCACGCTCTTACTTCGCAAGCGCTCAGAAAGCGTTGGCCGCAGGGGATTCAGCCACTGCCCTTGAAAAGCTTAACCGGGCGGTTCAGGCGGACCCGAATTTCGCTCAAGCCTACCTTTTGCTGGGACTCACCGAGTTTCAGGGCCGCCAGACGGCAAAGTCAATTCGACATTACAAACGAGCGCTTAAGCTGCAGCCTCGATCCTACACGGGTCATTACAATCTCGCCTTGGCCTACTTGCGGGAACGTAATTTTCAGGACGCGCGCGCAGAACTTGAGCAAGCGGTGAGTTTGGACGCGCGACAAGCTGACGCCGCTTATGACCTCGGCATCGTGCTTTTAGAGCTTGGTGATCCTTCCGCGGCACTGACT
>DATEPX010000089.1:0-3146 GCA_035272945.1 Terriglobales bacterium
CCACCAACCCTTCGTTGATTGCCAAGAACCCTCACATCAAAGAGCTAATCGCGTCAGGTCGCAAACTATCCAACCGGGAGGAGATGGATGAATACAAGAAAATCGTTCAAACAATCTCCCCAATTGTTGGCGATGCCGGGGTGTCTATCGAAGTTTTCTGGGATGAGGAGACGACGGCGCAAAAGATGTTCAGCCAAGGGCAGGAAATGTTCTCGTGGATTCCCAATGCGTACATCAAATATCCATGCACTGCAGAAGGCCTCCGGGCGGCGCAGAATTCGGTGAAGCAGGGCATGAGGGTCAATCTGACGCTTTGCTTTTCGCAGCAGCAGGCAGGCGCAGTGTACGCAGCAACGAAAGGCACCGAGAAGCCAGCGTACATCTCGCCTTTCGTCGGGCGCTTGGATGACATCGGTCAGAACGGAATGGATGTCGTGAAGAACATCAAAAGGATATTCTCAAAAGGCGATGGTCATGTTCTGGTGCTAGCAGCAAGCATCCGCAGCCTGGAGCACCTGCTCTACTGTTTCGCCCTCGAAACGGAGCTTGTAACCGTGCCCGCGAAAATCTTAGAACTATGGGCGAGCAAAGATTTTCCGATGCCCGACAAACAGTTCCAATACAAGGCTCCTGTTAAACCCATCCCTTATGCGGAGCTTAACCTGGAACGACCGTGGGAAACGTTTGATATTCAACACGAGCTTACGCGCAAAGGCATCGAGAAATTCGCTGCTGACTATCGTCGAACACTATCCCGACCCGCATAGCGAGCCTGAATTGTGAAATGGCGTTTGCTCTTGAAGAGAAGCTTGCCGGGGTCTCGGGCGATGGTTGAGGGGCGACTGGGCCCAGGTTGCGAGACGCGAAGTAACCTGAACCCGCCGTGATGTCCGAGAAACTTGCGCAGTTCGCGAGTAGTATGAACCGAACCATCGGTTCGACGACGGTCAGCATCTTCGATCCACTGCAAGTATCGAACTGCTGGGGAGGCAAATCATGGCAGAGACACCAGAGACGAACAAGCCCTATTTCAGAAATGGATTTCCGATTCGCGATCTCCTCGATGGCAGCATGATATTGGGCCAGGCCGACGGCGAGGAATTGGTTCTGGGCCGCCGCGGTGATGAGTTTTTTGCCATTGGTGCCCACTGCACCCACTACGGCGGCCCGCTTGGAGAGGGCTTAATCGTGGGTGACACCGTGCGCTGTCCCTGGCACCACGCATGTTTCAGTCTCCGGAATGGCGAGGCGCTGCGGGCGCCAGCTCTTGATCCAGTCTCTTGTTGGCGAGTGGAAAGGTTGGGCGACAAGATTTTTGTTCGTGAGAAGCTGCCACCAGCGGCTCCGAAGCGCGGAACCGGGGGGCCAAGCTCGGTTGTGATTGTGGGCGGTGGCGCCGCGGGTCTGGCTGCGGCCGACATGCTGCGGCGAGAGGGCTACGACGGTCCTCTTACCATCGTGAGTGCCGACGCCTCTCCGCCAGTAGATCGTCCGAATCTTTCCAAGGATTACCTGGCGGGCACGGCTCAAGAAGAGTGGATTCCTCTGCGGCCTTCGGATTACTATCGCGACCGCGGGATCGATCTTCTCCTTCAGTCACGGGTTTTATCGCTTGATACGAAAGGGCGGCGGATCGTCCTTGAGAATGGCAAGGCTCTCGAATTTGGGGCTCTCCTGTTGGCCACCGGAGCCGACCCCGTCCATTTGCGAATCGAAGGAGCGACCGATTCTCAGCTCCACTATCTCCGTACTTTCACTGACAGCAAGGCGATCATTACCAAGGCTAGTTCTGCAAAACGTGTGGTAGTCGTTGGTGCCAGCTTTATTGGCTTGGAAGTTGCCGCGTCGCTGCGCACCCGCGGAATCTCTGTAGATGTAGTAGCGCCTGACAGTCAGCCGCTGGAACGCATCATGGGAGCTGATGTTGGCCTCTTCATCCGCAAGCTTCACGAAGCTCACGGCGTAGCTTTTCATTTGGAGAAGACTGTCAGGGGGGTGAATGGTCGCACCGTTACCTTGACCGATGGAACTACCTTGGACGGAGACTTCCTGGTCCTAGGGGTAGGTGTGCGTCCATCCTTGGCTTTGGCCGAGCAAGCTGGGCTCGCGATCGATCGCGGTATCTCAGTCAACGAATACCTCGAAACCAATGTGCCTGGAATCTTCGCGGCCGGCGATGCCGCTCGTTGGCCCGATCCGCACACCGGCGAACGAATTCGCGTCGAGCACTGGGTGGTGGCGGAGCGTCAGGGACAGGTAGCAGCTAAGAATATTCTTGGCGGTCGCGAACGGTTTGACACCGTCCCATTCTTCTGGAGCCAGCATTACGACGTGGCTATCAATTACGTAGGCCACGCCGAGAAGTGGGACGCTATCGAGATCGATGGGAGCCTCGATGCACGCGATTGTGCTCTAGCGTACAAGAAAGGCGGTCGCACTCTCGCTACTGTAACCATCTCGCGAGACCTCCAAAGCTTGCAGGCCGAGGCCGCCATGGAAGCTGCAATACGGCCGCAAAGACGAGAGGTCGCCTGAGCGGCTGCGCTCCCGTTCGACCAGATCGTCAGCATTTGTCAATTCTCTCCAAGCCTGTGTCCGATTGGGGTCTGGGCGGGGTCAAAGACGGGCTGACTAGATAGCGCAGAACTTCTTGTTGAGTACCTTGGGGTCTTCGACATACGGTTAGGTATGCAATGGCAGCGGAGCCGAATCGAATCCGCAGAGGCGAAGGTTCCCGCTAGTCAAACGCGCTTGTGTTGGCCGACTTTTTGCCGCTTTAATTCTGGGGACGATAATAGATGCTGTCCGGTATCATTTCGTACCAAACGACGTCCGCCGACACCGTTTGATATCAACCAGTTACATCTCGTTGATGCTCTGTCACGGCACGGCCAAACGGTACGTCAGGGAATGAGAGGGTATCGGAGGCAGCCGAACGGTATTAGACGATCTCTTAGTACGCGGAGTTCAGCTGGTTAGAACGCCTTATAGTCACCCAGAACCAGAGATCATGAAAAAGATTTCCACAGCAGTCGCCGCGCGCGGCGCTGTGGAAATCGCTGTGAATGGTCTGCGGATGAAGTTGTCAGTTGGCTCGATAGAATCGCAGCCAACAGGCATCCCCCTGCTACGAATAAGAACGCCAA
>DATEPX010000090.1:0-4521 GCA_035272945.1 Terriglobales bacterium
GGCAGTTGTTGCACGACATTTTGCTGGGCGCAAATTGCGGAGCCTCATGCGGCGTGTTGGTGAAGAGCCGGAATCCCCATTTGATATCTTGGGAAAGCTTGGAATTGTCCAAAGATCTATCGGTCAGCGGATTTTTCGGCAAATACCAGGCCGTCACCATGTTCGTTGCCGAAGAAACCAACGGCCCACTCAGCTTATAGGGCGACGGAGCCGCGACCGGTGGAGGGCTGGGAGAACAAGCAGCCGTGACGACGAGCAGCAGCGAAATGAGGACGAGCATATGATGAGTCATAACTGCCAAACCATCTTAACGACCCAGGGTGTGCCTGGTCAATCCGTAGCGAACGTCCCTTCACAAGCGGAACAAACTCTCTTCTCGCTTCGCCTCACTTAATACTGTAGGGGCGCTCTGTGAGCGCCCGTTCGTCGTCGAATCAGCGAGATTCGGGCGGTCATAGACCGCCCCTACAGTTTCGAGACAGAAACCAGCTAGCGCCGCATGCTCTGCAGGATTTTCTGCCAGCTATACGTGAAAAACGAATTCTGAACCTTGTCGATGATAAAGATTTCCTGGTGCGCGAAATCCAGCGCGGCGCCGCGTGGGGCGATGAGCAGGCTCGTTTCGCCTTTGATCATGGCCTTCGGCGGAATATCGCCGGTGTCGGTGTAATTCCAGATTCCGACGAAGGATTCACCAACATTGCGGCTGACCTGTACCCCGCGCGCTTCGACGGTTGCGATGAGTTCTTTGCGATCGGGCAGGACCGCAAAACCTTTCGTCGCATAAATGCCGGTCCGCGGGCCGGTGATTATCGAACGAGGCGCGACATCGCCCTCATCGGTGCGGTTGAAGATCAGAATACCTTGGGGGTTGGCGTTGCCGAGGGCGATGATGTTGTTAACGGGATCAACAGCGATTCCCCGCGCGCGAAACATCATCGTCTTCGGGCCCGCAATGATTCTCAGCGGCGCCACGTTGCCGTTGGCGGTCCTGGAGAAAACCAAAATCGCCTGGCGCGTGGGCACAATAATTTCGTCATGAACATTGTCCAGCGCCAACTCGTCATTCTCTTGGAGAAGAGTTCGAGGACCCTGAATCGTGCGGATCGGCGCCGCGTCACCGCTCGCGTCTCCACGGTAAACAAGAATCGCTTCCGCTAAAGGATTTGGAACGACAATCTCGTCATTCTTCTCATCGAAAGCGATCGCGTGCGATGTCCTGGAAAGCCGGGTGTGCGGACCTTCGATAACTCTTGTCGGTGCTACGTTTCCGTTCGCCAACCTGGCGAATATCGCGACTCGCGGATTGGCCACTCAGTTGGGCACGAGAATTTGTTCGCGCATCGGATCGTAAGCGATGCCCCCCGGATTCCCGATGCCCGGGGCGGGCGTGCCATCCGGCGCCCCCCGCACAATGCGCAGAGGCGCGGCGTTGCCTCGGGCCGTGCGGCGAAAGACCATCGCCGAGTGTTCCTCGGGGCTGGTTGCCCAGACTTCGTCATTCTTAAGATCGACGAAGAGCCCGACGGGTTTTTTGAGCTTCGTCGCGGGACCCTCGATTTTTCGGAGAGGGGACACATCGCCGTTCGCCGTCCTGCTGAACACCAAAATGGAATTGCTGCCGCTGTTTGCAACAAAGATCTCGTTGTGAACGGTATCGACGAAGACCTTCATGGGTAGGCTCAGTTCGGTCTTTGGTCCGCGTATAACGCGAACCGGGGAAGCGTTGTTTTCTGCGGTTCGCGAAAACACAGTGATCGCCGGCTCCACGAATTTTCCGCTGGAGGCGCGAGGCTGGAGCCGCGCCTGGGGGACCGATATCGTAGCGATGCCACGCGCCAATTGTCCCTGCACGTCGGTTGACTCTTCCTGGCTCGTTTCGGCGAGGTGGTAAGAGTCGTGGTTGGCAACGAAAATTTCATTGTTCCCGGCATCGATAAAGATGCCGTGAGGGTCGGCGAGGCCGGTGTCGGGCCCCTGAATAACACGCAACGGTTTTTCCTCGCCTTCTGCCAGACGCCGAAAGATCGCTACTTTGTTCACCTGTTGGACCGTGACCCCGACTTCATCGTTTTTCACGTCAACCGCCACACCCCAAGTGCTGACGGGCGCAGGTCTCAGAGTTCGCGACGCGGGCACATTGCCGGTAGCGTCGTACTTGAAGACGAGCATGTCCGCAGCAGTGTCGTTGTTGACGGTGTAAATCTCCTTGTGGACCGGGTCGAGAGCCACTCCGCAAACAAAATCGACTCTCGTCCTGTTTCCGGTGACCACGGTTCGCGGATCGGCTACATCGTTGGTGGCGAGATCCCTGTCGTATGTGCGCAGGCTAAAAAGATTCTCGTCTGTCACTGTCACGATGTTCGACTCCGGATCGACGGCGACATCTGCGAATACGGGGAAGCGATCCCGCACCTGACGAAGCGGTGCAACGTCGCCGCTCAGTTGCGAGAACAGAACAAGTGCGGCCGGGCCGCACAGAAGGAGCAAAAAGACGGAGAACGACTTCCGGATTCTCATAGAGGAGCAATTACAGCAGAGCGTCGAGGATGGTGTCAATGTAATGGGAATAGTTTCACTAGAGTATTCCCCTCCTCTGCGAGGAGGGGAATGGGCGCCGCGCCTAGTTCGAGCTGGTTGCTGCTGCTTTGGACAACTCGGCGACGTCGGTGGTGCGATTGCCGTGGAACGGGGCAATCACCTGCACGTCGAGCTTCAGCCGCTGAATGTTGTCGTAGAGCGTCTTTGCGAACGGTCGGGCCGGCGGGATCAGCGGGGTGCCGGCCTGTGCGGGAGGCGTAAACGCATCCGGTTCCGCAAGCAGCTTTTCCTTGGGCAGGTACACGACGAGCATATCACCCGTGTGCTCATAACCCTTCAGGAGATGCAGTTCGATCGTCCGGTTGCCGTCCGTGAGTACGCCCTTATCCGCCACCGCTTGGATCTTGACGCCTTTCTTCGATGTAGCCAAAGGATCCGGATTGATCGTATGCGGTGTTTTCGCGACGCGCTCGAGGAACGCTTTGTTGGTTTGGTGCGTCACGATGGTGGCGCCCTCATTCATCGCCATCCGAATTCCGCCAAGGTGATCCCAGTGATGATGCGACGTGACGACGTACCGGATCGGCTTGTTCGGAACAAGTTCCTTCGCTTTCGCGAGCACAGCGCTCGCGCGCGGAACGTTATTCGGAACATCGACCACGACGATGTGATCCTTCATTTCAACAACGAGGCTGTGGTGCGTGGCGCCGGTCAAATACCATACGCCCTCGCCCATCTGCTTCGTCTCCACGCGGACGGGCGGCGGGGTAAAGTTGCGAACCGCATCGGGCGCAGCAATGTCGACGGATGGATTGGCGGTCACGTTCGAAATATTGATGTCCAGCGAAGGGAAGCCGTCCTGGGTTTGCACAATGCGGGACGGGAACATGACGCCGCCAAAATCCTTATAGCCTGTGTAGGTCGTTACGACGGGCATGTCTCCGACGATCGGATTGTCAATCCACGTGGTAACTTTATCGACCTGACCTTTTGCGTTGACGATGCCCGTCATCTTGTACTTGCCGCCAACCGTGAACGATACTTCGGTTCCGCCGCTTGCATTTTTCGTCGTGGCCTTGTTGTTCATGGCTGCCTTGACGAATCCCTGAGGCGTAGCCCACAGCGCAAGCATGCGTTCGAGCTGCGAATCCGGGTTGGCTTGGGGCGGCGGAGCAGGCGCATTGCCCGCAGCAGGTGGAACGTTCCACGCATAGTTGCCGCTGACGACCTGTACCTGACGCTGCTCGCCAAAGAATGGGCCGCCGCCGCCTCGTGGCATCACCGCACCCATCTCGCGCACCAATTCGACACGCATGCTGCCCGTGTCGTAGTTCATCGATGCGGTATAGCTCTTTACTGTCACCGGCGGCCAAGCTTCAGCCGGGGTGTAGTTTTGCCCGACAGAAAAATTTTGTCCCGACCCTGTGAACTGAAGCGTCTTGATCCGGGCTGCACCCAGAGCGTCGGCTGCTGTTTGCACGGCATTTGACTGCGCAGCAACTGCGGACGCGAGCGCCAGAATTCCAAGGGTCGCGAATATTATCTTACGCATATTGATCCTCCTCTTACTGTTACTGATTACTGCACGATAAGTCGCCGCAACATTTGGGGACGCTGTGGTCGAGCTTACCGCCAAAATTAACATTTGTGGCCAAGTTCCCGTCACTCGCCGAGCTTAAACGCCAGATACTCGCCCGAATAGGCCCCGCCGCTGACGGCGACCAGGATGTACTGCTTGCCGTCGACCATATAGGTCATCGGGGATCCGCTCTGCGGAGCGGGCATCCAGACGGCGCCAACTTGCTCGCCGGTCTTCTTGTCATAGGCTCGCAGCATTGCGCCACGGGGTCTTCCCGGGGGCGCCGTGATCTGAGAGTCACCCATCACAACAACCGTTTTCGTAACCATCAAACCCACGCCGGAAGTCCCCGGTTGGCCTGTCTTCGGAATATTGATTCCCTTGAGCGCGGGATGGTTGCG
>DATEPX010000091.1:0-34511 GCA_035272945.1 Terriglobales bacterium
CGCATCGCAACCGCCGCCTGACGGACCCCACGACGCGAGAGTACACTGCCGGGAGCAGCCGGTGGCAGACAGCTGAATGCTGATCTGGGGCTGCAACCGGCAGTGAACTCATTTTGGTCTTATTCCACGTTCCCTCCTTCAAAACTGCACCATTTTTGTTGTGCACCATTTTTGTTGCACCATTTTTGTTGCTGCATTGCTTAGGCAATTGCGCTACCATGCCACCCTTACGTACTCCGTTCGTCAGATAGCCTCCGAGAACCGGGGGCCAATTACGGCCCAGTTTGATGTGATTAGATTGTTAGGGGGTGCTATGGCTGACCAGGAGACGAACCGTTGGCGGGCATTCTACGTGGCAGCCTACCTGGAGCGAGATCCGGCGAGAGTAACCGGACGAATTGAAGAGGCCGAGGAGGCCATGGCGCAACGGCAAGAGGAAACCGCAGTCAATCGCCGCAACAGAAATGTTGAGGCGGAACGCCGGACCCTGGCGCTCTGCCTGCAAGATTTACGCATGCTCCGGCAGAGATGTTCCAGTCCTCACAGCGAAGCCACAAAATAATCTTTCAAGGTTTAGAAAAAACTCGCGTGGCCGCCTGATTCACCGCGGCGGCCTTAGGCGTGTCAAAAAACCGGCCTCCATACAATACCGGCCGGTAATAGTTTTCTACTATTGTTGCCTGCCGGGTTCACCACTAGATTGCTCAGCATCTTTTCGGCTCGACTTTGAGTCAATCGGGTTCCTGTCGCCAATTCGATCTTCTGTGGGGTGGGATTTGAAACGGTTACTCCTGCTGTTTCTCCTGTCTTTTGGGTTCTCTGCCTTGGCGCAAAGCAACTACGCGGTGCTCGGTGGCAGTATCAGTGATCCGCAGCAGCGCCCCATCAGCGGGGCCGCCGTCCAGCTTAAAGCCGCGAATACGGGTGCGATTCGGCACGTAGTCACAAACGAGCAAGGGCTTTTCGAGGTTCCGGGACTTCTTCCGGGAGACTACCAACTTAGCATGCAGGCCCAGGGGTTTGCCCCGGCCAAGGAATCGCTGCGTCTCGAAGTCGGACAACAGCTGACCGTCGCGGTTCGGCTCAAGCTGGGCTCGGTGGACGAAACGGTGGAAGTAGACGCCCCGGTTGAAGTCTTGCGCACCAAGGATGCCAGTGTTGGCGAAGTCATCGAGCCGCAATCGATCCGTGAGCTTCCGCTCAACGGGCGCATGTTGATTGACCTGGTGCTCACCGTGCCCGGCGCGCATGTGGGTCATGGTGCGCAAACCGGTGACATGAATCCTTTATATTGGCGGCCCGGACAACGGTCCGCGGTGAGCATAGCGGGCAGCCGTCCCAATGGAAATTATTTTCTGCTTGATGGCGCAGCCAATACCGATCCGACGTTCAACACCGTTAATCTAAGCCTCTCGCCGGATGCGGTGCAGGAATTCAAAGTCCAGACCGGCAGCTACTCGGCGGAAATGGGCGGAGCCGGTGGCGGTCAGATCAACGTTGTCACCCGTTCCGGCTCGAATCAGTTTCACGGGACAGCCTACGAATTTCTTCGCAATGGCGCTATGGATGCCACACCGTTTGCCGCGATGGGCAACAATCATCTCGTCCAGAACAATTTCGGCGCTTCCTTTGGCGGACCCATTGTTCACAACAAGACTTTCTTTTTCGTGAATTATGAAGGGTTCCGCCACGCCATGGCGGACACCATGATCGACACCGTCCCATCGGACATGGAAGCGATGGGCGACTTCAGCATGAGCGGTGCAACAATTTACAACCCGTTCAGCGCGCATCCTAACCCGAACTTCGATCCGAGCAAGCCGGTCACCCCCAAAAATCCGCAAATCATTCGCGATCCCTTTCCCGGAAACGTCATCCCGCAGAACATGATCAATCCCGCCGCCCAACGGTTTTTGCAGAAATACGTGCCCCAACCCAATGCGGGCATGGGAATGGCCATGGGCGCTGTCGGCTGCGGCATGACCATGATGGGGTCGCCCACCGTGCTTGGCGCCGGTACGGACTGCAACAATTACCTCGATGATCGCAACGAACTTCACACCAACAACCAGGGCACGGTACGTATTGACCACACGTTTGCCAATGGGGACAGCCTGACTGGGCGTTACTCGCTGAGCAGCGAGAATGGATTCATGCCACAGAACCTGCCCGGCTTCGGCTCTTTCCACGACAATTTCTCCCAGCATGGCAGCATCGCTTGGACGCGGGTGGTCAGCCCGCGCATGGTCAATATCGCCACGGTCACCGCTTCCCGGCTGGTGATGCGCCGCAACGAACAGAATGCCAACCTCAATGACATCGTCGGCCAGCTTGGCATTCAGGGAATCGGGTTCGGCGGTGCGGGGGCGTGGGGGGCTCCTTGGTTTAGTGTGCAGGGCTACTCGGGGATGGGCGACACTTTTGCTGCCACTCCCATGCATGCATGGGACACCTTGTTGGAAGGGCGCGATCACCTGAGTTGGCAACGCGGCCGGCACAGCCTGAAATTCGGCGGAAGCTATCGCCGGTTCATTTGGCCCATGTGGGGTTTTTTCCAGAACCGCGGCTACTACCAGTTCACTAACGGCTTCACCACGCAAACCGCTACCGCTGACGGCACCGGTTCAGCGTTGGCCAGCTTTCTTCTGGGGCTACCGGCGGTGAAACAGCGCCAAGCCGGCATTCCTCAGATGCAACTGCGGCAGTGGTATGCGGACGGTTTCATCCAGGACAGTTTCCAACTGACTCACACCACCACTCTGGAGATGGGCGTTCGCTACGATTACATGAATCCGCTGGTGGACATCAGTTACACCAATTCCAACCTCATTTTTCAAAATGGCGTGCCATCGGTCTTCATCGGCGGACAAAATGGCTATCCCAAAGGGCTGAAGTATCCGAACACTAACAACGTCGCGCCCCGGCTCGGGATATCCCAGGCTATTCCCAAATACGGCGTAGTGATTCATAGCGCATTTGGGATTTTCTATACTCCCGTCGACATGAACACCTGGTGCAACCAGCGCCACAATGTGCCATACGTGTTCCCGGAAACCCAGCAGAGCGACAACTTCATTCCCTCGGCGTCTTTGATCTCCTCAGGCTTTAATTTCGGACAGCCGGTGCTGGGACGGACCACGGTTAGCTTCACCGCCATGGACCCGCACGCGCCTTCGCAGTACATCGAGCAGTGGAGCCTTTCGGCGGAGAAGAGCCTGGACCGGGCAACTACGCTTGAACTGGGATACCTCGGCTCCCATGGCGTGCACTTGCAGCGGGCGCACCTGATTAATAACGCCCTTCCAGGTCCGGGTCCGATCGGGCCGCGCCGTCCGTTCAAGACCATCAGCTTCGTGCCGAACACAGTTCTGCCGGCCAATGTGAATGTGGTGAGTACAACGTTCCCAGTCAGCACCGTCAATCTGCTGGAGAACACGGCTCAAAGTTGGTACGAGGCCGGGTACGTGAATGTGCGCCGCCGCTTCTTCCATGGCCTGACCTTCCTCGGCAACTACACCTGGTCAAAGAACCTCAGCGATGCGCCCGATTTCCGCTCGCCCATGTTTGAGGCTTCCATCCCACAAGACAATAACGACTTGGCCGCGGAAAAAGGTCCGGGGTGCGACATTCGTCACCGCTTTGCGCTCAGCGCGGTGTATGCATTGCCGGCGCTTCCCTACGGCGGTGCCCTACACGCTGTGACCAAGGACTGGACTGTCTCCAGCGTGTACCAGATCCAGACCGGCTTTCCGTTCACGGTCTCGGTCTTCGGTGACACGGCGAATTCCGGCACCGTGCTGGGTGAAAATCCGGTTCGCGCCAACTACTACACCGGCCAGTCGATCTTTCCTTCCGGCACGCGCACGGCGAATCGCTGGTTCAATACCGCTGCATTCGCAGCACCGGCAGCGTTCACTTTCGGGGACGTTGGGCGGAATTCGATTTACGGCCCCGGCCTCGAGACCCTGGATCTTGCGCTGGTGCGCGATTTCGGGTTGACCGAGCGGATGAAGTTCCAATTCCGCGGAGAGTTCTTCAACGTGCTCAACCACACCAACCTGGGCACACCTGACCGTTTCGTGAACACGCCGCAGTTCGGCACGATCACGCAAGCCACCACTCCCGGCCGTGAGGTTCAGTTGAGCGCGCGGCTGACGTTCTAGGGAGCCGGGGCAAGGCGGCCGGGAATGCCGTCATTCTGAGCAACTGGCCGGGCGGCGAAGAATCTCGAGTGCATAACTGTGAAATTGAGAGAGAGAGATCACTTCGCGGACTCACCTCCGCTCAGCAAGACATCCCCCGGCGGCCTGCTCTCTGTTGCCCTGCTCCCTACCCCCTGACACCTGGGTTTCAATTACACTGAACTCAGGTGGGTCTTAACATTCCCCATTTACGGCGCTGGTTTGCCACGGGCGCGATAGGTGTAGCCGTAATCGTTCTGGGCTCCTACCTGATTGCCCGTTGGCGGCTCAGTCATGCGGCAAAAAGCATTCCACAGAAGCTAAATATCCAGGTCCAGCAAACGGCGGAAGGATTCACGATCTCGAAGTCCGAGGAAGGGCGCACCATCTTTACGGTCCGCGCGGGGAACGCCATCCAGTATAAGGAAGGCGGCCACGCTGAGCTCCACGACGTAAGCATCACCGTTTACGGCCGCGACTCGAGCCGCTTCGATCAGATCTATGGTTCGGATTTCGACTACAACCCGCAGTCGGGAATCATAACCGCCAAGGGCGAAGTGCAAATTGACCTGCAATCAAATCCCGCCGGGGCTCGACAACCTGACCAGGCAAGTCCCAGAGAACTCAAGAACCCGGTGCACATAAAGACCAGCGGCCTGGTCTTTAACCAGAAAACCGGGGACGCCTCCACGCCGGAAAAGGTTCAATTTGGAGTCGCCCAGGCTGCCGGATCGGCAATTGGCGCTACGTACACGGCCAAAGAAGGTGTGCTCGACATGCATTCGGATGTCAACCTTGTGCTCACCGGGCCGACTCCAGGCACTTTGACCGCTCGGCGCGGAACGCTTCGCAAGGATCCGCGGCAGATCGATCTCGATCAGCCACACATGGTGCATGGCACCCAGCAGTTCGAATCGGACCATGGAACGATTTTCCTGCGCGAGGACGACACGGTGGACCGTGTGCTCGGTACTGGGAATGTGCGTATCCACGTTAACGGACGCTCTCCGATGGAGGCTCGCTCGGAACGTGCTGAGCTATTCATGACCGACGAGCAGGGCAACATCCGTACCGCGGTGCTCTCCGGCAAGGTGCAAATGGAGAGCTCGGGCGTGCAGCCCGCGCACGGCAGCGCGGGACGCGTAACCCTGAATTTTTCCGGCAAGAACCTGATGACCACGGCTCGCGCCGAAGAGAATGTGAAGCTGGTCCAGCAACACGTACCTGGAACACAGATCGTGCAGAACAGTTCTGGCCAAGCGAACAATTCCCAGGATATTGAAATCACCGCGCCGGTTATAAACTTTTTCGTCGAACAGGGCCGGCGGCTTAGACGCGCTGTAACCTCGGGCGCCGCTCAAATCGCCATACTTCCTGCCAGGGGAGCTGCTGGTCAGCGCACCTTTGTTACAGCAGGTAAGTTCGACGCCAGGCTCGATGAGCGCAGCCGTTTGCATTCCGTCCATGGCGAGCCTGATGCCAAAATCCTGAACAACGCGCCCGGCGAGGTTGACCGCGTGAGTACCAGCCGTATGCTGGATGCGTTTTTCGGGCCCGCCGGCGGCATAGAATCCCTCGTCGAGGTCGGAAGCGTCGCTTACGTTGACGCCAATCTCAAAGCCTGGGGGGAGCGGGCCCGCTACACGCCTTCCGATCAAATGCTCTATCTGACCGGCTCGCCGCGCGTGATCGATGGCGGCATGACCACCACGGCTCGGAGCATGCGCATGAACCGGGCAAGGGGAGATGCCTTCGCGGATGGCGACGTGAAGAGCTCTTACAGCGATCTCCAGCCGCAACCGAACGGCGCGCTGCTGGCATCCTCCAGCCCCATCCACGTCACAGCCCGGAATATGGTTACCCACCAAAATCCCGGAGTCGCCACCTATACGGGAAAGGCGCGTCTCTGGCAGGATGCCAACGTCGTGGAGGCTCCCAGCATCGTATTCGAGCGCGAGCGCAGATCGGTGACCGCCTATGGAAGCGCCACAACGCCGGTGTCAACTGCGCTGGTGCAAACCGACAAGAATGGCAACGAGACTCCAGTCAATATCACTTCGAAGAGCCTCATTTATATCGACAACGAACGGAAGGCGCACTTTGAAGGTCGAGTGGTGGCGAAAAGCGCTGATGCCACCATGACCGGAAACCAGGTGGATGTCTATCTTCGGGCGCGGGGTCCAGGTGCCGCCGTTCAAAATTCAGCACAGCCGGTTGCGGGCGCAAGCCAGATCGAGAAGATCATTGCGGAGGGTCAGATTGTCATCGTGCAACCGAACCGCCGGGCGCAGGGAGACCACCTGGTCTACACGGCGTCAGACGACAAATTCGTGCTGACGGGTGGTCCGCCTAGCATTTTTGATGCCGAACGCGGCAAAGTGACCGGGGATTCGTTGACTTTCTTTAGACGCGATGATAGGGTGCTGGTGGAAGGCGAGGCGAAGTCCCCCACGGTGACCCAAACGCGAGTGGCAAGATAAATGCACACGCTGGCAACCGACGGAATTGGAAAGACTTATCGTGGACGCCGGGTTGTAAATGGGGTCAGCCTTCAGGTTCTGCAAGGTGAAGTGGTTGGCTTGCTTGGCCCCAATGGCGCGGGCAAAACCACATCGTTTTACGCCATCGTCGGCCTGATACCCCCCGACACAGGTCGCGTGCTAATCGACGACGAAGACATTACAGATGTGCCTATGTACCTGCGGGCACGAGAGTACGGGATCAGCTATCTCCCGCAGGAGCCGTCGGTTTTTCGTAAGCTAACGGTGGAGGAGAACATCCTGGCCGTGCTGGAGGCGCAGCCCATCTCCTGGCACGAACGCCGGGAAAAGATGGAAAAGCTGATGGAGCAGCTTGGGCTGCAGCACATCCGCAGGAACCGCGGGTGGGCGTTATCCGGGGGTGAACGGCGGCGTGTGGAAATCGCCCGCTGCCTGTGTATCAGCCCGAAGTTCATTTTGCTCGACGAGCCGTTCTCGGGAATTGACCCAATTGCCGTGCTCGACCTGCAGAAGATAATCTCGGACCTGAAGGCGAGCGGGATCGGACTTTTGATTACTGATCACAACGTTCGCGAAACGCTTTCCGTTACTGACCGGGCATACATCATTAATGAAGGACGAATCTTCCGTGCCGGTACGCCGGAAGAACTCGGTAGCGACCCGGAAGTCCGGCGGGTGTATCTGGGCGAGAGTTTTTCGCTGGTGTAGGAAGAAAGTTCTCAGTTCC
The DNA here is from genome assembly GCA_035272945.1 of Terriglobales bacterium. GTDB lineage: Bacteria > Acidobacteriota > Terriglobia > Terriglobales > Acidobacteriaceae > Gp1-AA122. Next base: position 7,410 of record DATEPX010000091.1, read on the forward strand.
CATTTCTCAGTTCTTCAGGCTGAAAACCGAGAAATGGTAACCGAGAACTGGCTAACAAGCGCTATGACGGAAGTCACGTACTCGAATCGCCGGTGAGAGAGATAATAAGGACTGAATAGGGTCTCATGGTTTTACTGCAACATAGATTGAGCCTGAAGGTCTCGCAGAGACAGATCCTGACCCCGGGCCTCGTGCAGATGGTCAGCGTGCTTGCGCTCAACAAGCTTGAGCTCAAGGACATGATCAACTCCGAGATGGTCGAAAATCCGGTTCTTGAGGAATTGGAAGACAGCGTGCCGCTGGTCGACGACGTTAGCCGCCGCGAAGAAGAACGCGAGCATCCCGCTGCCGCCGAAGAGAACCCCATCACTGCGGTCGAAAAGAAAGATCCATTCGAAGAGATTGATTTCGGGTCTTTTTTCCAGGAGTACCTGGATCCGGGCTATCGCAGTCCCGGCGAAATGGAAGAAATCGAGCGGCCGTCCTTTGAAAACTTCCTCTCCAAGCCCAGCAACCTGACCGACCACCTGATGTGGCAGCTAGGCTCGATTCCTACCCGGCCGGACGTACGAGAAGCCGCGGAACAAGTCATTGGCAACCTGAATGAGGACGGGTACCTGATCGCAACCGACGAGGAACTGCTGGGAGTGGCTCCTCCCGCTTCTCCGGAAGATGATGCCGCCAAGTCGGGCAGCGTGGTTCTAGAGGCTGCGGCCCTGGGACTCGGGGCGGAGGCCGAGGAGTCGTCCGAAGCTGGCGGGCAGGTCCATCTCCCGGAAGCGGCGAGCTCAAGCGATTGGAGCGTGTCGGGAGAAACTGCCACGACATCAGCCATTCTAGTGGCGCCCGCTCCGGTTGCGACATCGGCCTCCAGTGCCGAAGCGCCTGCGCGGCCGGTGGTGTACACTCCCATAAAATCTAATTTCGATCTGGCGGCCCTGCAGGAAGCCATCGAGATTGTTCGCCAGCTGGATCCGCCGGGCGTTGCCTGCCGTAACCTCCGCGAGTGCCTGCTCTACCAACTGCGGTTCCATCAGCGGAATCTGGAGCAGCACAAGAATGGGATTCACAACGGAAACACTGCGGAAGTGATCGCGGACGCAATCGCGATGGTTGACCAGCACCTCCGTTTGTTGCAACTGAAGCAACACAAAGAGATCGGCAAGGCGCTGGGGCGTCCCGTCGAAGCCGTGGCCACTGCCCTGGAATTCATCAAGACGCTCGATCCGCGACCCGGCCTACGTTACAACAAAGTCCAGCCGCGGCTGATCGAGCCGGACGTGGCTTTCGTGAAGCATGGCGACGAATGGCTGGTAGTGATGAATGATGAAGATCTCCCCACGCTCCGCCTCAATCCAGCCTATCGACGACTGCTCACCAAGGACGTCAACGACAAGGACACGCGCAACTACGTGAAGGAGCGCTACAAGAGCGCCATCCAGCTCATCAAGAACATCGAGCAGCGTAAGCAGACGATCATGAAGGTCTGCTATGCCATTGTGGGGCGGCAGCAGGATTTCCTGGAAAGAGGCATTGACCAGCTAAAACCCATGATGATCAAGGAGGTGGCCGAAGAAATCGGCGTGCATCCATCCACCGTCAGCCGTGCGGTGGCCAACAAGTACGCTCACACACCACAGGGCGTATTTGAATTGCGTTACTTCTTCAGCGAGAGCGTGAACGGGCCGGAAGGCGGCGCGACTTCGTTGCTGATCCTGAAGCGGCGCGTCAAGAAGCTTATCGAGGAAGAAGACCCCACTCGGCCGTTAACCGACGAACAGATCACCCGCATCCTCCAGTCGCAGGGTATCCAGGTCACTCGCCGAACGGTTGCGAAGTACCGGGAAGACATGCGCATCCCCAGCACCCACCAGCGCAGAGTGAAGAAGTGAAATTTCTGGTTGTTGATTTCTGATTGTTGATTGGAGCCTTCCACCACCAGAAATCGAGCGATCGGAAGTCAACTTAACCGGTTATGCCCAAAGAGTTCAGTTTAGGACCCAGGGAGGGCGCACGATGAACGTGGAATACACCGGAAGACAGTATGAAATCACTCCTGCCATTCGTAAGGAAGTGGAAACCGGTCTTACTAAAATCAAAAAAATATTAGGCGATAAGTTCGATACCAAGGTCATTCTTGCCGTGGAGAAGCATCGGCACAAGGCGGAAATTACCGTCAGTCCGCGCAACGGACCGATTGTCGGTTTGGCCCAGGCCAGCGACATGCTGTCAGCCGTCAACGAGGCTCTTGAACACCTGGAAAAACAGGCGGTGAAATACAAGACCCGCTGGCGAACCAAGAAACGCCAGCCGCATAAAGGCTGGGACGGCGAAGGCAAACAGGTGGCGTTACAGGCGGCGGTGGGCACGACGGAAAGAACCGCGGTTCCCATTGTCGTACACAAGTTTCCGCAGGTCTCGCGGACAACTGAGGCTCACCTGGTACGCTCCAGCGATTCGGTTGCACTGCGTCCGCTGACGCTGGAAGAGGCAATCAAAGAAGCTCAGTTCCGCGATCGCGACGTTTTCGTCTTCCGCGATCCGAAAGGCAGGCTGATGGTTCTACACCGCACCCGCGACGGCAAGATGGAACTGATCGAAGCACCGTAAAAAGTAACAAAACCAAACTGGGAAAGGAGCACGCGAGTGCTCCTTTTTTATCTGGCTGAGAAGCTGCCGGTCTCAGCCGAGATTGCTTATGCGGCATCGCTACCTAAGAAACGCTGCTTCTCTTTCCACGCCTCTTACCAAAGTAACCTTCGCTGAAAACTTTTCAATAATTACCGAGAGGCCGATATCCGAGCCGTTGCACAAGTAACTGCACATAGCTCACTTTGGTTACCTTGTTGATAATAAGCGCGGGTTCATAATGCTTGTTGAAGCTCTGTGAAGGCTGAAACAGAGTACACGAGTTTCAAGACAAACGATCCTCCCTCCATGCAGGCTTCAGCCAGATTCGCGAGCAAGCTTGCATGCGTAGTCGCTTTCGAACGTCGTTAAATCAAGTGCTCCAGAGCACGCTCATGGTAGAGAACATGCCGATCACACTGTGTCCGACCATCATTAATCCGATGCGCGAGCGATGCTTGATCGGGTTTCAGCGCAATAGGCGGAAGCGCATCAGCAAGCGAGCGGGCTTCTCACTGCTGGAACTGGTAATAGTAGGCGCGATTTTACTAATCACGACCGCAATGGCCGTACCGATTTTTCAGAATGTCAGACGAACTTATCAACTCCGCGGTGCAATGGTGGACCTCGCTTCTTTGTTGCAAAGATCCAGGATGTTTTGCGTACGAAATAACCGCTTGGTTCCTATCCAAACCGCGGGGGGGAATACGCAGGTTTTTCTTGATTCGTTTCCGGTGGGAGCACCCAACGGCGCAATTGATGCCGGCCAGGGTGAGCCCCTGGTGCAGTTGCCAGCTAACATCACTCAGACGAATGCGGGAGCTCCCCTCATTCCTGCGGCCACGCTGGGTTTCGCCAATCCCCAGGATCCGCCTGCACGTTTCAACGGCCGAGGGTTACCCTGCGCGTTCAATGGGGCGATCTGCACTAACTACCTCCCTGGCGGCGGCGGCTTCGAAGTCGGCTTTGTGTATTACCTAAAACAAAACCTCAACGGACAACAAACGTGGGCTGCCGTTTCCATAACGCCGGCAGGTCAGGTGAAGACGTGGAGTTATTCGGGCGGCAATTGGACAAACATTTAGACAACGCGGTGGAATAGTCGGTGAAAGACGTGAAATCCAGAAAAAGCATTCGATTGAGGAAAGATTGCAGTAGGCCGCAACGCGGCATGAGCATGATCGAGCTGTTGATTGCCATGACCGTTCTTGCTGTCGGTATGGGAGGGATGGTGGTTGTGTTTGCCTCGGCAATCGCGGGCAACGGTACAGCCAAGTTCGACACCGCGGGGACCATGTTGGCGCAAACGGTGCTGGAACGGATTGCCGCACAACCTGCCAATACCGCCGTAAACATCACTATGACAGATTGCAATCCAGGTGGTGCACAGAACTGGACGATTGCGACCGCACCTGGTGGCGCGTTGCTCGATACCAATTACAACATCGACTGGATTAACCAGGCCTATGCCGCAGTGCCTGCCAACTACAAGATGCAATTCGTGGCCTGCGGCAGCAACGGACGGCAGGCTACCTTTGATGTGCGCTGGAGCGTGCAGGCGGTCAGCGCCAACACACGGTTAATCACCGTGTCGGCACGCCCTGTCGTAGGCGGGAAACAGAGTGTTATGTTCGCCCAACCGATCACGCTGCGCGGGATTGGAGGCACATAATGCATCGCCCCCATTCAACTTATCACCATAGCAAATCCGGTTTTACATTGCTGGAAGTGCTCATCGTGCTGGCCATCATGCTCATACTCATGGCCGGCATCTTCGCGCAGGTGAACAAGCTTCAGCAGGTTTATAAAACCGAAGAAACCAAGGTGGACTCGACTGCGGAAAGTCGCAACCTGCTCGACGAGATCACCCGCGAACTCCACCAGGCCGGGTACCCGGGCGACAATTTGTTCAACCCCAACGCTCTCGCCGTTCCCGCCGTAAATGACGCAAGAGTGGCAGTCGGTCTGGTCAGGGTATCGCCATCCGAACTTTGGTTTGAAGGCGATATCGATAACGATGGTGTCGTTGACGTTGTCGATTACAAGCTGATGGACAGCAACGGCAATCCGGTAGCTGGTGGCAGCACGTGCCCCTGCACGCTCGAACGCAGCCAGCTTCGGAAGCAGGATGCCGCTCCTTTGGCTCAGCCGGCTCCCGTTTACGTGTCGGGCTTGAGCAACGTTCTCAATAGCGCTGGCGTTGGTGCAGCCGGCGCTTCCCTGGCGCTCACCGGCAGTAGTCACGGAATCGCGAATGATGTTGCTTATGCCGCATATAAGACTCCGAGCGTCTTCACCGCCCTGGACCAGAACGGCAACCCAGTGGCTATGCCCGTGGACTTGAATAATGCCGTGGCCCTTGCAAGAGTCAAGTCCATTATCGTGACGGTCAATACCCTGACCCTCTCGGCAGACCCGTCGACCCAAATGCGGATACCGTCCACGGTCACAGTCACCGCCAAAATCAATAACTGACATGAACACACGAATCAATTCGCAATGCCTCGCCAGAACTAGAGGCGGGCTATTCTGCCCGCAGGTGGTAGGCCTCTTATGCAAAACCGTGCTTATGAGTGCCACGGTCCTGGTTTTGGCTGCCGCGAGCAGCGCTCAGTCTTCGGACCAGTCCTTGGCAGATGTGGCACGACATAAGAAGCCCGCTCACAGAGCTGCCCGCGTCATAACCAATGATGACATTCCAAGTGTTGCAACCGCACCTGAACCATCTCCGAAAGTAGCTGGATCAGATAGCAAAGACATCTTCCCCTCAACCAATTCTTCCACGGAGCCGGGGGCTAAGCCCTCGCCGTCTCAAACGAAGAATTCCAAGCCGGGCGTGACGGTTAAGGGATTGCTGACCAACGGCAGTCTCCAGCAGGCTCAAGCGTTGCTGGAGAACGCCAAACATGATCGGCAGACATTGATCGACAACTACGACAAGGTCAGGCGCAAGCTGGCAGAAACCAATGATGAATCGCTTCGACGAGTCTATTCCGATTCGCTGGCGAGACAGGATGAAAGCCTGGCCAGGCAGGACAAGATCATTGCCGAGGTTGAAAGTGCCATCCGCGCAACCCGGGGTGAAAACGCTGAAGGGGAACAAAAATGAAACGCAATGAACGAGGGATAGCACTGCTAACAGCTCTGTTCGCGTTGTTTTTGCTGACGGGCATCGGCATCGGATTGCTTTACCTCACCGATTCGGAAACTCTGGTCAATGGCAACTATCGGTCGTCTCAGCAGGCATATTTTGCCGCCATGGCTGGCCTGCAGAACGTCCGCGAACGCATGACCCCCGCCAACGTAGCGCCTCACCTGGTGGTTGGACCGCCCGCCACCCCCGGGAACGCAAACTCGATTGTCTACGTGGTGAACCCGGATGCAGCCACCGTTAATCCCGTTGCAGCCGGGCCTGACCAGGACAATCAATTGTGTACGGAATTTCCGGCAGTCAGTGGCGGCGGTTGTCCAGGCGTAGGTAGTAACAACTACATGGCGCCCATTCCCGACGATACCGCCGCTCAACTGGGGGTTAATCCGGCCACTTTCACTGCGCTAGACTACCGCTGGGTGCGAATCGAGCGGAAAGTAAACGCAACGAATGCACCTTATTACGCCCAAGGCGCGGCAAACAATGGTGGCGTAACACCCAGCACACCCATTTGCTGGAATGGCGCCAGCGAACTGCCCCTCAACAGTTTTCCCGGCGACCCAAGTTGCTCGGCCGGCACCGGCAGCGATCCTCCGGGACATACACCCGTGTACGTATTGACTGCATTCGCCTCCACCCCCAATGGAGCGACTCGCGTCCTGCAGATGGAAGTGGCACAAGATCCGCCGCTGGTGACTCACGGTGCGGTCGATTCTCAGGACCACGTAAACCTAAATGGTTCGCTGACCGTTAACGGATACGATTTCTGCTCCTGTACGTGTACCACGACAGGTAATGGTAATAACCAGCAAACCACATGCACGAACCGGGTCACGGGCGCCATCGCGCCCACGTGCGACGGAACCCATTACTCCATTTATTCCGCCAGCACGGTGCAAAATCCGAATAATTCCGAGACCCTGGTCGCTGGCACCAGTCCGCCGGTCGTACAGAACCAGCCTTGGACCTGGGACGTAAATGAACTAGTGCAGAAGTACAGCACCGCGCCGGGTTCAGTTGACGTGACCGGCCCCCCGTACAATTGGAGCTGCACGTCGGGTAGTTGCGGCACACGATCCGGAGCTAGCCTTGGCGTGCCTCCCACCTTTCCACCCGACCCGCCGGTCAATCCCGTCGGTCCCGCGAACATGCAATCGCAGATTACGGTTGTACCTGGCAATGTGCAATTGACGGGCGGAAGCACCGGTAACGGGGTGCTGGTGGTCAATGGCAACCTAGACATTCACGGCGGTTTGCAGTTCTACGGCGTAATCATCGTCACCGGCGTGATCTCCTTCACCGGTGGCGGTTCGGACCATACCAACATTTACGGTGCGGTTATAGCTGGCCAGCAGTCGTACGTGGACAACACCTTGGGCGGGAGCGCCAATATCAGTTTCGACTTCTGCGCATTGCCTGGCGGCAACAGGAACTTTCCGCCGCGTGCGCTGGGCCTTCGAGATATCAACTTCTAGTCTAGCGGGGGCATCGCTGCCTACGCATAGATCCGGGGTGATTGCTTCGCGCGGGAAGTAGCGGGCAATCGCCCCGCACTTCTTCCACGATTCGCATTCCGTGGGGTTATCATGCCAATCGCTGGGAGGGCGCGATGCTCGAATTTGAATCGGTGCGCATGCAATTCCCCTCGGACGCGAACGTCATTGTTGGACAATCGCACTTCATCAAGACAGTAGAAGATCTCTATGAGGCGGTTGTAGGCACGGTTCCGCAGGCTAAGTTTGGCCTCGCTTTCAACGAGGCTTCCGGGCCCTGCCTGGTGCGCTGCGACGGCAATGATGACGAACTCAAGGTGGTAGCAGTCCGCAATGCGCAAGCCTTGGGGGCGGGACACGTCTTTGTGCTGGTAGTCCGCAATGCTTATCCCATCAACCTTCTGAAAGCTCTGCGCAACGTGGATGAGGTCTGCTCCATCTTCTGCGCAACCGCCAATCCGGTTGAGGTCGTGATCGCCCGCAGCGAGCAGGGACGCGGCGTGATGGGAGTGATCGATGGCAACTCGCCCAAAGGAGTCGAGTCAGACGCCGACGTCAACGCCCGCCAGGAACTGCTGCGGGAATTCGGCTATAAGCGCTAGAACTGGCTGGTCCAGGTCTCTAGTCGCGCCGACCGGCGATCACCTATCAATGGCTAGCACGCCCGATCCGGCCAGCGCCAGCCCAAGGTTAGTGATCAGCAGGGTTAGGGCATACGCAAAGCCGTTGGCAAGGAAGAACCCGTTCTTCCCATGCACCAGAAGCACGGCGACCGACATGTCAATCGCCAGCAGGAGTGCCGCCACGCGGGTGAAAAGGCCGAGCCGCAGAGCGACCAAGAGCGACCACATTCTGCCTCTCCGGTGCGGAAACAACGGTTGCACTCGTCGTAAGCCTACTCTCCTTTTAATGAGTAAACCGATGTCGTTATAACCACTATAGCTTCAACAAAATCGTGCGGCCGCTTCCCTCACGCCTTCGAGCAGGCGCAGCAGGGAACGTAAGCGCGAATTGCTCATAGGACCCAGGACTCTCTTATTTAACTCCTCGACCGGACGGTCTAGTTCCTTCAGGATCTCCATTCCCTTCGCCGTGATGCGAGCAATGATCACGCGGCGATCATTCGTATTTCGACTGCGTGTACACCAGCCCGCCCGCTCCGTCCGGTCCAATAAACGCGTGATATCCGGGTCGCGGCTGATCATGCGGGTGGCTATCTCGCTGCATGCCAGGCCCGCTTTTCCAGCGCCGCGCAGGATGCGCAATACGTTGTATTGCGTCCCTGTCAGTCCGTGAGCCTTGAAGAGTTCGTCGAAATGACGGCCCAGTTGATCGGCCGTACGGGCGAGCGCAATCGCGGCTTCCTCCTCCAGGCTGGGGAAGGGCTTCGTCTGCTTGATCTCGGCCTGAATACTCTTGGCCACCATGGTCATTTTATTCGTTATAACGACTATTGTCAATCCGGCGACCGGCAAAATGCCCTGTCTATAAGCGATTGATCAGCGATGCGACGTATCCGGCGCCAAAGCCATTGTCAATGTTGACTACGCTGACATTGGAGGCGCAGGAGTTCATCATTCCCAGCAAGGCTGCGACGCCCTTGAACGCCGCGCCGTAGCCAACGCTGGTGGGAACTGCGATGACGGGGACACCAACCAACCCTCCCACCACGCTGGGGAGCGCCCCTTCCATGCCTGCGCAGACGATCACCACGCGAGCAGTCGTTAGCGAGTTGCGGTTGGCTAAAAGACGGTGAATGCCGGCCACACCGACGTCATAGAGGGGCTCGACGTCATTACCCATGGCCTCAGCTGTGACCACGGCTTCTTCCGCGACAGGGATGTCGCTGGTGCCGGCCGAGACCACCGCAATTTTGCCTTTGCCATACTTCTTGCAATCGCGTTTCAGCAGGATGGCGCGGGCCAAGGAACGGTACTCGGCCCTCGGGGTCTTTTTCTTAACTGAAACAAATTGTTTCTCGTCGGCGCGTGTGACCAGGACGTTGCGATTGTGTTGAGCCAAACGGGCAAAGATTCCGGCAACCTGGGCGGGTGTCTTCCCTTGCCCAAAAATGACCTCCGGCATGCCGGCGCGGAGTGCACGATGGTGATCGACTTTAGCGAATCCGAGGTCTTCGAAAGGAAGATGGCGCAAGCGTTCGACAGCATCGTCGGGCGAGAGATTCCCGCTGCGGACGTCATCGAAAAGTTTGCGGATGGAGTCGGCGTTCAAGAAGAAACCTGCGAATAGATTAGCACCCAGTCGCTTATGCGGCACTTCGGTGCCAGGCTTCCCCAGGCCGTGGCTTCGGCACTAAATGGCTTGCGGCGACGACGACCGGGCCTACACACCTACAGCTTCATCAGCACCCAGCCGCTGCCCGCGGTGTGGCGGCCGGCGAAACTCGTCTCCCTTATCGAGAGAAGCTGATGGAAACTACATCATCGCCGAGGAAGTTGAACGTAACTTGAGTTTCCGCTTCTACGGCGTGACCATTGAGTTGATAAGGATGATATCGCCAACGCTTCACGGCTCCGGCGGCGGCGCCGGCGAGGGCGCGATTGCCACTTAGAACGTCGACTTCCCTTACGGCGCCATCTTGGCCGATCACCGCTTTCAGACTGACTTTTCCAGTCAGGCTTGGATTGCCCGCAACCGGATACTTAAAACCGCTCTCCGGCGCCGCTGCAACATGCAGGCGTTCCGGCCGGGCCGGGACAGAAGCAGTTGGTGCCGGAGCAATGGGGGCAGGAGCCGCTCCAGCGGCGACAGGCGATACGGGAGTAGTCGAATCAGAAGCAGGAAAAGCCGGCAGGACGCGAATAATCGGGGAAGAGGGCTGGCTCTCCTGATGTTTGGCGGCAGCCAGTTGCAAGGGTGGCTTTAGGGCAGGGTTCTTTGCGGGTCTCTTGGCGGGCGACGACGACGATGGCAGAACTGTTTCCGGTTGAGTGGGCAGTGGACTAGGAACAGCAGCTTGGTGAATCGCGGAAACAGTCGGCGTTGCTTCTGCGGCTGGCGCAGGCCGTGCGCCTCGGCTATAGACAAAAAGACCCAGGGCTGCCATGCTGCAACCGGCAACCACTACCAACCTGAGCGTTCCCCGAGTCCTGGGTGTCGCGGTATCTGGATCCGATACTGCCAGATCCGTTTCGGCGTCTCTACTCGCTTGTGCCGGTTCTTCTTTGGCCGATGGCAGGTCCACGACATTGGTGCCGTATCGGGCCAAAGTCCCCATAAACGGTTGATTCTGAGCCGGATTGGCCGTTCGCAGCGAAATCTCTCCGGATGCAACCGCTCGCGGCACTTCGAATTCCGCCTTGGTTGCCGTCATCTCGACGAGGTTGCTCGCGGCCGGAAAGGCTTGCGTTTTCGCAACTGGGGCCGGAGCAGCATTCTCGATGACGCCAATAATGGGAAACCGGATGATCGGACCCCTGACCGTGAAATCCACGCTCTGGCATAGCTTTTCGGCCAGCCGCCGTTGGCGCGGATTCAGCACTTCTTTAGGCAGTGCGTGAAAATTACGGAACGTCCACACCAAGTAAAGTCGTTCCCAAAGGGAGGGTCTGGCATAAAACGAGCCGACATTGCTCCTTAACTCTACGATACCTGTACGGACTACTTCTGAAACTGCTGCCATAGTTGCTTCACCGAGGACTGGTTTGGTTTGAAGGGCCTGATACCTTCTTGGGGGGAAGGAACACATTATACTCCGAAAATCACGTTATTTTATCAGCATCTCGGCGCCTCCGGGCCAACTTATTTGGACCGGCTGATTGGGGGACAATCTTCACGGGTCACGGCGCATGACCGGCCCATAAGTAGCCGTAAAGACGCAGAATCGGCCTTATGGAGCTCCTAACCGGGACCCAGATCGTCGATTTCAGGATTCGCGGCAACTACTTCAACCAGCACACGCTTCTGTCGCGAAGGCGGCCGCGGATACTCACCCCCGGTTGTAGAGTTCGAGCTTCAGGACGGCACGAAATCCCGGGGTCCTGTGCAGCCGCCATACCCAGAGGGGATTGGGCGTAGAACTCCGGACCGCCCACAACATCTTTGGGGTAGGCACGATTTCACGCGCCGGCTGCGCCTTCTTCTCCGAGCATCGCGTAGATGGTGGGATTGGAGCACACTTCGTAGTACGAGCGGTCGGTCCAGCCCTTAAAGGAGGAGTTGCGAGGATCGATTTGCGGGATCTGACTCTCCCGCACCACGATTTTGCGGAAAATGTCGCTGCCCACCGGAACCAGCCCGCTATGCAGGCGAGAGCGCTCGCTGCCCCATAAGGCGGGCGCATCCAGATGGCGCGGCTCGAGGGAGATTTCTTTCTGCAACTTCGCGAAAGCCGCCGGGCTGATGCGTATCCCGTTCAAGTTGTAACTCATCATGAAATCGTCAGCGTTCTCGCCGGCATCGGCATCGCTGACGGTCTGGAATGCATACACGTTGAAGAGGGTTTCCAGCCGCTCCACGGCCTTGCGCGCCCGCTTGTTGCACGAGGACAGGCGATCGCTTTCATTCAGCGCGTCGGAGATCATGATGCGCTGCTCGCCATCCACCAGATACAGCGGCGCCGAGTCCTGATAAGAAATCCCGATGCCCAATTCTAGGGGCGGCAGCCCCGCACGCTGCAGGAGATGGTTGTACCCGCGAACGATGTCCAGCATTTCGCGCGCCAGCACACAAGCGCGGCTGACCGCCAGCTCGGGCTCGCCTTCCTTCTCGAGCAGCGCCAGGATCATGGCGTCACCTTCGAGGAAGACCTTGGTCGCCTTGTACTTTGGCAGCAGCTTGTAAACAGGTTCGAAGAAGTTGAGGCTGAAGTAAGAAGCCGGATTCAAACCTCGGTCCATGAGAGAGCGCGTCAGACGGGTCGAGTCGCGTATGTCCGCCTTGATGATCACGTGGTGAAGAACTTTTTCTTCGGTCGGCCGTTGTTCATCGGGGAGGAGAAATTCATACAGGGTGCCGTTGACCGAAGACAGCTCCCGCAATTTCTCGTTGCCGATCAGGTTGACGCCGTCGAGTGCCGAGTTGAGTGCCTCCAGCCGGCGCAGGTCGCGATGGTAACGTAAGAAGTCGCGCAAAAAGCGGCCCGCAATTTTTGTCCGGTCCGGTCCGTGGCAACCCGAAACACGTCCCACCGCGGCGAACAGGCTGTCGGTGGAAAGACGTCCGTGCTGCAGGATGAGCTTCTCGACCCGGTTGTACTCCTCGCGCGAGACCAAGCCGTTCTTCAACTGCTGCGCGTTGATGCGTGGGGAGTACTCGGACAAAAGCGGTATCACCTCGTAGGAAGCGATGACGTGGTCCATCACCCTGGCTTCTTCCAACAATTTCACCCACAGCGCTAATCGTGCTTCCTGCGCTAGACCTTGCCCGGTAGACGGGTCAGGTGTTCCTCCCGCAACCAATTCCTGGGCATTGTCTGGCGAATTAAGCCAGCCGTCGATGGCAGCAGGATCTTTTGCTGCAGGGCCGAGATCGAGCGATTGCAGAAAAGCACAGGCGACCTCACGCATCTGGGGGAACCGGTCAGGGTCGCGGTCCCAGTTACCCAGCATCACATAATGATCGGCGTTGATGTAATCGTCGCGCCCGTCGTCGGTAAAAATCAGGCGATTGATAAACAACCGGTAGTCCGCGCCTGGCGTGTCCCCGAATAAAGAGCGCCGCATGCGGGCCAGAGTTTCCTTCTCGATCTCCTGCAAGCTTTGGAACAGGTCCTGTGCGGTCTTGCGCAGCACGGCTTTTTTGCCCACCTGGAAAGCCGCCACGCGCTCGCGAAACTCCAACCCGCCCTGCTGGCGTACTCCTTCATAATTCTTCAGCATCATGCGGCAGCGTTCCAGGACTTGAGCAAATTGACCGACCAACTCGGCACGCAGGAACTTAATCACCGCCAGACGCGCCAGCAGGTCCACAGAAATGTTGTGTTCCGCCTTGGCCCGGCTCAGAGCAGCGACCTGCAACTTGGTCAACAGGGTTTTGATTTCAGCCGGTTCGGACTTCATACGTGCCTGAGCAGGCTTCGGGCTGCCGAACGGCTTGCCCGCCGTAAACGTAGGCGCATCGCTGGTCAGCACACGCTCGACGTCCCCGTGGCGCGCAATCAGGCGGGCAATCTGCAGACGCATCTGCTCCACAAACTTGGGGCTGATGTACACGTCATGGCGCAGATTGTCGACACCGGCAGAGAGGCCCTCCAGCGTGAGCTGCGGCGTGTAACTCGATAGAACCGGCCGATCAAACTGATCGGGGCCGTGTCCGAGTTTGAAGATGGGAATCCGTGGCATGCGGGCTGTTCAGGCGTACCTCGCAAGCGCTGCATTCCAAAGAAAGAACAGGGCGGGCAGGATTGCGCCCAGGCAATGCGCTCTCTTCGGAAGCTGCTGATTTAGCTGCCGATAGGTCGAGCGTAGCACTCAGGATGGGCAGACAAAAGGTTACTCAAGTTACCTACCTAAGAGGTAAGCCTCGGCCAAAATAACGTTTTTTCTGCTATTGCCCGCTCTGGCTCTTGAGGCGTGCCGGTTCGAATTCGTCGCCTCGCTCCCAGCCAACTTCCTCGGGCAAGCTGGCAGCTTTCCAACCGAGGGCGAAGCCGAAGCGGGCGATTACCGCGTCGCCCATGAAATCCATGCCGGGATGGTATTCATCGCTAGGCTGGTGATAATGCTTGGCCGTAAAATCTTCGGCTTGCTGCATCCCCCAGGACGCATCATGCCCTTTGTACTTAATGCCTTCATTGATCGAGAAAGAGGGAATCCCCACCCGGGCCAGGCTGAAATGATCAGAACGATAGTAATGCCCTGCTTCGGGACGCGAATCGGGCCTGATAGCCAATCTGAAGTCTTTGGCGGTGGTTTCCACCACCGGATAAAACGTGGTCCGCTCCGAGCCGGAGACCTCTGCTTCTTGTGGTACACCCAAGGGCGGAACATCATCAAAGTTCAGATCTAGCGTGATCCTCGCTGCTGGAATCGGTGGGTGCTTGCCCAGGTACTCCGAACCCAGCAAGCCTCTTTCTTCTCCGGTTACGGAGGCAAAAATAATCGAACGTGGTGGTTTCTGCGCCGCGCTCGCATAGGCTCGCGCAATCTCCAGCAGGATGCCGCATCCCGTGGCATTGTCATTGGCGCCGTTATAGATATTGTCGCCCGCACGACCGGGCACGATGCCAAGGTGGTCATAATGGGCCGTATATATCACCGCTTGCTCTCTCAGCCTGGGATGAGAACCGGGAATAATTCCGATTACATTGTTGGAGTCGAACGGTCGAACCTTGCTCACGATGTGGGCTTCTAATCTCACGGGAAGAGGAACCGGACGGAAATCGAGTGAGCGGGCGTCGGCCATCATCTTGTCCATGTCCATCCCCGCGCTGCTGGCCAGCTTGCGCGCCACGTCCAACTGGATCCAAGAAGCGGCCGTGAGCTTGGGGCCGGCCTCCAACCTTAGGTAAGCCTGTTCCCCCGACCAGGAATTGCGCACGACGTCCCAGCCGTAGCTTGCCATGTCGGTCTTGTGGACCAAAATGACCCCCGCTGCGCCTTTGCGGGCTGCTTCTTCGTACTTGTAGGTCCAGCGTCCGTAATAGGTCAGCGCCTTGCCTTTGAAGAAATTCGGATCATCCGAAGGCGGCTCGTTCACCAGCATGAGCAGAATCCTGCCTTTGACGTCCGCGCCCTTGTAATCGTCCCAGTTGTATTCCGGAGCAACGATTCCGTAGCCGACGTAAACGATTCCGGAATTCAGATCCGACTGCGGCTGCTCCGTCTGGTTGGAGACAACATAGTCGTCGAGCAGCTTCAGATTGATGGCTTCGCCGTTCTCTGGAATCAGCGAAAACGTTGTCTCCGGTTGGGTCGCCACACCTACCATTGGAACCCTTTGCATATAAGTTCCACCGTCTCCGGCGGGTTTCAGACCGTATAGAGCAAACTGCGTGGCAATGTATTCCGCTGCCAGATCACCGCCCCGCTGTCCGGTCCCGCGTCCCTCCAGAAGATCGCTGGCAAGAAACCGGACATGTGCGCGGATGTGCTCAGGATTGATGGTTTCCAGGGCGGCAAAAGCGACCCCGGGCAGGCGAGGCGACGCCACACGAGTGTTCCGACGAGCTGGAGCCGCATAGAGAAGACCGCACACCAAAGACAACAGCAAGAGAGCGGTAACCTTGCGCATGATCACTCCTGAAGGAATTTGGAAGGGACTATTGTACGCAAAGCACGCGGATTTGGGAGAACACGAGGTCGCTTGGAGACCCGCCGCGTGAAGCTTAGACTCTTCGCGAGGATACTTTCTAGGCGCGGTCAGCCGTTGTGACCGCCGAACACACCTACCAGTTTCAATTCCAATTCGGGGTGTCGTCCCGCGACCGCGGGATCAGTTCTTTGACCCTCAACCCGCACGAAAGTCGCGCACATCCTCGCCAGGCTTGAACAGAGGCACGACTCCGGCGCCGATCTGCTCGGCTGCCCGGCGGTGAATCTCCTCTACATCCTTGCGCGACCAGCCCACACTGGAAATTTCAATTTCTCCATCTTCGGCAATCCAGAAGATAGTAGGCACGTTGGTTAGGCCATAGGCGTTGGAAACCGGATAGGAATCATTATCGTCGAGCAGCACCGGGAAGGTTATCCCGTACTCCTGCATAAATCCCAAGGTGTCGCGCTGCTTGTCCTGTGAGATGCCGAAAATGGCAACCTTCTTATTGCCATATGCCTTGTAAATCCGCTCCAGATAAGGCAACGCGTACTGACAAACCGGACAGGAAATCTTGAAGAACGCAAGCACCACTGGACCTCGCGCCAGCGCGCCTTTCAAAGAAAACTGCTTCCCTTCGGTGTTTTGCAACGTGAAATCCGGGGCCCTAGTTCCGTCGGCTAACGCAGCCATCTCTTTCTTTCCTCCGAAGATGTTACGAATCCAACCCATGGCTTCCAAACCTCCTTATTGGATGACCTGAGTCGCCTGAAGGATTTTCCGGGCTAACCCGGTGAGCGGGAGCGCTGCCAATCGCGAACGGCGTACCCACTGGCCCGAAATCGAATCGAGCACCGGGCCTCGGGCTACCCGCACCGTGTAATCCGTGATGGTAATCGAATGCTTGAGTGTCAGCGTAGTTTGGTGACTGGCGTTGGGCTCGAGTATCTCCGGCAGTTCCCACATCCCCGGCATCAGCGACGAGCTTTTCGCACGCCGCACCAGAAACACTGAATCCTCACAGAGGTTGAGTCCGTAGCAAATCTCGCGTTTGTGCCGGATTTCAACCTTCGGGTGGGACAATTCGCCACGCGTAGTGCAGTGCTTGGAAACCGGGCACACCCGGCACTTCGGCTGCCTTGGCAGGCAGATCGTGGCACCCAGCTCCATCATCGCCTGGTTGAAATCTCCCGGGCGCTGTCGGCTTAGTAGAGTCTGCGCCGACTGCCACAGTTCTTCCTGCGAACGATTCTTCCCGGTGACACGCCCGAGCACGCGTTCGACATTCCCATCCACCACCGCAATCGGCTCGCCGAAGGCGATACTGGCGATGGCGGCGGCTGTATATCGTCCAACCCCCGGCAAAGTTTGTAACCGCTTAGCGGTGGAGGGGAACGCACCATCCTTTACAATCGTTTTTGCGGCTTGATGCAGGGCTCGCGCTCGCCGGTAGTATCCCAGGCCGCTCCACGCGGCCAACACCGACGAAACACGGGCCATCGCCAACGCCTGCACGGTCGGAAAGCGCTTTAGGAATCGCGCGTAATACTTCACCACGGCGGCCACGCGCGTTTGTTGCAACATGATTTCAGACAGCCACACAGGGTAAGGGTCGCGATTTTTACGCCACGGCAAATCACGTTTGTTAGCGTCGTACCAGAGCAGGAGCCGCCGTCCAAACAAGCGTAGACTCATCTCCGAGTCGCACCGACATTCGCGCATCATTTGGACGGGCATTCTACGTGAACCGCAGAAGAGTATTCAACGCGCTGGTTAGGAGTGTGCACCGTTTTTCTGCACGGTATTGCGCTTTCTTATCGCAGAAGAAGGGTACCCGGCGTTGGTTCGTTAGCGAAAAACTTCAACCCCCGCCGGCGTTAAAGTCCCTTTCCAGCGAACTCGGCGATCTCGGCGGTTAAATTTCTCGCTCACCGACTATTTGCTTTGCGTCGAGCTGGTGGCAGGCGACTCGGAATGAGCAATCGCGTACCAGTCGCGCGCCAAATGTTGCCAGACCGTCATGGCGCACATTGGGGTGTCAGGCAGGGGGCGTCCCGCGAGTTTGCCGTGAAGGCTTAGCGTGTAAGCAACAACATAGGTATTGCCATTCGGTTGCACATTGAAGTCGCCTAGCGAGTACTCGCGGATTTCGAGTTGCTTCCAATACTCGAGCCCGGTCGTTCGGTCCAAAGTTCCCTCCCTCGTAACCAGAACATAAGTGGCGGCCAGGTGCGGCTCCAGCTCTGCCCACTTCTTGTTTTTTACTTGCTCCCAAAAAACTCGCTCCAGGGATTCACCGCCGGTCACATCCTTCCACACATGCGGCTTGCGTTCGCCCCACATCGTGCAGCCAGCCCACCACAGCATCGTCATCAATGACAACACTAGAGCCGTCAGCCGTTTGCGCATGGCGCGATTCTACAGCAAACCTTCCGGCAGACACTTGCGTCGTATTACTGCGCCCCGTGGCAGCCTGGATGCGCCGGGCTTGACCGTCGTCCTGGAGCACGAAATAATGAGCGAGCCTGGTATCCGCGACGCACGAGTGCCCATATTCGCGTCCGCAAGTGACATCTATGAGCGACTTCAACCGCAAGGTCGGAGAGGCCGGCGCACGAGTCAACAAGTCGGTAGCCGACTTCGCCGAGCGCCTGGAGAAAGACAGCGCAGAACTGATTGCCTACCTGAACAAAGAGGTGGTGCCGGCAGTTCGCTCGCGCTCGACCAAGGCCATTCGCGCGGCTGCCGAGAAGTTGTCCAAACTCGCCGACTATCTCGACGAACACAAGCCCGCCTGATCGCCCGCTGGTTCCCTGTCGTGATTCTGGTGGCGGGCGTGCTTCTTACCGGCTGCGGCGGTGGCCGTAAGCAGACGAAGGTGAACGTACCCCCTCCGCCTCCCATCGCGCAACCGGAACCTGACCGCGTTCCCGCGCCCCCGGTGACTCAGCCGGAAACGAAGGAGCCGGCGGAAGATCGTGACCTTATCAGCCTTCCGCCCGATGTTAAACCGATCTACACAGAAATCGGAATCGCGAGTTGGTACGGCGCTCCCTACCACAACCGGCGCGGCTCGAATGGCGAGGTCTACAACATGCACGCCTTCACGGCGGCACATCGCACGCTGCCGTTGGGATCAATCGTGCGCGTCACCAACGTAAAGACCGGCAGGTCGACTTTGGTTCGTATCACCGACCGCGGTCCATTCATTGAAGGCCGTATTCTAGACCTTTCTCTGGCTGCCGCGAAGAAATTGGACGTCTGGCAACCAGGGCTGGCGAAAGTAAAAGTCGAATTAATGCAAACCCCCGCTCCACTCGATTCCGGCGGACGGTGGGCGGTCCAAATCGGTGCTTTTGATGACAAGCATGCGGCAGACGACTTGGCCGGACACCTCTCGCGCCGCTATCACACCGCCAAGGTGCTCCAGTTCGCCAGTCCCACCGGCGCCTGGTGGGTGCGAGTACGAGTCAAGGATGACGATCGCCATCGCGCCGAAGAACTTGCCCATGCAACCCAGACCACCGAAGGAGCCGTTTTCGTGGTGCGACTCGATTGAGCCTTGACCGGAAACAAGAAACTTGAAACTGGTCTTGAAACTAGAAACCAGAAACTAGAAACTGTTTTCATGCCCGACTACGAACCCGGCTGTCTTTTCTGCCGCATTATTCGAGGTGAGGCTCCGTCCAAGAGAGTCTACGAGGACGAGCGCACCTTCGCCTTTGAAGACATCAGGCCGCAAGCGCCCACGCACGTGCTGGTGATTCCCAAGACGCATATTCGAGGATTAAAAGAAGCCAGGCCGGAAGACTCCGAAACTATCGGCTATTGCCACCTGGTGGCTGCCCAAATCGCACGCGAACGTGGCATCGAAGAAGGATACCGCACGGTGATAAATGTCGGTCCGGGCGCCGGGCAGAGCGTCTTCCATCTTCACGTCCACCTGATTGGAGGAAGACATCTGAAATGGCCGCCGGGATAAGAGGCAGGCAAGAAACTTGGGGCGAGAGGGAGGGCACGACTCTAGTCGTGCCGATAAGCTTCCATGATGGCAGCGGGCTTTAGCCCGTGAGGGCAGTCGTCGAGAATCATCTCGCCGCGCGCAGAGGAGTAGGCCTACTCCTCTGCGGAACTCGCTAACCCCGCCTTTATCGGATTCTGACGGATGTATTCCCGGTTCGGTTCAAAATCATTTCCGTCGCGAATCCGATGGTCCAAGTATCCGCGTTCCCAAATCTGCACCTGCAACCGAGTTCCTTACGGGCGCGATGAGAGAATCCGCCTTTGATGATCGGCATGACTCTTTCTAATATGACGCCAGTAGGTGTGAAAAAAACGTGAAAATGGTTCGGCATTAGAACAAATCCCTGTAACAAGTACTTCCCCTCACCGCGATAGTGAAACAGTGTATTGATAAACAGACCAGCCATTCGTTCCGTTTGAAAATAGAAGCGATGGCCCCAACTGCTGGCGGTGACGAAACAGGTGCTAAAGAGGCTACGCGCGAGGTCTCGGGGAGGTTTGGCCAAGACTCGCCTCGGGCGCTAAAGCCGAAACACTTGTAACATGTCTGTGACAGTCAAACATTGACATCGTTCAGCCAGCTATCCCTGCGTTCGATCCAGGAACTCGGTGTGCCATGCCATCTGGATCGCTTCCAGCTTGCCCTCATTGGACTTCTTGGGATCGTCCTTGAAACCGGGCAGCTGGGTGACGTAGCGGTGCAGGTCGGTGAAGCGCACTTCAAGGGGATTGATTTCGGGATGGGTCTCGGAGAGCCGGATGCCGATAGCGTCGGCGTCGTCCCAAGTCAGGTCTTTGGGCATAGTGTGCTCCCGGGCAGCAAGTAGCATTTGGCTCCTGAGCGTGAGTACCGACGGGCGAGGGCTAAATGCCAAGGGCTAATTGCTAGGTGCCGCTTTCTGAAACGTAGTTCCGACTCCAAGCCGGAATTTCCACCACAACCTTACCCGGCTTCGTAATCACCGTCTGGCAACCGAGACGGGAGTTTAGCTGGAGATCGGCAGCCATGTCCAACCGGTCCGCCTCATCGTCGTCCATATCGGCGAGGTTCTCAGTCCCTTCTTTGACCCAAACGTGACAGGTGGTGCAGGCACAGTTGCCGCCGCAGGCGTGCTCCAGGTGAATGCCGTGGTTCAGCGCAACATCTAAAATCGACCCTGCTTTTCCGTGATCCTGGTAAGGCAGCTTGCCATGCTCGAAGGTCGCCGTTTTGCCTTCCGGCAGAAACGTTACCTGCACCGTACTCTCGGCCGCGTTGTCGACGCTTGCGCTGCGGGCGTGTTGCCTGTTGTCGGACATTGGTTTGGGTCTCAGGTGGCAGGTCGCAGGTCTCAGAGTTGGATTGCCTGAGATCTGAGACCCTCCTACTTAGAATCCGCTTTGGCCGCCGGACGAGGCGCCGCAGGGCCTTCGCCAAGGTATGCCTGGTCTATGGTCTTGCCCTTGAGCACCGAGGCGACGGCCGTATCCATCATCAATTCTGCCAGACGGAAGGTCGCTTGGTTCAGCCCTTCAATCGCCTTCCGAATTGCCTGGTAATCCTCCTCGGTCTGGGCGGTGCGCAGCGCTTTTTCAAGCTTGTCTATTTTCTTGCGCTCGTCATTTGCGAGTTGCTGCCAGGCCTGGTTCTTGCGTCCCTTTTCCAGCGCCGACCGGATAGTCTCAGCCTCATTACGGGCCTCAATCAACTGGCGCTCCCGGAAATCTTCTTCGGCATAGTCGAACGAGTCCAGAATCATGCTCTCGACCTGGTTGTCCGTCAGTCCGTAGCTGGGCTGGACAGAAATTTCCGCTTCCTTACCGCTGCGTTGCTCGCGCGCAGTCACGTTCAGAATTCCGTTGGCATCGATCAGGAAGCGGACTTCGATGCGCGGCAGTCCGGCCGCCATGGGCGGAATGCCTTTCAAATCGAATCGCGCCAGAGAGCGGCAATCCTTCGCCAGTTCGCGTTCCCCCTGCAGGACGTGAATGGCGACGTTCGCCTGGCCATCCACCTGCGTCGTGTAATGCTGCGTGGCGGAAGCCGGTATCGTCGAATTTCGCAGGATGATCTTATCGGTCACACCGCCCGCCACCTCAATTCCCAGCGAGAGGGGTGTAACATCCAGCAAAAGCATGTTCTCGGTGGCCTCCGAGCCTCCGGAGAGAATGTTTGCCTGCACGGCCGCACCTAATGCAACCACTTCATCCGGATTCAGATCGGTGTGCGGTACACGTTGGAACAACTCTTGCACCAATTGCCTGACCTTAGGGATACGAGTTGAACCGCCCACCAGCACCACCTCGTCAATCTGCTCCGGCTTCAGGCCGGCATCTTTCATGGCCTGCCTACATGGTCCAACGGTGCGATTAATGACTGGCTGAACTAGTTGTTCGAACTGACCGCGCGTGATCTCGCGCTGATAACGTTTGCCGCCTGGAAGCCCCAGATCCAGCTTCGCGGAAGGTTGTGATGACAGTGCAACCTTTGCGTCGATTACGGCTTGTCGAATAGCCTGCACAGCTTCGCCGTTACGGCGAAGGTCCATTCCCAGATCACCGCGAATATCATCGAGTGCGATTGTAATCAGGAGATTGTCGATGTCATCGCCACCGAGATGCGTATCGCCATTGGTTGCGATCACCTCGAAAATCCCGTCGTGCAGCTTGAGAATGGAGATATCGAACGTGCCGCCACCTAAGTCGTACACGGCAACGATCCCGTTCTGTTTCTTATCTAGCCCGTAGGCGAGCGATGCCGCCGTCGGCTCGTTCACAAGTCGCAACACTTCGAGCCCAGCGATTCGTCCCGCATCTTTAGTCGCCTGTCGCTGTGCGTCGTTGAAGTAGGCGGGAACAGTTATGACAGCCTTGGTTATGCCGCTTCCGAAGTATCGTTCTGCATTGCGCTTGAGCTGACGCAGGATGAATGCGGAAATCTCGGGCGGTGTGAAGGTCTTCTCGCCCAGCTTGATACCTAGCACTTCCTCGGGCCGAAGATCTTCTGCCAGGTGAAAGGGGAAAAGCTTCAGCTCATCCTGCACATCCTCGATGCCGCGTCCCATCAGCCGCTTGATCGAGTACACGGCGCACTCCGGCGTTTCAATCAGGTACTTGCGCGCCGGGTTGCCAACGACAATCTGATCGTTCCGGCCGAGCGCGACTACGGAAGGGAGCAAATTCAGTCCGTCTTCCCCGGGAATGACGACCGGAGCGCCTCCCTGCATGTGCGCCACCAGGGAGTTGGTGGTGCCCAGATCGATCCCGACAATGCGCTCAGACATAAGCGTGATTTTCGAATTGACGGATTTTCGAATTGACAAATTGCAAGTTCACAATCCGACAATTCGAGATCTTACAAATTCGTCAATTTCCCAGCGCCTCGTTCACATCCCTGACCAGATTCCGGATGTAGTTGCGTCGGTTGAGCAAGTCCACCATCTTGTCCCGTACTGTCGCGCGGCCCGCTTCGTTTCCTGCATCCACCAGCTTGTCCCACTGGCTCCAACACCCCTTCAGCTCTTCAAATAAGCCCGCGTATTTCTGTTCGAACTCGGCCTTACGGGCTTCGAGTTCTCCTGTGAGTTCAGGGTCATCTTCCCCAGTCTTCTGGTTCATGCGTAATTCTTCAAGCTGCAGGTTGAGGTCGAAGACCTCCTCCAGCAAGTCAGGCGGGACGACCTGCTTCTTCACCTCACCTGTCACGCGGGCCTTTTCTGTGGCAGTCTTGGACTGCTCTTCCAGCTCGACGCCTTCCAGCCGCAATAGGTATTGCGTTCGCTTGATCGGATCTTTCAGGGTGCGGTAGGCATCGTTGAGCTGCGAACTCTGCTCAAGGCTCCATTCCTGCTCTTGTGAATCGGCTTGCGCATAAAGGTCAGGATGAAGCTTGCGGCTCAGATTGTAGAATTCACGCTCCAGCAGCCCATGGTCGATGTTCAGCTTTCGAGGCAGCCCGAAGAAGGAGAAATAGTCCACGGGGACCGGCGGCTGGACCTTGCCGCAGGCACTGCAGAAATGGACAGCCCGCATCGTCCCACACGACCAACAAGTCGTAGTAGCGTCCCCCGGCATGATTAAGGAAGAACTAGTTTTGGATTCTGGATTCGCCATACTTCGAGGTTTCAAGGTTTCAAAGTCTCAAAGTAACCCCAATCACCTGGAAACCCTGAAACCTCACGTTCGTGGGGCTCACCCGGTCAGGCAGTAAAGGAGCTCCCGCATCCGCAGGTCTTGGACGCGTTCGGATTGACAAAGACGAAACCCCGCTGCATCAGGCTCTCCTGGTAGTCCAAGGTCATGCCGCGCAGGTAAATGAACGATTTGGGGTCAACGAACACGCGCACACCGCCGAACTCGAAAATGCGATCGTGCTCCTCTCGGTGCGTCTCGAACCTGATGCTGTAACTCAGCCCCGAGCAGCCGCCTCCTTGCACGCCCAGGCGCAGCCCGCCCTCATGCGGCGAAATGCCTTCCTTGACCAGAGCTGCCCGGATTCTGTCTAACGCCTTATCGGTTACCTGGATGGGTAACGCAGGTGCTGTCGCCGAAATGCCGGTTTTTCCTTCCGCCATAACGGGCATACTCTAGCTCCTTGTCGCGACCCTTGTCTGTGCCCGTCGTCACAGCCTCGAAATCGGGGGCTGACAGCTATTTACTGGCCGGGGTACCGATAGCGGCGGAAGGCGTCTTCTCCTCAATGCCCTGCTTTTTCTTCCAGTCGTGAATAGCGGCGCGGATGGCGTCTTCCGCGAGAACGGAACAGTGAATCTTGACCGGCGGCAGCGAGAGTTCCTTCACAATTTCGGTGTTCTTGATGGTCAGCGCTTCATCAATGGTCTTGCCCTTCACCCATTCCGTGGCCAGCGAGGACGACGCAATCGCCGAACCGCAACCAAACGTCTTGAACTTGGCATCCTCGATCACGTTGGTCTGCGGGTTCACCTTAATCTGCAGCTTCATGACGTCGCCGCATTCGGGGGCTCCCACCAGCCCAGTACCCACGTCGGGACTCTGCTTGTCCAACGAACCCACATTGCGGGGATTTGAGTAATGATCAAGAACCTTATCGCTGTAAGCCATGATTTACGAACTCCAATTCGCACGTTTCAAAGTTTCCATGTGAAGTCGTTGCGGAGTGCGCAGCGGTCCGAACTTTGAAACCTTGAAACCTTCTACTTTGCCGCCCACTTGACGTTCTTCAAATCGACCCCTTCTTTCGCCATCTCATACAGCGGCGAAAGCTCTCGCAACCGCTCTACTGTCTCGCAAACGCGGTCAGCGACGTAATCGACCTCGGCTTCGGTATTGAAGCGTCCCAGCCCGAAGCGGATCGAGCTATGCGCCAGTTCGTCTCCCGTCCCCAGAGCCTTCAGAACATAAGAGGGCTCCAGCGTTGCCGAGGTACACGCCGAACCGCTGGACACCGCCACGTCGTTGATGCCCATCAGCAGCGATTCGCCCTCCACATAAGCAAAGCTGATGTTCAGATTGCCAGGCAGACGGTGTTCCATCGAGCCATTGATGTACACCTCATCGAGGCGGCCCATGATCTTGTCCTTCAGCCTATTGCGCAATCCCGCCAGATGACACGCTTCCTTCGGCATCTCCTCGGTGGCGATTGCACATGCCTTACCCAGCCCGACAATCCCGGGCACGTTCAGCGTCCCGGAGCGCATGCCGCGTTCGTGCCCGCCGCCATCGATGCCGGGCGACAGTTGCACGCGGGGATTCTTGCGCCGCACATAAAGCGCTCCCACGCCCTTCGGCCCGTACATCTTGTGCGCCGAAATCGACGTGAGATCGATGAACTGCTTGTTGACGTCAACTGGCGCCTTGCCCACCGCCTGAGTGGCGTCGGAGTGGAAGATCACGCCTCGTTCTCTGCACAGTTTGCCGATCTCTTCAATCGGCTGCAGCACGCCAATTTCATTATTGGCGGCCATGATCGTCACGAGGATTGTCTTGTCGTCGAAGGCTCGCTTCAGATCATCCAGATCAATTAACCCGTCCTTCTGCACTGGCAGATAAGTCACGCGATAGCCGTATTTCTCCAGCCGCTTGCAGGTATCGAGCACCGCCTTGTGCTCGGTCACCGCCGTGATGATGTGATTGCCCTTCTCCCGGTACATCTCGGCGACACCTTTAACCCCCAGGTTGTCGCTTTCCGTCGCACCCGAGGTAAAGATGATCTCCTTGTTAGTAGCGCCGATCAGCTTGGCAATGCGTTCGCGCGCCGTTTCGACTGCCTCTTCTGCCACCCAGCCGAAGGCATGGTTGCGGCTGGCCGCATTGCCGAACTTGTCCGTAAAGTAGGGCAGCATCTCTTGCAGCACCCGCGGATCGACGGGCGTGGTGGCGTGGTTATCCATATAAATGGGCAGCTTGATGCCGTTGGGACCCTCCCGCACCTCAAAAGCTCCGGCCTTCCTATCCGTGCTCATAATCGCTCTCCTGCTTTGATAACCAGCGCATTATCCCAGCGTGATCAGCCTGAGCGATTTCTTTCGCGATCCACGCTGTCTGCCTTCCAGGTCTCTGTGACATCTGTTGCGCCGCACGCACCCCTGGTCAGCGCTGGGCCAAGTGCTGCATGGCCATCAACCCATAGTCTGCTCTCTGGGTGAGCTCCAGCATGGCCCGAACGATTGCTAAACCCGACCTAATCAGTCGTATTTGATTGTAGTTAGCTCGGCGAAGCAAAAGCAACGAAAAGGAGACCACCTTGCCACGGATCGAGACGGACGTAAGTTATAGCTTCTTAACGGCTTGCATTTGCTCACCGGGATGGCCAGCGAAATCCCCCGGCGCCATTACGCCAGGTGGAAAAGTCAGTGTCGACCGTGACTTCCGTGACTTCTGAGTACTTGACAAGCCCATCGGCAAGGCTACAATACCCGCAATTCCGGAGCAAGAGTCCCTCACCCACCCCGGGGAGGGTTCGTGACCGGATTTATGAATCCAACCTGCGTCGTCACCAGTTCCCGACAAGAGATCGATCATGGATCAGTGTAAGCATCCGCGCGTGCAGATCGTGGCCCGTGAAGCAGACGCCGAATTCGTGGAATGCCTCGAATGCGGCGAAATCTTTGAGTCTAGTGAATTCAAAGACATGGCCATCGAAGACAGCTCTGCCACCGCCGACTCCTGAAACCCCCTCCACACCGCTCTTTGCGTGAGCGTAGCCGCCTTGGTATGTCAGGAAGGCACTAAGACTAAGGTAACGTGAACCAGCAGTACTTCTGTAGCGAACACAATAGGAACTCTGCTATGTTGCCGACCGGGGAGAGTAGTATGCCCCTGAGGAGCTTTGCCGTGGCGCGATCGGTCTTAGTCGTCGATGACTCCATGCTCGCGCGGCACTCCATCTCCCGCCTGCTGGAGAAACGTGGCTTCGCTGTGGAGTCGGTCTCGGGTGGACAGGAGGCCTTAGACAGGCTGGTGAACTACCGTCCCAACCTCATCGTGACCGATATGAAAATGCCGGGTATGAACGGCGGCGAGTTGATTGCCGCCTTGAAATCCAACCGTCTAACCGCCGACATCCCCATCATCGTCGTTGCTGCCCGCCAAAGCGGCACCGAAGCCAAATCCGATGAGCGAGCCGACTATGCG
>DATEPX010000092.1:0-70952 GCA_035272945.1 Terriglobales bacterium
GTGCAGCGTGGCGCGGTTCTCGAGATAGGGCTGCCCATCCGGGTTCTTTCCGGCACCCATGTAGGTGCTGTCTGCGGGAATGAAGAGATTACCGGGGTTGCCCACTGCCGTTGCAGAGGGAAGGCAGTTGGTAAACTTCACCCGCACCGGCCGGTTTTTCTGGGCCACGATGACAGGACCGAGATAATTGTAGGTAAAGGTAGTGGGGCAACCAGTACTGCCGGTTGGGACCTGCACGTAACCGCGTACGGTCGTGGGAGGCAGAT
Organism: Terriglobales bacterium; assembly: GCA_035272945.1. GTDB lineage: Bacteria > Acidobacteriota > Terriglobia > Terriglobales > Acidobacteriaceae > Gp1-AA122. The sequence continues at coordinate 267 of DATEPX010000092.1, forward strand.
CCGTGTGCATCGGCCACGTGGTTTCCACCAGAGCGATTTCGTAATAGTCCGACGGCGGACCTGCGGCAAAAGTTGTTGTGTCCGCAGCGGCAATCGCGCCCTTCAAATCCGGTACTGCGTCAACGAACTTGTGTATGCCGCCAGCCGTCGCACTGGCTAATTTTGCGGAAACCACAGCCCCCGTGCCCAGAGTATCTGCGATTGTGACGACCGGGGCCATAAAACCACTGCCGCCGTCGGAACATGAGACGCCCGTGATCGCGGTCGCAGTCACTGTGGCCGTGCAACTCGCCGGCGGGGTTGCTCCCGGCGTGTTGTAGAAGTCGGTTATGGTCACTACCGGCGCGACATAGCCGCTGCCGCCGTTCATAACCAGAAAGCCGGCGAGAGAAGGATCTATGGGCCCGACCGGGAGCGGACTGTTCGCGTAGTTAGCGACGCCGAAGTAGTCGGTGCAGAGGGTTGAGTTTGTCGTGGTATTGATCGGCGTACCCGAGATGTCGAATCCGTTGCAAACGGGGACTGATTTCTGGGCGAACGCAAACGTGGTCGTCAAAATCAGCAGCAATGTGAGAAGCGCCAGCTTTTTCATTGCTTCACCCCCCGCTGAGCGTTCGGACCAGCCTGGTTCTTCTGTCCTGCTGCTGCCTTGCGTGCTGCGTTACGGGCGGCAGCAGCCCGGCGTTGCGCCATCGTGGTTTTTCGCATTTGCATTTGGTTCGGATAGGGCGATGGCCTGCCAGTTGATGTATTGCCCTGCGCATCTGCCAGGGACACTCCCCAGCAAAGGGTCATGAGTATCAATAGAAGGCGGGCAAGTATGAGCGATGTTCGCCTAAGCATGAATGGTTCTCCTTGTGCGTATGTCGAGTTGTCGACAGTGAAGACCAGCTGAAACCCAGTCGACAACACCATCGCACGGGAGAATGAGAAGGAGATTAGACGGAGATTAGATTTCTCTAATAGAGTTCGAACCAGGTGGCAAGGAAATCGGCAATCTAGCCTGGGCGGAGTAGCTGGCGGCTGAATTTCGCGGCAAGGCGTGCGACCGCAGCACCGCCGCCGATTCCGAGCATTCCCGTTTTAGAACGTGAATGCCAATTGCGCAAAGACACTGCGTCCCGGCTCCGGCACCTTGACCCCGGAACGGAAGGGATCGCGGTAGTAGGAGAGGTGCTCGTAGTAGAAGCGGTTCAGCACATTGTCGATCGCGAACATGGCATTCAGCTTCTTGTAGTGCGTTCCCAATTTGAGATTGAGAGTGAAATAGCCGGGAGTAGCGGTTTCGTTGACATCGCTATCCACGCGGCTCTGCCTGCTGACAGCAATGGCTCCAACCTCTGCAAACGTGGTCTTGTAGACGTACCGCATGGCCAGCCGCGAACGCAGCGGAGGCATCTCCGCCAGGTTGGTGCTCAGGATGCCGGCGGCGGCCCTCTCGTCCTTGATTCCGCGGGAATAGGAGGTTCCACCGGAAAACGAAAGCGTGTTGTTCAGGGCCAGCGCGTAGGCGACTTCACCACCGTAGATGTGCGCAGCCACGTTCTGCTCGGAACGCGCCCTGGCCGCCGGCATCGCCATTGCCATGCCGCCCATGGGCGGACTCGGCGGCAGGTTCACAAGCGGCTGGTTGTTGAGCACAATGTAGTCGCCGAGGTCGGAGTAAAACAGCACCGGCTTGATGTAGGAGCCACCGCGTCTGATATTCAATCCCACAGTCAATTCCGTGTTCCGCGTGGGAGGGAGAAGCGGGTTGCCCACATTGGGCACGGTTTTGGACGTCCGGCTGATGTAGCGCTCCGCTGCATCCGGAATGCGCGCGGTCGTGCCCACGCCCAAGAACAATTCCGTGGACTTCGGGAGCAGGAACGAGATTCGCGCGTTCCCCGAAGGATAGTTGTCCATGTTCGAGGTCCTGCGGGTGTCGTGGTAGAAGTAGTACAGATTCGTACTGGCGCTCGGGTTGGTTACCTGCATGCTGGCATGGTCGAAGCGAACCCCTCCGCTTAGCTGGATCTTTTCGCCGAAGGAATGACGGTAGTCGGCGAAGGCGCCGGCCGCGCGTGTGTCTACGTCCGGGACGGTTAGGTTGGTAGTGATCATCGTCCCCATCCGCATGTAACCCATCACGTTCCAGTTGCGATAGTAGCTCTCTAATCCCAGAGTCAAATCGTGTCCCAGGTCGGTCTCGAGCCTTCCTCCGATCGCGCGTGACTTTGCCGGCGACGCCATCGCCCACGGGTTGTTGCCTGCGCTGGTGCGCCGCGAATCCGACATGAAATGGTTCACCTGGGTAAAGTACACCTCCATCCGCAATGCACGCATGGAAGAGGAGATGTCGGTCGCGCGATACTTCAGAGTCGTCCGGTCCGCGTTGTCGTAGTCGGAGTCCATCGTGAGATAGGGATAAAGCACCAGTCCGCTTGCCTGTCGCGTATAGCTAAGCGAAAACTTTTGGCTTTCAGACGGGGTGAACTCTGTGGAAAACCAGCCGGTTTGAATCTGGAAGGCCTTGTCGCTCAGCGCAGCGGTGTTGTAGCTGACGTAATCGGTAAAGCGTCGGCCTGATCCGTCCTTGTAGGGGTCCGACGAACGGTAGGAGTATCCCAGCAGCAGTTTGAAACGATCGGTACCGTAGGTGCCGGTCACCGCGGGGTTGTAAAAGCCGAAAGAGCCTATGCTAAGGGAGGGCTTAATGCGCAAGCCGGTGCCAGGTTCCTTGTTCGTGATCTTCACCAGCCCGCCCAAGCTCCCCTGATTGGTTATGTCAAAAGCGCCTTTGACCACCTCCACGCGCTCGACCTCAGCAAAGTCCACGTGTTGAGCCGCCGGATCCATGTGTCCCGGGCACGCCCCATAAATGCGAGCGCCATCGATGGTCACGTTGATATTGTTTTGCTGAAAGCCTCGGACCGCGACATCGTTGGCGATTCCAGCCTTGCGGATCTTCCACACACCATCGACCGCCTCCAGCGCCTCGCCCACGTCCTTGGCGGGGCTCTCACGAACCTCGCTCATATCGAGTGCGTCGATAATGACAGCTTGCTTGTCAGCGACCCGCACCGTCTCCTCGACGGTTGGCAATTGCAAGACGACTCTTGGATGCAGTTCTCGCGAGCCGGAAAGCTCTAGCGTGCCCCGCCATTCTGCAAAACCTTCCTGCAAGACGCGGAGCGAATAGGTGCCGGACGGCAGGTGAGAAAAGAGGAATTCGCCGGCGCTGTTGGTCTTTACCGTAAGCGGGCATATCCCAGCCCTCCCGCTGAGTATCAATGTGGCGTTGGGCACGGCCCGTCGTTGAGGGTCCAGCACACTGCCTGAGATTGTGGAACAGTCCCGGTCACGGCATTCGCCGGCAGCTTCTTCCGCGTATGCCACAACGGCGAGAGCCAGAAACAACATGATCATTCGTGCGCTGGCCCAGACGCACCGATTCGTGAACCGTTGAAGACAAGCCATTGTTGTTCTTCCTTTCAGTTTCCCCGGTCGCATGGCCAGGGGTCCAATTCCTGCATGCTCAACCCAAAGTCCTTACTGCTTGTCTGCTTCCTTTTCGCCGCTTGCAGCCGACTTGAAACTGCGGATGCCTTCTCCCAGCCCCTTTCCAAGTTCGCCGATTTTCTTTGGTCCAAAGATAAGCAGCGCGATGAAAAGTACGACCAGTAACTCAGGTAATCCAAGTTTTCCGAACATCAGATCTCCTCTCTGCGGTCCGCGACTGCCTTTGCCCGGGACTCGGGACTGTCCCGGTAGGCGGACCTACGCCTTGACAAGCAACGACTCCGATACAACCTCCTCTGAAGGTCGAGCCTTCAGTTCAAGGTTCCACTTCCAAAGCTCATAAATAGCCGGATAGATCACCAACTCCAACACAAACGAGGTGAAAATCCCGCCAATCAGGGGCGCCGCGATGCGCTTCATAACGTCGGCCCCGGTGCCGGTGGACCACATGATGGGAATGAGTCCGAGCGCCATAGTGGCGACGGTCATGAACTTCGGTCGAATGCGCTTCGCAGCGCCGTGCAGGATAGCTTCCCGGAGGTCGGTCAAACCACGCATTCGGCCTTCCTGTTTTGCCTGCTCGTAAGCAAGATCGAGGTAAAGCAGCATGAAGACGCCGGTCTCGGCGTCGACTCCCAGCAGCGCAATGAGCCCGACCCACACTCCGATGCTGATGTTGTAGCCGAGCAGGTAGAGAAGCCAGATTGCGCCTACCGCAGAAAAGGGCACGGCAAGCACGATGATGGCGGTCTTAATAAAGGAGCGCGTGTTGATATAGAGCAACAACAGAATGAGAAACATCGTCAGCGGGAGCACAATCATCAGGCGTTGCCGTACGCGCTGCATGGCCTCGTACTGGCCGCTCCAGGAGATGGCGTAGCCCAGAGGCAGCTTGAGATTGTCGTGAAGCAAGCGGCCGGCTTCCTCGATGTAGCTGCTGGGATCGCGGCCGGCGATATCGACATACACGTAACCGGTGAGCAAGCCGTTTTCGTTGCGCACCATGGATGGACCGCTGGCTACATGAATGGCAGCCAGCTGAGAAATCGGGATCTGCCGTTGTCCGCCGGCGACCGGAACCAGTACGCGGCCGAGTGTGTCGAAGCTGGAGCGAAAGTCACGCATATAACGGACGTTGACGGGATAGCGCTCCGGACCCTCTATGGTGGTAGTGACGTTCTCGCCTCCAATGGCACTCTGGATGACAGCCTGAGCCTCATCAATGCTCAAACCATAGCGAGCTAACTCTTCACGCTTCCAATCGAAATCCAGGAAATAGCCGACTGCGGTGCGCTCGGCGAAAACGCTGCGCGTTCCCGCAACTTGACCTAGCAGGGATTCCACCTGCGCCCCAATTTCCTCGATCCGGTTGAGATCGGCACCGGAAATCTTTAAACCAACGGGCGTGCGCACGCCGGTAGTAAGCATGTCGATGCGCGCCTTAATCGGCATGGTCCAGGCATTGGCGACGCCGGGGAGCTTTAGGGCGTCGTTCATCTGGGCGACAAGCTCTTCGTGCGAAATGTGGTCGGGAGTGATATGGCGCAGGACCCGCTTAGCCCACTCCGGCGCCCAGGAGGAATACCAGGTATCGACGCGCCGCCACTGAGACTTGGGCTTGAGAGTGATGACCGTCTCCAACATGGAAAGCGGGGCAGGATCGGTGGAAGTCTCGGCGCGTCCGGCCTTGCCCAACACGCGGTCGACTTCCGGAAACTGCTTGAGGATCCGGTCGCTGACCTGGAGCAGGTTTTGCGCTTGCGCAATCGAGATGCCCGGCAGGGTCGAAGGCATATAGAACAGCGAGCCTTCGTCCAAAGGAGGCATGAACTCGGAGCCGAGCTTTCGGTACACAGGGATAGTCAACACAATCAAGGCCACCGCGCCGCCGATGACCGCCCACTTCCAGCGCAACGACCAGGCAACGACCGGTTCGTACCAGCGGATGAGCACGCGGCTGATGGGGTGCTTCGCTTCCGAGTGCACCGTTCCCACCAGCAATGCGTTGCCCGCCCGAGAGAGCCAGGGCCAGCGGAAGTTGAAACTCCTTACGTGGGTGATGACGACACGAAGTGCCGGGTCCAGTGTGATCGCCAGCACGGCGGCCACGATCATGGCCAAAGTCTTGGTGTAGGCGAGGGCTTGAAGAGTCGGCCTTCCTGCGCTTCCAGCGTCAGCACGGGCAGGAAGGAGACCGCGATTACCAGCAAGGCGAAGAAGCTGGGTCCGGCGACCTGCTTGACGGCACTGACGATCACGGGAGTGTAGTCGCCGTTGCGCCCGTTACGCTCCCATTCCTCTAATCTTTTGTGGGTTTGCTCGACCACCACAATCGCAGCGTCCACCAGTGCGCCGACGGCGATGGCAATCCCACCCAGGGACATGATGTTTGCCGTCATACCCAGCATGCGGAACGGAATAAAGGAGAGCAAAACCGCGATCGGGATGGTAACGACCGGAATCATCGCGCTGGGGAAATGCCAGAGAAAAATCAGGATGATGAGGGAAACGGTGAGGGTGACTTCGATCAGCGTGGACCTGAGGTTGTCAATGGAGCGACGGATGAGCTCCGAGCGGTCGTAAATAGGAACCACTTTCACGCCCTCGGGCAGGCCAGGCTCGATCTCACGGAGCTTGCTTTTGACACGGTCAATCACGTCCAGCGCATTCTCGCCCTGGCGCATGATGACGATGCCTGAAACAACTTCTCCCTGGCCGTCGAGATCGGAGACGCCGCGTCGCAGGTCCGGACCGAGGGCGACCTGGCCGACGTCCTTGACACGGATCGGAGTGCCCTCCTCGCTCGCCGTAAGCACGATGTCGGCAAAATCCTGCAGGGAGCGAGCGTAGCCGCGGCCACGAATCATGTACTCGGTGCCGCCGAATTCAACCAGCCGACCGCCAACGTCATTGTTGCCGCTGCGCACCGCTTCCACCACGCGGCTGATCGGAATGCCATAGGCCTGCAGGCGGTTAGGATCGAGGTTTACCTGGTACTGCTGGCTGAAGCCGCCCAGCGGAGCCACTTCGGCCACACCCGGTACCGATTTCAGGTAATAGCGCAGGTACCAGTCTTGGTAAGAGCGCATCTCGGCCAGGGTGTGCTTGCCGCTGGAATCGACCAGCGCGTACTGGAACACCCAACCCAGGCCGGTGGCATCGGGACCGATTTCGGTGCTGACGCCCTGCGGCAAGCGGGGGAGGACTCCGCTCAGGTACTCCAGGGTGCGAGAACGGGCCCAGTAGATGTCGGTGCCGTCCTCGAAAATGACATAGACGTAGGAGTAGCCGAAATCGGAGAAGCCGCGCACGGCCTTCACCTTGGGCGCCCCCAGCATGGCGGTTACGATCGGGTATGTGACCTGGCTTTCCAAAATATCGGGGCTGCGGTCCCAACGTGAATAAACGATGACCTGCGTGTCGCTGAGGTCGGGGATGGCGTCCAGTGCGACGCGCTGCATCGACCACCAGCCCGCCACGCAAGCCGCCAGCACCAGCGCGAATACCACCACTTTGTTCTCGACCGAGAAGTCAATGATGCGGTTAATCATGCGAGCCTCGTTCCAGGGTGGAGGCAGGACTGAGCTGCGCGGCATCGGTTGACTTCTTCAGGTGGCGTTCCGGCTCCTTGTCGAAGTTGCGCTTGCAGCCCTGAGAACAGAAGTAATAGGTGAAGCTTCGATATTCGCTAGTGAGGCCGGCGGCGGCCGCTTTCTTAGGGTCAACCGACATGCCACAGAACGGGTCCTTGGCAGTGCCCATTCCCGGTGTGGCCTGCGCGGCTGTCCTCTCGAGGGCTACAGCTTTCAGGCGGCTCTCTGAATCCACGTAGAAGTTCCCGTTCACCACCACCTGCTCGCCCGGTACGAGTCCGCGCAGGATCTGCACGTGGTCGCCATACCGCCACCCGATTTCGACCACGCGGGGCTCGAAGACACCTTCGCTCACCTCGACGAATACGGTCTTGCGCACACCGGAATCCAACACTGCGTCGGCAGGAACGCTCAATCCCGCTGGCAGGGTTACGGGAAGCTCCACATCGACAAACATGTCAGGGCGAAGGAAATAGCCGGGATTGTCCATCTCCAGACGGATCTGCAGGGTTCGGCTGCTGGCATCAAACTGCGGGAGCGCACTGCTGATGCGTGCCGCAACCTTCTTGCCCTCGCCCGGTTGCGAAACTTTAGCCATCGCCCCTGGCCGGAAATACTCGGCCTCGCCTGCAAAGACGTTCGCCAAAATCCAAACATGGTCGAGTTCGACGATCCGGAACAGCTCTGTGCCGCGGTCGAAGCGCAACCCGGGAAACACGTTGCGAGCCACCACCAAACCCGCCACCGGGCTGCGGAGTTCGATCTCTCGAGCGATTTGCCGCGTACGTGCGATCTCGTGCAGCTGAGTTTCTCCCATGCCCAGAAATTCCAGGTTCTCCTCTGCCGCCCGCATCTGCGCCCTCGTCAGTTTGAGTTGATCGTCGCTTTCGTTTTCCTTGAACCGATCCATGGTGTTTAGGGCGTAGAGGTAGGTTTGCTGGGCGGTAAGAAAGTCGCGGTTATAAAACGTGCCCAAGACCTCGTCTTTCCGTACCATGTTGCCACTGACGATTGGCCCGGCGCGGCGCACCAGCCCGTCCACCGGCGTGGTCATCCGGAAGACGCGGGTTTCGTCCACCGCGACGCGCCCCAGGGTCCGGAGGGTTCGTGTGCCCGATGTCGTTTCTGCCGGGACGACACGTATGCCGAGCATCTGCTGCTTTTCCGGGCTGATCCTCACCATTCCCGCCGGTGCAGACCCACCTGGCGGATCAAGCGATACTGGCTGGCCGTCGGCATACACGGGCACCAGTTCCATGCCGCAGTCGGGCGCGATTCCCGGCTTCTCGGCCTTATAAGCTGGATGCATCGGGTCGACGTAGTGAAGAATCTTGCGCTCTGGTTTCGTGGAGGTTTTGCCTAGAACTCGCTGCTGGTATCGGCTTCCGGCGAAGAACGACACGACCACACCAAGAATCAGAAGAGCCACGATTCTCTTACTCATTGAGCCCCCTTTGGCCAAGCGCCCGCTCCGGCGCGGTTGTGGCCCTGAATTTCTGTCGCCCGGTACGTTGGTCCGGAGGAAGCGGCAAGGAATTGACCACTTGGATAAACCGGTCCATCGAACCGGCGACTTTGGTGAGCACCTGCGCCCACTCCCGCAGATGCTGTTCTCCGCCGGGGGTGAGCGCGTAGACGCGGCGAGCCGGACCGCTTCGGTGGGTTTCCCAGTCCGAGCTGACATATCCATTCAGTTGCAGCCTGCGCAGCGCTCGATACAAAGCGGCTCTCTCAATCTCTGCGTCCGTGAAGGCATATTCGGACAGACTGCTTAACAGGTTGTACCCGTAGGAATGGCCTTTCTCTTTTAGCAACAGCAGAACGACAGGTTCCACAAACCGGGACAGATGCCCCATCGCGCACGTGCAGGGATAAAGGTGGTTGTGTCGGCAAGATTCGGCGCAAGGCATCGCTCAAGCGCTCCTGGGCATCTGGGCTAGTGACCGTATGTAGCAAACAGCGTCTACATGCAAATTACACTCAACGTTGCCACCAACCATCACGCCTCTCATACCTTTGATCCCACCCGGTGCTAGGAGCCTGACATCTACCTGTGCTGCTCCCGCACCCTCGGCGAAGAATTGCCCGGCGCCGTGGTTGCGGCGCCGGGTCTTCAGCGGAACTCGACAGCTACAAGCTGTCGGTTCGCAGGCCTCACGGTCATCCGAGGACAACCAGCGGCCGCATCATGTCGTGCTCTTCGTGTTCCAGAATGTGGCAGTGCCACACGTACTCGGCTCCCGTGATTCCATAGCTAGCCTGGAGCCGGGGACTCGGAGGTGCCCCGGAGGGCATGTCGAACTTCATGTCTACCGTGACTATCTCTCCTGGGTTGATCCTCACCGTCTCCTTCCAGCCCTTGTCGTTCTCATCCACGGGATGCTCTGAACCTGGAATTGCGTAGGGCAATCCCTGACCGTTCAGCAGAGGACTACCGAGCGAATCGAACGCCCAGTATTCCCGTTTTCTGATCACGACGTTGACCAGGTGGAAGCGCATGGGGTGCGTGTCTCCGGTGAGATTGAAGATCTGCCACCGTTGGACCTCACCCCGGTGGGCGACTTCCGTCGGAGAGGCCAAGTACTCCACCCCGCCGACGTTCGTCCCCAGCACCTGCCGCAGCCGTCCGTACTTGTCGAAATCCTCGTTGAGGGTCTTGACCAAGGCTGGACCGCTGGGCGTGATGTTCGTAGGAGGCTGGGTGACCAGGAAGGTAACGGGCAGAGCCACCTTCAACGCGTTCACTGTTTGCTCGAACGACAACTCCCTAATCGCCCCGCTGGTGCCGACTTCGAACCGCATAAGAATTCGCGTGTCGGGGCCATTGCCGGGTACCGGTGTTGGTGCGCCCCCGGTGGCGGATTGATCTGGACTGCCGGGGTAGTAGTCGTTGCGGACGTCGCCGCCCGGGAATGGCGCGGGGGCGTCGTTGTAAAGAATGAGTTTCTGCCCTTCGAAGCCCCGGAAGTCGATGATGACGTCCGGGCGCTCCGCCGGCGCTACAAGCAGGTTGTAACGGTTGGCAGTGAAGTTTGTCGGGTCAAGGGGGTCGACTGTCGTTTTCCAGCCCATCACCAGGTTGCTGTTTACGTTGCTGCCGTCCGCGCTAAACACAGCAGGATGCGGGAGGAACCCGCCTTCGGTGCCGATCTGAATAAACGCCGGACCAGCAGCATTGGTCGGGGCCTGGATGGGGTTGCCGTTGGGATCGACTTCGCCCGTTGCCAGCGGCGCCAGGGTGATGCCGTCGGGACTGCCGTCAGCCACGTACAATTGCAGGTTGTAAAAGCGAGCCTGCGAACCGTTCAGGAAGCGGAAGCGCATTCTCCGGGGAGGCAGCGGCCCGAACGTGGGATACGGTGCTCCGTTCACCAGGATCGTGTCGGCGAAGAACTCCGGAACGGCGGAGACCGGCGGCAGGGAGTCTGTAGCGAGTCCCAGGTCCCATCTGCCGCTGGGGGCCGGGCCATTTGGTTCATAGACGTGCGGATACCACAGGCTGCCCACGTTTGCCGCGGGCACGACCAGGTTGTAGTCGGGGTCGTTCCCTCCACCATCCCAGAACGTCTTGTCCTGGATGATGAGTGGGACGCCCAGGGGGTAGCCCGGGAAGTTGGGAAGTACTCCGCCCTGCACCAGCAGCGTCTCCGCTTCATCGGTGATCAGGTACGCGGACGCGATGCCGGCATAGGCGTTCTGGCGCGTGATCCCGTGGGCGTGGTCGTGATACCACTGGAGCCGCGCGCTTTGGTTGTTGGGATAGTCGTAAATCGCCGCCCCATCACCATCGCCGTTGATGAAACTTGGACCGTGGACAAACCCGCCCGGGTTGTTCGCATTCGAAAACCAGTTGTACGGGCCGCCATCGTATCGCCACTGGACCAGGCCGCCGTGGAGGTGAACCGCGATCTTGTCCGTTCTGGCGTTTTCCCCAGGGTCGAGCTGAGTTGGATCAACCGGCAACATGTGGCTAGCGGGTAATAGGTTGGTGACCCTGAGCCTGACTGGGCGGTTGCGCTTGGCCACAATCACGCCGCCGAGATACCTGTGGTTTTTCGTGGTGGCGTCCGCGTATCCCCAGAAGGTTGTCGGAGGAATGGCCGGATGCACCTGCTGGGTATATTGAGCGACTTGTACTTCGTAGAAGTCCTTCCCCGGGAACCTGGTCGTGTTGGGTGTTAACACGGGGATGCCAGTTGGCCCCAGCCCGGGCAATGGAACCACGAATTTAGTTACGCCAGTGGGGCTTTGGTCGTACGGCCAAGCCCGGCCACGCAGTAACAGAGCGCTGGCACCTGCCATTACGCTCGTCTTGAGGAATTGTCGTCTTCGCATATCATTTTCTCCTAGGAGTGCGGATTTTCAGCACACGCGGTAACCTTTCGTACAGCTTTCCCGACTTCAATGCCCGCTGCCGGCCTCGGAGCCTTTTCTGGGCTACTCTGGATGCGCGCCGGCACCCGGGTTGGTGTCAAGCAGCGCGTTGACCATTTGCTCCATGCTTTTCGCGAGCCGGCAATTGCTTTCGCGCACCAGAATTAGTCCTTCCTCGTGAGGCTTTCCAGCCGTGTACGCCTCCCACAAAAGCTCGATATTCATCTGCTGCAGCTTCAGAACCACCAGCACGTTGGTTAAGAGATCAGGGAGGTTGGAAGAAAGCCCCAGCGTCCGTAAGACGTCTTTGAGATCGTCCGCCATGGCTTCTTCCCCCAAAACTGGAATTTGTTCCAGCCGCCAACCTGTTTCTACTGCGGCTGGATTAGAAGGAGATTGGAAGAAGATTAAATTTCTCTAATCGAATTCTTGGCGGGGACGGCGCGCACGGTCTCCACGTACGATTCAGAGGCAGCGAGTTCAGGCTACCCGGTTGCTCTCCTAGCGACGCCTCACCTTACTAAGTGACCGAAATCACGGAAGTCGCCATGCGACGAGGACAATAATGGAGTTGCCCAGGCGTATCGGCAGGACAACCAGACCTTACGAGCATCCCGGCTTCCTAGCCTGGCTCGCCTAGAGTCCCGGAGAGTGGTTGTCCCATTGCCCATGCGCCTGGTTTTTGCTGCCATGCCATGCCCGCGTAGATCGGGATGTCGGATTCGGGAACGCGGTGTCGTAGTTCTTAATTTGTGGCGGAAAGCGAACATGCCTTAGCCACTGCCTTCGAAGCGTCTGGCGACGACAGAGGAAGAGTTATTGTGAACACACTACCCACCCCTACTTTGCTATGCGACTGGATAACACCGCTATGCTTCTCGATAATCCACTTAGTCAATGATAGTCCCAGTCCCACACCTCCCGGCCGAGTGGGGCGCGAATCGCTTGCCCGATAGAAGCAATCAAAGATGTGCGGAAGGGCGGCTTCGGCAATGCCGCATCCAGTATCACAAACTTCCACTATGGCGCGGTCGCCCACAGCTCGAGCCGCAATCTGAACCTTGCCACCTGAGGCGGTGAACTTAATGGCGTTGTCCAACAGGTTCAAGATAGCGCGTTCGATCCAGCCCCAATCGGCGATGACGCGCGCCTCCGCCTCGCACGCGACGCTTAAGGAAATACCTCGGCTCAAGGCGAGCGGGGTCGTCTCTTTCCCGAGGGTGGCAGCGAGTGCGCAAATGTCGAACGGTTCCATCTCGAACTTGATCTCGCCGGATTCCGCCCGGGCCAGGAGTAGAAATCTCCGAACCAGACGGTCCAACTTATCGAACTCTTCCAACTGGCTGGTCAGCAGCTCGCGCCAGTTCTGAGTGGGGATCCCGTTCCCTGACTGCAACAGGGCAATTTCGGTCTCTCCTCGCAGCACGGTCAGCGGGGTTCGCAGTTCGTGCGACATGTAGGCAGTGAACTGCTTCATTTGGAGGACGTCCAAGTCCAGGCGAGCGAGGGCGTCGTTGAACGCCTTCGACACCGCTTCCAGTTCGTCAGCCTTGCCACGCAAAGGCAAGCGACGCTCAAGCTGGGTAATATTGATTTTGTCGACGGCATTCTTCAATTCCCGCAAGGGACGGAGCGCCCAGGCGGCGATCCACCATCCGATAGCCGCGGACATCAGGGTTGCCAAGGGAACGAAAAGCCGAAGGATCCTGAGAAACCGCGACCTGTTCGCCAGCAACTCGTCGAGCGAATCACCGACCCGCAGCAGATAAGGATGTTGTGCGGAGTGGTACACGGCGCTGCGAAAACGAAAAATGTGTCGCGATGAGGTCGCCTGGTCAAAGTCGGGACGTTCAACCAAGCGCAATACTCTTTCCGGGGGCAAGGCGAAATCCATCAGCGCCGAATCCGGCGACTGCAAGAGCACGAGTCCGGTGTTAGCGTCGTACAACTGGTAGTAGCGCGAGGCCTGGGCAATGAAGTAAGCGACTTCCTGTTCTTCTGCGTCGTACACGAGCTTAGGTTGGTGCTTGTCGCGGTCGAACTCGAGGTATCCCCACAACCCGGCGCACAGATGGACTAGACCGGCGTCAAAGGCGGCAGCGGCGCGCACTCGCGTCGCCTGATAGAGGATGGCACCACTGGTGCCCCACACCACTGCAAAGGTCAGGGAAAACAACAGCGCGAGCTTGGCTCGCAGGTTAAGCGACGGCGTCATTGTCGTCCGTCAGCCTGTAGCCCACTCCCCTGACGGTGTGAATCAGAGAGGGAGAAAACTCTTTGTCGATTTTGTCGCGCAGGTACTTTACGTAGACGTCAACGACATTGGAGACGTTGTCGAAGTGAATATCCCAGACGTGCTCGATGATGTTGGTGCGGGTAACTGTGCAGCCCGCGTGCCGCAGCAGGAACTCCAGCAGGGCGAATTCCTTGGTCGAAAGCTCAATCTTGCGGCCGCTGCGAGTGACCCTGCGCTGCGCAGTATCGAGTGTCAAATCGGCGATCCGGTACGTGGTCACGCTGCGGTCCCCACGGCGCAGCAACGCCCGCAGGCGCGCGGTCAGCTCCGCGAAGACGAAAGGCTTGGCCAGGTAGTCGTCGGCCCCGGCATCGAGAGCGGCCACCATGTCCTCGACGGTGTCCCTGCAGGTCAGTACCAGCACCGGCAATCGCGGCTTCCTTTGTCGAGTTTTCCGCAGCACCTGCAGGCCGGTCATCTTGGGCAAGAACATGTCCAAGATCGCAATGTCGTAATCTGATTCTTCGAGCAAGGTTGCGCCCTCGGCCCCGTCGTAGGCCAAATCCACGGCGTAACATTCCTGTTCGAGTCCCTTACGAATGAAAGCGGCGACTTTCTGATCATCTTCTACGATCAAAACGCGCATAAGTCTGTCCCCAGTGGATGGTGGATGAGTTGGCCAGATAATGTGACACTAGCTGCTCGATTGTCACTCATATGCTCGAACCTAGATCCGGGGGTTCTTGCAGGGGGATTGCAAGAATGTTAAAACGAAAACGGTAGTGAGACTACCGGAAAAAGCGCTTGATGCATGGAAACGAACCGAAAATTCCCGAAATGGAACCAAAAAAAGGCGGCCAGTATCTCGGAAACCGTCCATTTCCGGCCGACGCCCTTATACGTGGCGCGCTCGGCCCCATCTTCTTGCTGCCTTCCAAGCCCGGCCCGAAGAGCAATTACGCTCTCCGGCTCACGAAACTCACTCCATCACCGCAAGGCAATAAAAGTCTGTGAGCTAAGTCACAGCAAGGCGTTAGCGTGGAGATTCGTAAGCAGTCCACATGAGCCCCTGGTGGCCATCCCTTTGGAGCTTCAGAAGCCCTTCAGAATGGGGATAATCAGGATCCATCTCCGGCTTGCGCAGTCCTGCCATTTCCAGTGCCTGCAATATAAATGCGTTCCAGGCAAACACACGGTGGTAGCCGAAAAAGGGATGGCGGGGATCGGTGGCAAGGTATTCCTGGCTGGTAGGGAAGTCGGGAGAGATGTTAACCTCCGCCCACAGCCGGTTGGCGATGGCTTGATCGGCTTTCTTCCATCCATGCAGCTTGCCAGCGATGTATCCGCATACCTCGACTCGCATCCAGCTCCCCCCGTTGTAGTAAATCCCATCCATATTGTGATTGGCGTAGTTGGCGCCATGTTCTTTGCTGGTCATGGGGTGCCAGGAGCCGGTGAAATAATCCCAACCTCTACCGTCCTTCTTGAGCCCAATGAAAATTGGACGCACTGTCCCGCCTAATTCTGGATGTGGAGCAGCCTTGTTGGGCAGCAGCAGAGGAATGCGGTCGAGATGGTTGATTAGCATTTCGTCTGGCAGGATTTTGCGTCCAAGTAACCACAGAGAAAGGAACTCAGGAAAGATTTCACCGAAACCTATCGCGTCGCTTATATCTCTCGCCGGGCGGACAAACTTCAGTATGGGATCGTAGTACGACCGATAGACTTCTTCAGCCTTCGCGATGTACTGGTCAGAAATTCCGTCGCTGATCCCAGAAATTTTCAGTTGCCTGATCACGCGCAGTAACACGGCCAAGATGCCCTGGTTCTCGCAAATCTCCGAAGTTCCTTCGGGGAAATCGACGACATCGAGCTGCCCCATTACGAACTGTGCCCAGCAGATGCCGTCATGACGTCTATCGTAGGTGTGCAAACAGTATTCAGCGGCTTTGCGAATCTTATCCATGGGCAGGGCTGTCCCAAAGCGCGCCCGATTCCGCAGCGCCCACATGAGCCACAACGGAGTTGAGTCGTTCGATTTGCGCTCCAGATTGGCCATGTAGGGCTCGACCAGGGTATTGATGGCTCCGTCCTCGCCTTGATTGGCTGCCCATAGATTGAACACACCCTCATTTAATTTGCGATTGTGAATTCCGTTCAACGCGAAAAAGCTGTCACGCATATACATCTCCCCGGCCGCCGAGTACCAGATACTGGGTGCGACCATGGGATGGCGATACTCTGGGGCAGCCGACCAACAGAGCATCATCAGGTCAGAGTAGAGCACCTTTTCGGCGTCGCCTCCGCGAAAGGCCAAACCGTCCGCGAGATTTCGCTGGGCTGCGAGGCGATAACCGCGAAGCGTGTTCGGGACCTCGTCATCAATGAAGATAAAGGACGTCTTTTCCTGCGCACGATCCATCTCGAGGCGATGATACGGCTGTAAACGCGTGACAACCTGGCTGAGTTCCAGATCTCGAAGTTCGATCTTCAGCGGGGGCTGAAAAGACTGTGCTTTTATGTCCTGATCCGATTCCGCCCCGGAGATGTAGAGCGTAGCGCCAGTCCCGAGCAAAGAGGGAACGAAAACATCCGTGCGAAACTCCGACCAAGCTTCCGGGGATGGCGGAAGACGATCGTTGTACAAAGTGAGATTTTGCAGCTCATTGAATCGCTCATCAACATCCCAAAGTTCGACCGAGAACGATTCCCTTGCACGATACTTGAAACGTAGTGAGTAGACTTCAGAATCTTTGGCAGAGAATGGAACGATCACACCTGCCTGGGAATTGCGAATCGACAGGACAGTTGTTCCGTTATGCTCTTCCAGCCCAAGGTCTCCTCGTTTGTACCAGCTGGAAACCTCCGGCAGCGACACGGGAACCGCAGAGCTCTGATTTTCGTCCCGCACGAGTTCCTCGCCGAAGGTCTGGCTCACGAACCAACGCTGCTGATTACGTTCGTTTTGGCGGCAAACATAACAAAGGTTAATATCGGTATTTTGGTGTGGCGCTGGCTTCACAGGTTTGTCGTCGCGGCGGATGATCCGGTTCCATCCGTTGCGATAGCCTGAGTCTGTGAGCAGGCCGACTGTGACATTGTCATGCGATCGGAATCCGGCAGCCGGAAAATATTCATGCAAGGCTCCGCCTTTGCAGCTGAGCTGATTGAAGCTCCAGAAGGATGCTGGTGGCTGGAAAGGTTCCAGGGAATTAGTTAATTGATAGAGCAACTCATAGATATCTGCCTGATGTAGCCGAATCTGTTTTCGCACGACCCCCGGAGCAACCAACTGATAATCCACCTGCACAAAAATCGTCGCCTTCAAGCTCGGAAGTTGGCAGTCGCCTGCTAAGCGCAGCCGGCCTTCACTTCCCGTGCACGAACTAGCCCGCCAGTGTGGCACACGATCTTCGAGGCTACGATCGGCATTGTGAAAAACCGCGGAAAACTCGCCTTCGCCACTGTGCCGGGCGACTGGTTTGCCGTCGAAGAGAATGACTGCGTGATAGCCGGAACGAGCATCGCCCATTGCTTTCAAACTCACACGCCCACTGGACGAGCGCTCCGCCGCATTTCCGAATGCGCCCTGCGGAAGGATTCCCGCCAACCCCGTAGCCGCTGAAACTGCGATGAACCGACGGCGTGAGATGCTGGCCATTAAAGGGGGTAATTTCCTTGAATTCGCGATGAGGTAAGCAGGTGTTAGACGGCTGCATGTGCGCTGTGGGCCCGAATTCCAGATCGGCCAAGGCCGAACGCTTTCATCTAACGGACAGCTGCAGACGTTACCCCAACATACTTGTCGGCGGCACCATAATAGAAAAGCCATCGATTGCCGTCCAGCACCTGCCCCTCGACAAACACGACGTTTGGAACTTGCCCAACCTTTTCCCAGTCGTGCACGGGTTCAAAGATTGGTTGCTGGGCCCGAGCAACCGCATTGGTGGGATCTCTTTTGTCAAACAGTACCCAGCCGGTTCGATACACGCTGTTATCGTCCGCCCCGTTATAAATCAGGAAAATGCCATGATCTGTGATAACAGGCGCGGGTCCGGGCTCTACGACCTGGGAGTCAAACATCTTTGGGCGGCTGGCTAATACGGGATGATCGAGCACATCGGTCCAGTGCAGCAGATCCTTGGAAGATGCAATCGACATCTGGGTTTGCTGATGAGGACTGTCGGCCAGATAGTACATCCAGTATTTGCCATTAATTTTCTCAGGGACGATGGCTCCGGACTTGGTCCAGCCTACATTCCATTTCCCTTTGTACGCCGGCATGATAACGCCCTGGCGTTTCCAATGAAGGAGGTCGGTAGATGTGGCCAGGCATAGCTGTGCATCGCCGTGAACCGCCCCCGTGGCATGGATGCCGCGACCGCCCTGATTGTTGTAACCCGTGTAGGTGAGATAAAAAGTATCTCCGATTTTCACAACTCGGGGATCTTCAACGCCGCCACCGGTTTCATAGGGCGCTTCTGCGACCATGACCGGCTCGGGTCGCCTTACGAAATGGACACCGTCTTCACTGGTGGCGTAGCCGAGCGACGACTTGCCCTGATGGTCTTGGGCCCGATACAGCATTACGAATTTGCCATCGTGCTTTACCACGCTTGGATTAAATGTACCCGCGGATTCAAAACCATCGCCTTCAGGGGCGATGATAGGCGCGTCGGAGATTCTGCTCCAAGTTCCGAAGGGCAAACTTATTTGTGCGGTCGCCGCGGCCAGAACCAGGACAAGCAAAGTACCAGCCATGATGCGCGCGCCTGCACGAGTGAGGACATTGGGCATGAATGTGTACCTCCTGCACGTCTGCGAAACAGCCATGTAACCGGGTGTATGAAAAACCTCAAATCGCAAAATCAGAAGTCTGCAACCAGGCGCAGGATTGCCCTCCCCGGAACCATGTTGGTCTCGCCAACTGGCCTGCCGTTCCCTCTCCAATGGACTTTGGCTCCTTTCGCCACAGGAACTGTGAGCACTGCCGATCGGGCCTCGGTGGTGGAGTTGTAAAGGATGAAATTGAGCTGGCGTGGTGGAAACTGCTGAGCGTCATAAATATCGAGCAGATCGAGGTTGACCATCATCATCTCGCGGTCACTGACCTGGCCGAGCGCCTCAAACATCAGATACATCCAAATACACTCGCCCGCGCCGTAGATCTCCTTTCCGACATTGCCTGTCTGCCCGCCCAGTTCCAGGGTTCCCAGGTTTTCAAAAGGGATGAATCCCATTGCGACGTTTTGGCGATCTTCTGAGCATTTTTCGAAGAAGCTGAAGTTATTACGCCGCTGCTGGTCCATGAAGCGCAGCAGGCCTTCGATGACAATTCCCCGTTTCATGATTCCTGTCCAAGGCAGAATCGCCTCGACGTTTTCTTTGAAGGCGGGATAAAGAATCGAAGCAGCGGCCTGCACCATACCACGAATGTCGTGCGTCTTCTGACTCGGATCGGAATACCAATAGAACATTCGCAGCTGTTCGTACAGAAGGTACTTGGCTTCATACTGCAATCCAAGTTCTGCCGCTGCCAGCGCACCGTATGCGAGTTCTTGAGGTTCATGAAATAGCCGCTCAGATGGAACCGTGCAGAGTGCGCGGATTGCATTCCGCGCTTCATCGCGATATGCCTGATCTCTGGTCAAGTGATTCGCGATTAACGCGGCCCACGCGTACAGGCCGCCTATTGCGTAGTTGGTGCCAGCGCCTTGAGCTTTTAAGTTTGAAACTTCGTAATAAATCGGGAAGAGGTAGTCATAGTCATGCGCCATCTTCTGCGCGGTAGCGAAGGCATCCAGAAAGTTGTGCTTGACTTGTTCTAATCTTGCCAAGGCCCCGATCATCGGATACTTGATCAAGCCATTCTCGAAGGGATACCAGGAATCGGCCCTTTCCTTCGGTGGACGAATAAAGTCATTACTGATGCTGTGCGTGTCGGAGTGATAAAAGCATGGGAGATCGTCCAGAAATTTCCTGTACTCCTCTTGAAAAGCTGTAGACGAGTGCAAACGAACATACAAAAGTGATGGCCAGAGGACATCCGCCAGGGTCATCAATTCGAAATTGTCGGCTGGCTGTTTCCACAGCTGAGAGCTCTTCCTCACGTATGCAGAGAGCCCGGTGTGGCCATTGGCCTCGACCTCGGTTTCGGCTTGGTTTTGCAAGTTGGCGACTGTGCCTGCGGCAAAATCCTTCCATGTGCTGGCACACTTTGGCCAGGTGAGCCGTTCCTCAAAAATGGGCAGCAACGCTTCCATCCAGCGCGCGACGGCTTCTTGTTCGGTCAGCAGAGCAGGCATAGAGCGCTGCAATAGCCAGTATGTGAATCTAACTTCGCCTGCGGGTAATACGTGGCCAGTAGCCTGATCGGCAATAAGACCAATCCCCATGCGCTGCGTGCCATCGGTGTGAATCCGCGAAATGCTTGAGCAGCGATAAACCAGAAATCGTGGAATATTTTTTATGCCCATCCAATCCATATCGCTGAAGTCGAAAAACATCATGCTTTCGATACCGACATTCTGATCCAACAAGTAGAGTGCCGGCAGATCGTTACCCCACGCGCCCAGCGAATTACGAGTTGGTTGCTGCAGTAAGACGCGTCTCCAACTGCCCGACTGCCCTTCCATGAGGGTTGAATTTGTGTTTAGCCAGACCACGATCTGCGGCTCAACCTGACTCTCCTGATGAAGCTTGAGGTCGCGAGGTAAGCTCAGCTTGGTGCAGAACCGAAACCAAGGGCAATCTCCGCCGGGATTCTGAGTTGAGATATTGGCCTCCCAGCTGTATGAGAACGATTTCCCGTTGAGATCTTCGGCGCTGGCTGAGCCTTCGCAATTCAGGCCCGAGCCGCTCTTTGAAATGCCCGTTGCGCGAAGGGGGAATGAAGGACCGGTCACAAGAGAAATGCCCGGCAGCGTAGCCGGACGCCACTCATTCGCCACACGCAGAAAATTCTGGAAAGCAAAGACGTCTCCGTCCGGAGAGACCCGCAGTTGCTGGTCGCCGTTTTCGAGACTGGTAAGACCAGGCGGCTCGTTTTCTGCTGGCGACAGGCTCTGACTTGGCGAACCTCGGCCGTAGCGAGCACCAGCCGCGGTGACGAGACAGGTCTTGATGAAGCCACGGCGGTTTAGAGGACTCATGTAGCTATCGGTAGGGCCGGACTTCGGTTTCGTGCCCTGCTGAGGAACAAGTTCCCCAGCAGGGGTTACGTCAATATTCGATCTTGAGCCCAAACTGGATCGTTCGTGGCCCGGTGGCGCTAGTGATAGCGCCGAAGCCGCAGGCAAAAGCCTGCTTACAACCAGGAGTGTCGGCGGGTACAAACGGCGTTCCCAGTTGCGTGGCGAACCCCCCGGGGCCGCCGGGTTGCTGCAAAATGTGACGATTGAAGATGTTGAAAAATGAAGCTCGGAAGTCGATCACCCCGCGCTCTGCGATCTTGGTGTGCTTTCCTATTGTGATGTCCTCATTTCGCCCGCCGAACGCGCGCGCGCTGGCCAGAGTTCTCGGTTCATTGCCAAAAGTCAAAGGAGCCGGCGCGGAAAAGGCGTTTGCAATGAAGAAAGGCGTGGTGAACGGATTCAGATCCCGGCCATTTGACTGTTTGACTCCGGGAACAACATTCACGCGCGCACTGCCCGTGAAGTGACATCCGGCGAAAAGGACATCACCCGCCGTACCGGAGCAAGGCGAGTAGACCTCGGTCGGTAGTCCGGACTGGTAAGACAATATCCCAGACACGGACCAACCACTCACAATGCGGTTTGCCCAACCGGCTGAGTTCAACAATGGCTTTCCGCGCCCCATTGGAAGCTCATAAAGGAAACTCGCGACCAGCCTTTGGGGCGTGTCGAGTTCGCTTAACGACTTTTCCGCCCTGCGGTCGTACGAGTTCTGTCCAATCCAGGCATTGGCCCCGATGAAGCCCTGGACACCTGGCCCCGAGGAATCCGCGTCGGTAATGTTCTTCGAGACGGTATACGAGACGAGGAAAGTCAATCCTTCCGCGAACCGTTTGTTCACTTGCGCCTGCATGGCATGGTAGGTCGAGTTACCTTGGCGATCTGGGGTGAAGGAGTTGTCTTCCTGATTGAAATCACCGTATTGGGGAAAGGGCCGAATCGCCTGATTAAGAGATCCGGTGAAAGTTGTGTATGGCAACTTTACGCCTGCGGCAATCGCTTTCGGGCAAGTTCCTGCCGCCAGGCATCCTGAATTCATCAGCAGTTCAGCGCCCAGCGACAGGAACGCCGGGTTTACCTGATTGGGAATGATGTTCAGCGCCGGCAGGTGAGTTCCCTTTGAACCCACATATGCGACACTGGCCTGCAGATTCTTCGTGATCTGCCGCTGCACATCGAGGTTCCAGGATTGAATGTCGCCGGGGCGGCCGCTGTTACGCGGAATCAGCAAGACGCCGCCATTTCCGTTTTGCCCCTCTGGCGTCAATGGACCCGAGGGAGGCAGAATGTGTGGGAATCCGTTGTCGATCTGGAACGGTGCACCGTTACCGACGCTTAAGTTCTCGATGTTGAAGAACCCCAAAGCGTCCTGATCGGCAAAGGAGCCCTCTTTCAAGGGCTCGTAAAATATACCGTATCCGCCCCGCAGGACTGTCTTGTCATTGATGCTGTATGCAAAGCCCAATCGCGGACCAAAGGCTTTTGTATAGGTGTCTTGAAGTCGCGTTTTTCCGTTGCGGCCCGAGCCGCTCCCATAATAGGTATAGGCGCCCGGAATGCCTCCCGCACCGGGGTTCGGAAGGGAGGGATCCACCTGGGAAAAGCGATCTTGCGATTCCCGGGCGGGTAAGTCCAAATCGTAACGTAGGCCATAAGTCAAGGTCAGACGCGGTGTAGCTTTATAACTATCCTGGCCGTAGAACGAGAAGTCCTTGTAACGTATCCCAAGAGTGTGCCCGTAGTTTAATGTGCCTTCATTGACGAACCCAAATAAGGCACTGGCCACGGCATATCCCCCGGTGCCATTCAGGCTAGTCTCAGCCGCGTTGAAATGGAACTCGCCAGACGATTGCGTGAGCCGACGGGTGTTAAACTGCAGGGCGCGCAGCCCGCCCCCGAATTTCAGGGTGTGCTTGCCGCGAACGAGGCTTACTGAGTCGTTTACTTGATATACGTTGTCGGCAAACTGGGAGTCGCCGCAGTTGTTCAGGATGTCCTGATAGTTCGTTCCAATAAACTTAATGCAGGGAAATGTGGTATTAGCTACGCCAGTCAGACCCAGCTGCTCCGGCCAACCCTGACCCAGCCCGTTGGAAGCTTCCGTTCTAAAGCGGCGGCTGAACCCCGCCAGGAACTCGTTAACCACGGTTGGACTGTAGATGTAGTTGTGGCTGAACCTTGCATAACGGGTGTCTTGCGGAGTTTGCGAACCGAGGAAAGGCGCCAAAATGGAAGAGCCCCCGGTTTTCGTATTGTCGTAGTCAAAACCAAACGAGAACCGCTGCTTGTCAGAAATGATCTGGTCGATCTTGAGGTCCCACAGGTTCGCGGTCGTGGTCGACTTGGACTGGTCGAATACGTTATTGGTCAATGCGCCGCTGGTTTTCGGCAGCAATGAGAATACCTTGGTCATTACCGCGCTGGCCGTGAAATTGGGGTCGTTACTTAGAATATTGCCCGGTATCGGATTGTGGGTGGTCGGATCATAAAGCTGAGTTCCGGGAAGCAATGCGGAAAAGTCGCCGTTCCGGAAAGACTCGGGGATATAGGTAGCCGGCGCAGAACTGCCGGTGTGAAACCGAAATCCCTCGTAATCGAAGAAGAAGAAAGTCTTGTTTCGACCATTGTACAAATGCGGCAGATAGGCGGGGCCGCCGACGGTAAAGCCAAAATCATTTTGCGTGTCCACGGGCTTGGGAGCAAGTGGGTTCCCGTGCCTCAGGTTATAACTGTTCTGCGTATTCAGGGTCCATGCTCTCGCATCCAGCGCGCGGTTACGAAGAAAATCGTAAACCGAAGCATGAAGGTTATTCGTACCCGATTTCATAGCCAGGTTGACAATGCCGTCACCCGATTCGCCGAACTCAGGGGCGAAATTGCTCTGAAGGACCTTGAACTCTTGCACCGCCTCCGTAGACACACCCTTGTTCCACTGCGTGTTTGGAGATACCAGCGATATCGAAACGCCATCGACAAGAATGTCAGTTCCGCCCATTTGCCCGCCATTGATCTTGAAATCATCGGTCGAGTTGCTTCCGGGGTCATTGCCCACGCCACCCACGAATCCTGCTACCAGGGTAATAAACTGAACTGGGTTGCGAATCGTGCCAGAGACCTCCAAGGGAAGGTTGTCCACCAGGGTGTTTTGCACGGTCGTACCAATATCTGAGGTTTCCGTTTCCAATTGAGCAGCATCGGCAGTAACGGTTACGCTCTCGCTCGTGGGGCCTACCTGTAACTGGACGTCCAAGCCAACCGTACCGTTGGTCGCGACCGTGATTCCCTCCTGCGTGTGCTTTTTCATGCCCGGGGCTTCCACGGAAACTGTGTAACGGCCCGGTGGCAGGTTGGGCAACGCAAACACACCCGCGCTGGTCGTGGCAGCCGCAACCGTGAGACCGGTATCCATGTTTCGAGCGGTCACGGTCGCTCCTGACACCGTGGCATTTTGCGGATCGACAACCGTACCTTGGATGTTCCCGTTTGTGGTCTGGCCGTTAGCCCCGACGATCAGAACTAGGGTCAGCAGGCAAAGCGCGCGCAAGAAGTCTTTCACTCCGCCCTCCTTGGGAGGATCTCTCCGCAATTTCGTAGGCCCCTCTACACAAATCCATAGATCATGGATGAAGAAACCCGACGCCGTGGCGCGTAGTATAAAAGCACTAGAGTAGTGGCAAAAGGGACTAGCTTGTGAATTCATTGTGATTCACATTGAAATTCGCTGTCCCGATGTCGCCGCTTCAGTGAGTAGCGCGGACATGATCGGTGACAAGAGATCGCCGCGTAAGTCCCATCTGCTCAGTTCAAATTCCAGGAGCAGTGTGGTAGTATGAGCGCATTTTTCCGGTTGTCCCAAAGCTCAGGACCTTGACACATGGGCACCTCCTCTCCGCAACCTGCCGTGATCGACAATTCCCCCAGTGACCAGAGATGGCAACTCGTTCAGCGGATTGTGGCCAGTCCGCCATTTCAAAAGAGCGGAAGATTACGCGACCTGTTCCAGTACATCACTGAGCAGACGATCCACGGCTACGGCCATGAATTAACTGAGCAACACATTGGGGAAGCGGTTTTTCACAAGCCATCCGGATACAGTCCGCTGGAAGATAGCTCAGTTCGCGTGCATGCACGGCAGCTGCGTCTCAAGCTCCACGAGTACTTCGATGGAGTTGGGCGCGATGAATCCCTGGTTGTCGAAATTCCGAAAGGCACCTATGCACCCGTGTTTAGGGTCGCAAAAGGCACGGACAGCTCCAGCGTATCGGTGGCGACGCGTATCGAGCCGGCCGCGTTGAGAGTCAATCGCGCGGTCTTACCGTGGACGCTGTGCGGAGTCTTGGCCGTGCTTTGCGCGGTTTTACTCGTTTATTTTCAGCGAGGAGCCGCGAGTAACGATGTCGGCGTGGCAAACCCTCCATGGCCCTTTACCCGGATCTTTGATACCCATCACCAGACGATCGTTGTGGTTGCCGATGGCAATTATGGCATGTTGCGGATCCTCACTGGCCAACGCGGCTCACTCGAGCAGTACTTGAGTCGAGACTTTCTGCAGAAGGCTGCAGGGGTTAGACTTGGCAAGGCTCAAACCAACTTTCTGGACTACATCTCCGATTCCACACTCACATCTTTTGCAGATGTGGCCGATGCCGTCTCCTTGGTAAAGGCAGCAGGCCCACTGCAGAGACAGGTCACGGTTCGGTCAGCCAAGGATATGAAGATCCGGGACTTAGATCACGAGAACTACATTTTCATCGGAAGCCCGGCGTCCAATCCGTGGGTATCCCTTTTTCGGGACAGACTTAATTTCCGCGAAAGTGAGACGGCAGTTGGTAAGAGCCTGAAAGTATTTGTGAATACCAAGCCTCTACCGGGTGAGCAAGCGCAATACGAAGGCCTGCGGTGGACCGGAGCGGAGGGCGACGATTACGCAACCATTGCCTTGCTCCCCAACATCACCCAAGACGGCAGCGTTCTCATTCTACAAGGACTGCAGCAGGAGGGCACAGAAGCTGCCGGTCGGTTCCTGGCCGACCCCGAGAACCGCCAAAAGCTACAGCGTGCCCTTGGAATTCCGGCCGCAGATCGGGTTACTGGGAACTTATGGTTTGAGGCGCTCATCCGGTCGCGAACGGTTTCCGGCGCGCCCAATTCAACTACGTTGGTGGCAATTCGCCGCATTCATTGATTCCAGGACTTCACGTGCGCGCATTCGAGCTCACCAGAAATATTTTGTTGATGGGAAACTGCCGCTGCTTCTCAAGTTTCAGTACTTGCATGCATCGGCAGAGATACGCTCATCGTCTTGAATTGGGCCGTCTTTTCCGGGCTTCGCCTCCGCGCACAGTTCTTATCGGCGCGTACCTACTTCTGGCAGTAGCACTTGCCGCGCAAAGTAACCTTGACACGCTGCTTGGGCAAGCACGTACGGCAGAAAAGAGGGGAGACTACAGCGGGGCAGCGCGGATTTATGAGCAGGCCCTGGCACTTGCTCCCGGAAATCCGGAAGTTATGAAAAGATTCGGGGTTTTGGAACAGACCGAACTGAAATTTGATGATTCGATTGCGCACTTTCGGCAGGTGCTCGCGCTGAACCCGAAGTACCCGGAAGTTAATTTTTACCTGGGTGTCTCCTACTTCGGGAAGAATGATTTTCGCGACGCGATCGAGAGCTTCCAGAGGGAACTGGCGAATCCTAAGCCCCACCCGCGTTCCCGCTACTATCTGGCACTGGCATTACAATCGTCTGGCCGCATGGACGATGCGATCGGAGAACTGAACCGCGCGTTGGCCGATAACCCGAGCGATGCCGACGCACTTTATCAACTTGCGCGGGTACATAAGAACGCATCCCTGCAAGCAATCGAGCGGTTAAAGGCTATCGACGCGGACTCTTTCCAGTTACATGCTCTGATGGGCGAGTTCTACGTCGAGGAAAAACGCTATCCGGACGCTATCGCAGAATACCGGTTGGCGCTCAAGAAAAATCCGGGTGCCATGGGAGTTCACTTCTCAATTGGTCTTGCTTATTGGGTCCTGCATGAGCCAGATAAAGCCGAGCCAGAGTTCAAGGACGCGTTGAAAGAGAATCCTGCCGACCCGGTAACTAATTTGTATCTCGGTGATATTGCCACGCAGGATCAGCGTTTTGATGAAGCCTTAGGCTATTTGCAGGTCGCCGAAAAAGCACAACTGGACCTGCCGCAGATGCATACTCTGCTAGGCACTTGCTATCAGGCACGCCACGATCCTGAAAGTGCGAAGCGCGAATTATTGGCCGCCATAAAAGGCGATCCCGCGGCAGCGGCCCCGCACTATCTGCTTGCGCAGGTTTACCGGGAACTGCACGAGCCTGACGCAAGCGCGCGCGAACTTAGTGAGTTTGACAATCTATCGAAATCGTCCGCCGATAAGGCTCTGAACTCACCTGGGGGCATGGCCCCAGAGTCAAAGTAGGTCGCTTGATTGGCAAACTCACTCGAGTTCGTGGCCCACTCGCCCACGCAGGTTTGCTGTTACTATGGCCGGTCTTTGTTGCTACGCCAGCATTATTATCCCAAAGCTTAAATTCATCTCCAGTAGTCCAGCCCAGATTCTCCGATGTAACTTCAGCCTTGGCCGTACATTTTCAGCAGGTCGCCTCACACACTTCCAAAAAATATCTCATTGAGACCATGGGTTCCGGAGTCGCCCTGTTTGATTATGACAACGACGGACGATTGGATATTTTCGCCGTCAACGGAGCGCCATTAACCGACCCTACGCCGAAAGGCATGATCCCACAGAAGGCGGGGCCGGAGCACTGGAACCGACTTTTTCACCAGAAGCCAGATGGTACTTTCGAAGATGTAACAGAGAAGGCGGGCCTACAAGGTGTGGGCTACGGAATGGGGGTCGCCGTTGGCGATTATGACAATGATGGTTATGAAGACTTATACGTGACAGGCTACGGAGGCAACAAGCTGTATCACAATAACGGTGACGGCACATTTACGGATGTCACCGCACAAGCGGGAGTGGGAGGCAGTGGATGGTCGACCAGCGCAGCGTGGGTTGATCTGGACAACGACGGCCTGTTGGATCTGGTCGTACTCCGATATATGCAGTGGGATTTTGACGACATCTGGTGCGGCGAGCGCAAGGAGGGTTTCCGGGCTTACTGCACGCCGGACGCATTTCGTCCCATCCGTCCCCTCGTGTATCACAACGACGGCAGTGCTCACTTTACAGAAGTGTCACAGAAACTCGGGCTCTCAGGGCAGGGCAAGGGTTTGGGGATCGCACTGGCAGACTACGACCGGGATGGGCATATCGATCTTTTCTTTGCCAACGATTCGATGCCGGAGTTCTTGTATCACAACATTGGTAATGGCACCTTTGAGGAGGTTGGACTGCCAGCGGGCGTAGCAGTTGATGGAGAAGGCCGCTCCTATGCCGGAATGGGAGTAGAATTCACGGATTACAACAACGACGGACTTCCGGATTTGGTCATAACTGACTTGGCCAATCAAATGTATGCGCTGTACCGTAACAACGGAGGCGGCACGTTTACCTACGAAAGTTATCCGTCGGGCCTCGCACGGATGAGCTTTACGCACTCCGGTTGGGGCGTGCGATTTCTCGACTATGACAATGACGGTTGGAAAGACCTCATCATTGCACAAGGGCATGATTTGGATACCATTGAGCTCACATTTCCAAACCTCCACTACCGCGAACCCATGCTCCTGGCGAGGAACATGGGTAAAAGTCTGGTAGATGTCTCAGCGGAAGCTGGGGCCGTGTTTCAGCAGCCCTGGGTCGCTCGCGGTCTGGCGACCGGAGACATAGATAACGACGGAAGAGTAGACGCAGTCGTTACCACTAACGATGGTCCGATGCACGTTCTGCACAATGACACGACAACACCGAACCACTGGTTAAGTCTGAGACTCGTAGGCCATAAGAGCAATCGCGACGCGATCGGAGCCATAGTGAAAGTAATGAGCGAACAAGGCGCGCAGTTCGCGACTGTGACGACCGCAGGTAGTTATCTGTCGTCCAGTGATAAACGATTGCATTTCGGTTTAGGGCAGGACGCTGTGGCGAAGTCGATTGACATTCAGTGGCCGAGTGGTATCCGTCAGACGATCCAGAACGTGCGCGGCGATCAGATTCTTCAGGTTGATGAACCTTCAGCGCCCAATGCCAAAGAAGAGCGGCATTAATGGGCGGCGGTCGCGGAGGTTCTGTGCTCTCACCTTTGCTGGAAACTGGTTGATTCTCAACCCGGCGCCGACCGAGGGATTATTGTCCGTCACGTTCTTGAGGACTTCGCCACTCCGGCAATATGAAGTCGCCCAACAGGTCGTTCTCAGGGGCAGGCTCTTTTTCTGCGGTTTCTTGCGAATATCGCGAGGCTGCCTGTGTGTCCCCGGCTCGACGATATGCTTGACTCAGTAAGCGCTGCGCCTGCACGTTACCGGGGCTGAGTTGGAGGCACTTCTGAAGTTCAGCGATTGCCTCGTGGTTGTGACCAACCAGCAGCTCAGTTTTTCCCAAACCTAAGTGAGCTTCGGAGCTGCCAGGATTCAGCCGAATGGCGTCCTGAAACGCGGAGATGGCCTCTGCCGGTCGGGCGGCCCGATCCAGGGCCAATCCTTGAAAATAGCTGATGAGAAAGTTTGGCCCCAACTTCTTCCCGGCGGCGGCAAGTTCCGACACAGCTTCTTCTGCTCGGCCAGTTCGCAGAAGCACCTGCGCCAGTCCAACGTAACTGGTGGGGAGCGGGTCACCCGCCGCAACCAACTGACGGAATAGGCTCTCCGCTTCCGAATAACGATCGCTGGACAAATACGCAGCTCCTAAACGCAAATGGAGAGCGTAGGACTTGGGGTTCGAGTCAAGCGCTTCCTGAGCGGCGGAGATTGCCTCGGCGTAGCGGTTTAACTCCATGAGTTCACGAGTCAGATTCAGCCAGTGCTCTTCTCGACGGAACTCAAGCTTTGATGCCTGGCGAAAGGCGTCAACCGCAGCACCCGATTGGCCGAGACGCGCTTTCGCGATGCCAATTACGGACCATGCCGAGGCCGCTTCCCTACCCGCGGCTCCGGCAAATTGCGGCGCCGCTATTAACACTTGGCTCTGCGCCGCTGCTTTCTCGTAATTCCCTGCTACGAGATAAGACAAAGCTAAGTCCAACTGAGCCCAGCGCGGGCCGGCGGGCTTTCGACGCTCGCTCAATCGGCGCAAGAGATCGGTTGCTCTCGCATTGTCGCCAGCGGAAAGCAGCAAGCGCGCAACAACAGCCACTTCACTGTCGCTAAGCCGCATCGTCGACAGGCGATCGATGACCTCGCGGGCCTTCTCCTGCCGTCGAAGCGCGAGATAGCCATTTGCGACCTCGATAAGGAATTGAGGATCCGCTGGCCACGCTACCCCAGAATGATCCAGTTCCTGAAACGCGCTTTCGTATAGGCTGGCATCGAGCTGCACTCGTCCGAGGTAGTAGTGCGCGAAGGCATCATCTGGAGCGAGTTCCAAAGCCTGTTGTAACTGTGCACGCGCGCTTTCAAGATGGTGTTCGGTCCACTCGAGAAATCCCAGGTTCTTGTACCCATCCTCCAGACTAGGATCTAAGCGAATCGCCTCTCGATACTCGCGCGCAGCTTCGCGGTTTCGCCCCAAACGAACGAGCACTATTCCGCGGAAGTTTCGAATCCGCGCGTCCGATGGTTGCTCACGTTCGGCTGCGGTGAGATGCCTGAGCGCTTCGTCGAGACGATTATTCTGAAGCGCTTCGAGCGCGCCTTGCAGAGCATCACTCTGCGTGGCACGAATGGAAAGAAGAGGTTCCCGCGAAATGGCAAAACAAGTCCCGAGTGCAAGGAAAAGTAGCTGCGCAGTAAGACTAAGCAAAAAAAGGAATCTGGACGTGAGCGTTTGTGGGCCGTGTCGCATGGCTTCCTGGAGCCCCTCGCGGTTCGAGGTTGTGAGAGTTCCGAGTGCCCCCATCGACGGAACTCCTACGGATGAGGCGGAGATGCCCCCTCGATTTGATTTAGCCGCTCAGTTTGCTTTTCGAGTTTAGCGTGCGATTCGCGATTCAGCGAAGTGGAGATTTCGAACTCACGTGCGGCGCTCTCCTTCTCCCCTTCCGCTTGGTAGATCCTCGCCAGCTTGTAGTGGACCGAGCCATCATGATCCCCAGGTGTTGCAGCCTTGAATTCAGCTTCTGCTTTCGCATAATCGTGTAGATCGGCATACGCGGTCCCCAAGTCACGATGAATGTCCGGATCTCCGGAGTCTTCCCCGAGCGCGCGGTTCAAATAGATTAAAGCTTTTTCCGGTTGGTGCTCGAGCAAGTATGTGTTGCCCAGATCATGAAGCGCTCCCGCATGCCGAGGATTAAGTTCCAGCTCGGCGTTAAATTCCTTGCGGGCATCATCCGTCTTGAGATCTCTCCAGAGCAGATGGCCCAAGCTGTAATGTAAATTGGGCACGGAGGGTTTCACGGCAAGGGCTGCACGATATTCTTCGATTGCCTTGCCATCGTTACCTTTCGCAGCTTCGAGATCACCCATCAACTGAAACACGCGATAAGAATTTGGGTCTGCTTGATAAAGCCGAAGGTAGGCTTGCGTGGCTAACTTCTCGAAGCAGCGGGCACGCCAATAAAATGCGGGAGGATACTGCTGATTCGATAGGCCGCTGAGAGCCTTCAGAGCACTTTCATCATCTCCCAGTTCGAAGAGTGCTTGAGCAATCTGAATGCGCTGTTCGCGAGCCGAATTCGAAGTCAATACCCGGAGCAAGCAACCTGACACACTGGAGTAACGACCCGCATTTAGGGCTTTAATGACGTCGCTTTCTGGACAGGTTGCTGCAATAGGCGCCGCTTCTGAGGACTGCCCCGGCTGCGTGCCGTCAGGCAGTGAGTTGCCGTTCTGAGCTGCAAGAAAAGCGAGTGCCAAATCTGCCGCAGCGTTATGACGGGCGCGAAGTTGGGGAGCGACGGCCTGAATCTGGTGGCGCAACGAGTCAGGCAGTTGCTCGAAAACGGCCTCGCCAAGGCCAGTCTCATGTATCCCCAAGACCCGTTCCGTTCGCGGTTTGTCCATCGTAAGCGCCCCTGTCCAATCCTCGAGCGCGGCATCCGTATCGCCTTGAATCAGCTTCACCTCGCCTCGGCGTACCATTGCGCGCAAATGGTTGGGATTGATCCGCAATTCCTGCTCGAATTCCTGAGCTGCCTGGTCGACTCTGCCCGCGCGCAGAAAAACCTCTCCCAAACGCACATGGAGCCCGGCACGGTTTGGTGAAGCCGCTAAAGCATTCTGGAATCGAATGACCGCAAGAGACCACTCGGTCGAGGACGAATAACTTTCGGCCAGCAATTGCTCGGACCAAGAGGACTTAGGAGAGGCTTTTTCGAGTTTTACGACTTCCTGCTTAGCCAGCCTCTCATAGGCATGGCCGAGTAGATAAAGCAGGTCCACGTCCCGCGGTTGCAAGCGGAGGGCATGCTTCAGCGTAGCGACTTCGGCCTGATTATCACCCGAGACTTCTTGCGCGGTCGCCAACCATGCCCAGATATCTGGCCGGTTTGGCTCCTGTCGCGAGGCAATCTTGAGATAGGGGATAGCTTTTGCGCCATCGCCGTTCTTGCAGTAGTTGACACCAAGGAAAAAATTTGCGCCCGCCAGTGCTGGCTTGATCTTCAGGGCGCGGCGGAATTCTGTCACTGCTTCCGGGGTACGATCCTGAAGCTGATAGAGCAGACCAAGATTCATATGGACTTCGGCGAAATTGGGCACTTCAGCCAGTATGGCCCGATATTCGCGCTCAGCGACAGCATAGTCACGCCGCTGCTGTGCCTCTTTCGCGGAAGAGAAGTGAGCGCGAACGGTCTCGCTGATGGCAGCGTGCGATGTCGTGCCTTGTGCAGCCGATTGGCCCCAACATGCAGCCAACAGCGTCACAAGCCGAAGTAGAATTCGACCGCTACAAGGCAATCTATTTCGCCCCAGGGGCAGCGCAACCAACCTACTCATATCAGCATAATAACGCCCGCTTGCCGGCTAAAAAAGCTATTCAACACTGAATGAATTGATCGCAGAGCAGCCTGGAAGCGCGCGTTTCCCGGCGTCGAGCCGGTGGCGACCACCCTCTTCTGCATTTCCTCCAACCTGAAGCCCTTGGTTTCCGGATATACGAGCAAGACCACCGGAACTGCACCCACCATCATAATGGCAAGAAAAAAGACAAAAGGATAAGCGCCTGAAGGCGCGGCCATCAGCGGTAAGATGCCGGAGATTAAGGCATTCATGAACCAGTGAGAAAAACTGCCGGAGACTCCGGCCTTTGCCCAGGATTTCCTGGTTGCCGGGGACATCCTGCTAGCGTAGAACCCAGCGGGCATGGCTGCTGAATAATCCGTTCACGAAGCCAATCTCGTATGCGATGACCAGTCCGAACGCAATGCTGATCACGCCTGCCGCGAGCCCGAAGTGTTGGCCGATTCTGGCAAAACGCTTCTGACCATAGGAGAAGGTTGAGCCCAGCATGAGCGTGATCAGCATCATGCCGAGGATGGTGCCGACGCCGAACACCGCAAGGTACGCTAGCGCCCAGCGCACATTGTTGATGGTGCTCAAGACGAGCAATGCGATCGCAGCCGACCCGGCCAGACCGTGCACGATGCCCACAACCAGGGGGCGGACCAGCTGATACAAACCATTTTGCTTGAACCAGCGGTCCAGGCCAGCAATGGGATTATGTTGTGGATCGTGCGGATGAGTGTGAGCGTGAGCTTCGCCGTGCACGTGGACGTAATCGCCATGCGAGTGATATTGAGCGGCGCCTTGATCGAGACCGGGATTGGCCGCCAGCGCTTTCTGCGCCGACCAAATGAACAGGCCGCTAAGATTTCTGATGCCGAGCACGATGAGCATGACGCCTACGGCGAGCTCCATTGCCAAGCCCAAGCGCGGCGGCAGGGTAATTCGAAACAGAATGATGGCGCCACCTACGGCGAGAATCGTCATGGTGTGGCCGAGGCCCCAAGCGGCCCCGATCCATGCGGAGCGCTTGACGTTGTGCTCGCGAGTGACGATCGTGCCAACGGCGATGACATGGTCAGGATCGGTGGCGTGACGCATCCCGAGAAAAAATCCCACAGCTACGATGGTGAGAAGGGCGATCATGCGGAGACGCTCTGTGCAAAGCCGATCTCCATCATACCGCGCGCGGTGGCTGGCTCAACGCGGCGGGAGGGGAGGAAAGTCAGACACCCCGCGAAGCGGGTGGCTTGATGGGTTAGGCCGCCTCGAAGGCGGTCGGTTCAATCCTTTAGACGTCAGACGTCGCGCGATGCGACCCTCCGTTGCTAGTTTAGAATTCTCCGCCGGTTCCATCCGCGCCCTCTTGTTCGCGGATGTATTGGCGGACCTGCTCCAGTTCGAAACCCACGGTGGAGACGGCGTACCGGGCGCCCGTAAGGGTTCCCCGGTAAAGTTTCGTTCTTTCCCGCACAATCGCGCCACCGCAATCGCGCTCTTCCCTTTCAGAAACTCCATCACCGAGGCCACCGGGTGCTGGGGCCGAATCGCGATGCACATGTGCACGCGGTCCGGCATCAAATGCCCTTCCAGGATCTGGCACTCCTTCTGCCGAGCCAGAGCGTGGAAAATCTCCCCCAGATGACGAGGAAAGCTGTCACCGTCCCTTGGGAACAACTGCACCGCGAGCTGCTGGCCATGGTGAATGAGCGCAAAGCCCGTTGAGTATCACCAGGGTGCAATCTCGGACGTGAAGGGCGGAGTCGCTTGGTATCGGAAGCGCACTCCCAAAGCGGCCGTGGACTTCATCGAAGAACTGCGCCGAGCTGTCGACACGATCCGTGATGCACCCGAACGCTGGCTGCTGGGTAAGTAGAACGCCAGACGATTCCTGCTTTGGCGATTTCCTTTTTCGATCATTTATTCGGAGCAAGAATCCGTAATCACAATCTGGGCCGTCGCTGACGGTAGCAGTCGACTGGAGTACTGGACTGGGCGCCTGTAGTGGACAACGCACATCCTGTTCACCACAGAACGGCTCACATCAATCCGCTCGGGATATGATGATCCCCGGCCTCTTCAGCGGGACAGGCGCATCCCGAACGATGGCAAGCGCTCAAGCGCTGACGGTGTCGCAGGAAGGAACGACCTAAAGTTCCAGCGTGAAGGCGCTATCGAACAGTGCGGCTGCCTCGACTGTCGGTGCTTCGAGTATATATCCGCCCAATGCAGAAGCTGCTCCCGTGTTATGCGCGGATTCTCCATACCCGACGTGGAACCCTGTGGAGAAGGACATCAACTGGAGCAGAGAGATAGTGCGACTCGACGGCAGTTCCAATCTCTCGCGCTCGAAGTCGCAATGCGTCTCGCTCAGATCTTCCATTTTTGGTGAAGGTGGTCCATTACTACACCGCTGCAATCGGTTTTCGAACTCCTATAGCCCTACCATATCCATCCGCAATGACAGCGCACGGAATCACACAACCGGAGCTTGCGCAAAAGAGCTTTACAAACAGCGCACGACCTCATCCACATGTTTTTCTCCTGCGAGCTAGATCTGCTGGCACAGTCGCCGCATACGCATCTGTACTTCCCTCTTTAGTCTTTACGCCGCCTCTCCCATCGGCTGGCGGCCCTAAACCTCGCCCGTTTAGCAAGGGAATCCGGGAGGCTGGAAAAATGCAGGCATACAGTAACTACCTTAAGAGAGCCAAAGCTTCGCCTTGATAAATCTATTCTGGCGAGCAAAGCGAACGGACTCTGCCTAGCTAAGCTAGGTCGTTTCACCAACTCAACGAGTCCCTGACCAAGAATCTGAGAACCTGAGAATTTCGACATGTGTACGAGCACAAAGGTGGAGAAGCGGACGAAAAATACATTGTTGACAGGGGCGACACGTCCGTCCGCCCAAAGCAGGCGCTGCGCGAGACGATTGACTCGGCACATAGGATCGCAGGTCTTATTTTAAGAATAGCAACAAATCTACATCGTGGTTTTCACGAGACTTTGCCGCCGGAAAAAATACTTCTAAAGCGGCATCATCGCCTTTGAACGATCCCATAGTTGGCTGCTGCAGGACCTCCGGGTGAGTTACGCCCTGCAGAATTACAGCAACGGCAATGCGGCGATTTGAGAACTCCTGAAGAATGGAGAGTTTGCTCGGTGACGGCGGATGGGTTGACCGGCTAAAAACGCCCGACCAGAGCCTGAATTCAGGTGTATCCCACGCAGGGGGCGCAAGAGCCCCCGGCATCTCGGAGGCGCCGTCCAGATGTCGCCAGCCATTCCTCAACGCTCTTCGAATATGTATTCGTGCTGCGCGTCCCTGATGGTCAACGTTCGCTTGGATCCGGAACCCACTACAAACTCAGCACCTATGACACCGGGTGCAATGGTGATGAAGGAAATTGTGCCATCGGGGTTTTGGCGGCTGGCTACTTCGCTTTTCCACTCGCCAAAATCAAAGATCGTCGAAGCGCCTGACGTGCTAACAGCGATTTCTCCGAGTGCCGAATTAGCATAGTGTTTGGCGAGCTTAGCACGTTCGTGCGCATCAGCTGGGATGGTGAGCAGTTTGCGATCGGCGGCGAGACTGGTATAGAAATTTTTGGCGTCGGCATTGAGAAGCGCTTCGGCCTCAGGGTGTCCGTCGAAAAGGATCTCGAGCAACTTGCGTCTGATGCGGTCGCGAAGCAGCCACCCGGGGTCGCCGTTCGTCAGGATGACAGCGCCGACGTTTTGCTGGGGCAGCCAGATCATGTCGCTGTGATATCCCGTCAGGTCGCCGCCGTGATGAATGACGGGTATTCCGTAGGTCGTGTCGACCATCAGGCCCATGCCGTAGGAGACGTCTTTGCCGATAAAAACCTGGGGAGCGCGCCGTTCGAGCAACGGTTCCTTGGAAATGTAGGTATTTCCATCGGCAAGCTTGCCTTCCGCAAGTTCCATGGAGACGTATTTCAACATGTCGCGCACGCTGCTCCAAGCCCCTCCGGCGGGGCGCAGGGGTATGACGGCGGAGTTGATGGCCGTCAACGCCTTGGCGGGCTTTCCGTCGACGTCCGGCGAGTGCGCCGTTGCATGGTTATTGGAGCGTGCACGCCCGAAGTCGAAGGTCGTCGCCTTCATCTGGAGCGGATCGAATACAGACAATTGCATGGCTCGATCGTAAGCGGCGCCGAATTCCATCTGGGGATACATCACGTAAGCACCGGTGTACCCTGCGGCTGCGGCCATGAGATTGGAATACTGGAAGAGTTCACCGAACTTGGAGGTTGGCTGCATGGTCCCGAGAAGAACGAGCGAGCTCTCGGGCGTCATGTTTCCGTATTCGAAGATCCATTCCAGATCCTGGCGCGGCATGCCTGTGCAGGCGCAAATTAGATGTTTGACAAGAACACTACGCGTTGTCTCGGCGTCGCCGAGCCGAAAAGTTGGAAGCAATGTTGTGACCGGCGTCTCCCAACTCATGCGGTGTTCATCGACGAGTTTGGCAAGCAACAGTGTTGTCATCGCCTTCGTATTCGAGGCCACCATGAACAAAGTGTCGCCGTCTGGCTTCTCTGTACCACCAAGTTCCTTGATTCCAAAGCCATCAGCGAAGACGCCCTTGCCGTCTTGTACTAAGCCGAGAGCGACTCCAGGCACTCCCAGAACCTTTTGTCCCAGCTCGACGAAGCGCCCCAGTTCCGCAATGCGCGCCTGGTCGAGAGTATTCGCTTTCTTTCCGGCAAACGACTCGCGGCTGTAGCCCTTGGGTAGCAAGCGGCCAAGAACGAGGGCAACCTGAGCGCCGCGCTTCTCCGCGACTGCATCCGCCATATCTTCTACAACGACGGTCCAATTCGATGCGGAGTAATATACGAGTGCCTCCACTCCACGCTTCTCGTTGGGCGAGGTTAGGTATTCGTAAACGCGACGTCGGCTCCAGCCATCTCTGTCGGCGAGATCGTTGCTGACTTTGACGGGCCACTTCGCGTCCGGCTTGTAAGCCTGCCAAGCCGCAGCCAACGCTTCCTCCGGCCCCTTGGCTTGCACATCGACGAGCGCGACCCAGGAGTCTCCCTCGGGCGCTTCGAGGATGGTCGCCGGGCCCTTGACGCGAATGGACCAACCCTTCGGTGCAACGAAGGCATTGCCGAGAACGGTAGTTTTGGGGGTATCGACAGAGAGGTGCTCAAATGCCTGCGCGCTCACTGCCTTGGTGGCTGGCTGGACCGGTGAGCTTTGGCCTTGTCCCCAAAGCAGGGCGTCACTGAATACCAAGAGAAGGCTGACGACAAGTTTTTTCATGGCTTTGACATCTAACCTCATGCTCAGCTAACAGGGAAAGGTCATAATTCTAAGCCCTGCTGCGTATCGAAGCTCATAAATCGTCGCAGCTTGGGAAAGGCGAGACCTTCTTTGCGGAAGTGCCTTCGAGAGACAGACACCGTGGACGAAAAACCCTTGATCGCAACTTCGCGGTCTCGGGGTTCTTTGTGGGCACGGTGCAAAGCAAGTGAACGCAAGGTCGGCAGCGCCTTTCGGATGCGCTTGGCTTCTCGGTCGAATCGTCAGCACGTCAGAACTTGCAGACCTTATCGCAGCTGACAAAAATCGCACCGATAGCAACAACAATCCCGTTGTGAGCGCAATGTCCTGGTCTCGCCAATTGACCCGACTTTGACAGCAAATCCAGTTTCTCGTTTATGCTTTTCCAGCGAGGGCTTCGGTTTCAATTTTTCACGAAAGTAGACTCAGTTTGTCTGTCTGGCGCGACGCTCATAAGACAAACCGCAAGCTGGTGACGAAGCGCAAGGATCTCCGCCTCCAGGGCGGCACGGGTTCGAAAACTGGAGGCCACCAAAGCGAAAAGAGCGACGAAAAGAGAGCTCATCGTGGTATCCACGATGATCTCACGAATGATCAGACCTCTGTGTTTTCAGATGGGACGGAGTTTTCGGTAACCACAGGCCTTTGGTCAACGCGTGCGACAGATCCTTGAAACGTACGAAGACGAAGCAAGATTCTACTCCCCGGATCTTTTGCAGATGCGAAGAGATACCTCCCGAGCGTTTCAAAACGGCGAGCTCCGGATGCCGAGTTGGGTCTATCATTGTGGCTTCGTTCTGATAGGTGCAGTCTATGCTTGTCACTTCCTCAGCAGGCAGTGAAAATCGAGCCCTCGGGCCTGGTATCCTGATAATGCTTTTTGCGGGCGAACTGCTGCCAGGTTTTCGTTCCGTCGGCAACTGGGAATTCCCTTCAGCAAAATGCTGCAATAAGGACCGCCCCGACGAGGAGAAATGAGCATTCCTCAAGATTCAATCTGGAAAACGCGATTGATAGAGCGCGGGTTCCCAGATCGTTCGTTCGACATCGAGTTTTGGCAAGATCAGGGAGATGAAGCCATCTTCGCTGCTGCGTGGGAGATGGTGGAATTAGCTGAGGAAATCAGCCATGGCAGAAAACCCGCACTACAAAGAACTGCTACAACTCTTAAACGAATTTGAGGTTGAATATTTGATCGTCGGCGGCTTCGCGGTCATGAAATATGGCGAGCCACGTTATACGAAAGATCTCGACGTCTGGGCACACAATTCACCGCAAAATTCCGTGCGGCTGGTCGGAGCGCTCAAGAAATTTGGCGCTCCCCTCGAGCATGATGGGATCACTTCGGAGACATTCACCGAGAAGCAGGTGGTTTATCAGATTGGAATTGCTCCAGTCCGCATCGACATTCTGACCGAAATCACAGGCGTCCAGTTCCCGGATGCGTGGAGAAAGAGGGTCGCGAGCACTTTCTTCGGGGTTCCGGTGCACTTCATTTCACTGGACGACCTTGTAGCCAACAAACAGGCTCTAGGCCGCAGCAGAGACCTGAAAGACCTGAAGCAGAATCCAAAGAATACGAAGTCAGAGAAATAGATTGTTCAGATCGGCGCTTTTTCCACCCTAGCTTACGCGGTCTTGGGCAAAGTCAGGCGGTTCCGGTTGTGCCTACTTAGGATCGATCTGTGAATTTCTGCCGAACACAAATTATCCTAATAAGAGCCATGCCCAATGTGAGCCTGCTCTCGGCTGAACTGGACAAGCCCTTGTCGCCCGACAAAGGCTTCTGACTTCGGGGCAATCCCCGTGATCTTGTCGCCAGCCTGCAACACGACAGAGAGTAGATTGCTCTTAGACATGTTTCCGTGGCTCAATCACGATCACGCGTCGCAAGCGGCCGTTGCGGCACTTGGTGAGCTGTTCACAGGAACTGGTCGACGCGCAAGCCGATGGCAAACTCCTGCTGGTGAGCGATGACGAGTTGTTCATTTGGTGGTCGCTGGTGCGCCATTACGGATTGCCGGCTACGCCGGAATGGGGATCGCGGATTCTTTCCGAGTTGCATCGCGACAGGCGCATACAGATCCTTCCGGGATTCGAATACGAGGGGGTCGCCGTCAAAGCCACTCGAAAGCACCTGCTGATGCTGCTTCGGGGGGTCTTTGCAGCAATCAATTGATCTTTCCGCCTGAGAATGGCCCGGTCGAGTGGCCTGAATTCAACTCACGAAGAAGATATGATTCGGCGCTTCGATCTCACTTGTTGTGTTTTTCTTTCCCAGATCTCCGGGCGGGCTACATACCCAAGACCTTCTTCGCACATCCTGTCGCTTCTCCACCTGCATCTTAGCGGTTTGTTCCTTCGGCCAGGGATGGCCACGCGCTCCGGGCGGTCGAACCCGCCAATTTCCACTAACCTGATTGTAATAACGATTGTGTTATCGTCCAGGATTATTTCGCATACCGCCTCGCCGTCTGCGGCGGTCCGTCATCTCAAATGGAATCATAGCCCGGATCTCCCGCACAGAGGCTGCCGATCTGCCTCCAAAAAGGGGTAAGGCCGAAGGGGCTACCCATGTGGTGGAAGCGCAAGAAACTGGAGCGCCTGTTCGATGAGTTGAGGGCGATTGCTCTACTGAACAGGCTCGATGGTGACCGAACTGGGCCGGCAGAATAATGACACTCGTGTATGCGCCATTCGCGAGAATAGGGAACTGGAACTATTGTCGCAGATAGCGCGATTGGAGTCGCGACATGATCTGATTAATCAACTGAGCAGGCTTCCCGGACGGGAGGTCTCGAGTTCGAAGCAAGAAATAAGTCAGACACTCCCCGCGAAGCGGGTGGCTTGATGGGTTGGGCCGCCTCGAAGGCGGTCGGTTCAATCCTTTAGACGTCGCGCGATGCGGGCCTCGGTTGCTAGTTTAGAATTCTCCGCCGGTTCCATCCGCGCCCTCTTGTTCGCGGATGTATTGGCGGACCTGCTCCAGTTCGAAACCCACGGTGGAGACGGCGTACCCGCGCGCCCGTAAGGGTTCCCCGGTGAAGTTTCGTTCTTTCCCGCACCATCGCGCCACCGCAATCGCGCTCTTCCCTTTCAGAAACCCAATCACCGAGGCCGCCAGGTGCTGGGGCTGAATCGCGACGTACATGTGCACGCGGTCCGGCATCAAATGCCCTTCCAGGATCGGGCACTCCTTCTGCCGAGCCAGAGCGTGGAAAATCTCCCCCAGATGATGACGTGTTTGCCCGCACATCACTTTGCGCCGTCGCTTGGGGACACACACAACATGATGTTTACAGTCCTACTCCGAGTGGGATAGGCTTGGCTAAAGGTCAGACATTACATCCTCCGGGCAAGGACTCTCATCACGCTACCTTGAGGAGGATGTTATGCCGGAACCGTCAAACCCCACCGTCAAACCCCATCGTGTCTCACTGGTCGAACCAGTGGCTTACCTAAAACCGAGTTATCGGCCGGGCAGGGCGCTCCGGCCGCCTGCCACTGTTTCACCTTCGCTGCAAACTCGTCGTGCGACATCGGAATCGGGTCCCGGCCTTCACCAGGATTCCAGCCCCACGCCTCCAATTTGTCTTCCGTGAGGTGCTCGACGAGTTGACCGAGATTACGGTTCTTATTTTGCTTCGGGTCCTTGATCGCACGGCAAATCTGTGCGTCCGTGAGGCCTTGCCAGATCATCGGCGTTGTCGGCGGGGGAAGACCCCAGTTCGGCGCGCCGGGCGGCATTTGTGCGCCCGCTAGATTGTGGTCCTGATGGCAAGTGCTGCACTTTTCAGCGGTCACCCCGTGGCCTTGCGGCCCCCGCCGCACGTTCATGCTGTGTGGATGACCATCGTCTCCTTGGCGAGGGAAGTCACCCTGCGAATGGCAGTTCATGCAGCGCGGATGGCGCAAAACTGACACAAATTCGACAAAGAGGGCTCCGCCGGTTGCCGCCGGAGTTCCAGAAGCCGTCGCTTTAGCAGAAGGCCGTTCCGCCGCGCTGATCGGACGTGAGACCGACATCCCTACGGCGAAGAACAGAACAGCGACAGTTAAGAGGACTGCAGTTTGCGAGTGCTTCATACAGCCTCCGTCATACGGATCGGCAGCTTGCGGATCCGCTTCCCAGTCGCAGCGAACACAGCGTTCGCGATAGCGGGAGCTGTGCACGGAACCCCCGGCTCCCCAATGCCGCCTGACTTCTCATTGCTCTCCACAATGTGGGTTTCAATTTCCGGACATTCGTTCATGCGCATCACGGGAAAAGTGTGAAAATTCGTCTGCTGCAACCGCCCATTCTCGAATGTGAGCTCCTGATAGAGCGCAGCCGACGCAGCAAAGATTGCGCCGCCCTCCAACTGGGCCGCAATGATGCCTGGGTTAACGTAATGGCCGCAATCGACCGCGCTAACAATCCGATGCACCCGGACCTTGCCGTCCGTGACTGAGACTTCGGCCACCTGCGCGTTATAGCTTTCGAACGCAAAGTGCACTGCAATGCCTTGCCCCCTGCCTTTCGGCAAGGGCTTACCCCATCCTGCCTTTTGGGCAGCGAGATCGAGCACCGCGAGGTGCCGTGGGTGCTTCGTCAGCAAAGAACGCCTGAACTGGTACGGATCCTTGTGTCCGAGCGCCGCGAGTTCGTCAATGAAACACTCCGTGGCAAACCCGGTGTGCGAGTGGCCCACCGATCGCCACCATTGCACCGGCACGCCGACCTTGGCCTGATGAGATTCGACAGCCAGGTTCGGAATTTCGTAAGGAAGATCGTCAACACCCTCGACGGATGCCGGATCGTATTCCTTTCCCTTCATCATCATGGCCTCGAACATTGTTCCCGACATGATCGATTGACCGACCAGCCGCGATCTCCAACTGACCGGGTTACCGCTCGCATCGACGCCACCAACGATGGCATGGAGAAACGCCGGGCGATACCAACCGCCTTGCATATCGTCTTCGCGCGTCCACACGACCTTCACTGGAACTCCCGCAGCCTTTGCCACATGAACGGCTTCCACCACGAAGTCCGACTGGGGAGTAGCCCGACGCCCGAACCCTCCACCAAGAAAGGTGGTATGGATCTGGACCTTCTCGTTGGGAAGGCCTGCGGCCTTGGCTGCGGCCGCACGGTCCACCGTCTGGAACTGCGTTCCGGTCCAGATCTCGCAAGCGTCTGCCCGCAGATCGACGACGCAGTTCAGAGGCTCCATCATCAGATGGGACAGATAAGGCACCTCGTAAACCGCTTCGATCTTTTGTGCAGCCTTGGCAAGCGCGTCATCAGGATCACCATCTCGGCGTACACTCGTGCCTGGCGACTTAGCTTGCTCGCGAAATTGCTGCATCATCTGGCTCGTGCTGAAGGCGTGCATCTCGCCTTCATCCCAATCAATGCGAACTGCATCGCGCGCCACCTTCGCCTGCCAGAAAGAGTCCGCAACCACGGCCACGCCGGAAGGAACTGCCACGATCTTGCGCACGCCTGGCATATTGCCGGCGCGAGAATCATCGAAGCTTTTCACCTTTGCGCCAAAGACAGGCGCGCGGGCAACCACCGCGGTAAGCATTCCTGGATTCTTGACGTCAATCCCGAAGACGGCTTTGCCATTTATTTTTTCAGGGGTGTCGAGCCGCTTTGCTGGTGTGCCGATCAGCTTGAAGGCCTTGGGGTCTTTCAGAGTGACCTTTGCGGGTGGGGTCATCTTTGCAGCGGCTTCGGCGAGCTGACCGTATCTTAACTTCCGATTCGTGGCGTCGAGTACGGCGCCGGATTCCGTCCGCAGAGTCGCCGGGTCGGCGTTCCATTGCTGCGCGGCGGCGGCCATCAACATGGCGCGCGCGGCTGCTCCCGCATTGCGATATTGCTCAAACCCAGACCATACGCTCGAACTTCCTCCAGTAATTTGCATCCCAAAGACCGGATGGTTGTACTTTGGATCGACCGGTGCCGATTCGTAGGCAACGTTGTTCCAGTCCGCATCCAGCTCTTCGGCAAGCAACATCGGCAACGCGGTATAAACGCCTTGCCCCATCTCCGAGTGGTTCACGATCACTGTGACTCGTTCGTCGGTGCCGATGCGCAGGAAAGCGTTCGGCATGAACGCACTGCCCGAGCGGTCCTCCGCGGCCGCCAGCTTGCTCGCGCCGGGAAGATACAAGCCAATCAACAAACCGCCGCTGGC
This sequence comes from Terriglobales bacterium, assembly GCA_035272945.1. Taxonomy (GTDB): domain Bacteria; phylum Acidobacteriota; class Terriglobia; order Terriglobales; family Acidobacteriaceae; genus Gp1-AA122. Next base: position 44,700 of record DATEPX010000092.1, read on the forward strand.
GGCCATTGAAAACCTCAGGAATTCGCGCCGTTCCATCTGAAGAGTCCTCATTTTGCTGCTCCCGTGGACATCATGCCTGCAGCCCGGTGAATCGCTCTTCGGATCCGAGGATAGGTGCCGCAGCGACAGATGTTGCCTGTCATCGCTTGGTCAATGTCTTCATCGCTCGGTCGTGGCTTTTCGCGTAACAGGACGGCGGCGCTCATCAGTTGTCCGGATTGGCAATAGCCGCACTGCGGTACATCTTCGGCAATCCAAGCGCGTTGCAACGGATGACTCAGGTCTGGCGACAGCCCCTCGATGGTCGTCACCTCCTTGCCGGCGGCACGCGACACGGGCGCCACGCAGGACCTCACCGCCTCACCATTGAGGTGGACGGTACAAGCACCACATTGCGCCATGCCACAACCGTACTTGGTTCCCGTCAAACCGAGGTTATCCCGCAAGACCCAGAGCAGAGGAGTTGAGGGTTCGACATCGAGGTTTACGCGCAGTCGGTTCACGCTGAAGGAAATCATCGAAACACCTCCGTTAAGACGAGATGAAATTGTGAAAGCAGCTGCAAATCTTACTCCAATCTGGCCAACGCTCACGACCGCCTACGAGAAGCAGCCAACCGCGCTTACAGCTCCCGGCGTGTAGGCCGGAAAAGGATTTCGTTTATGTCCACCTCTTCCGGCTGGCTCATCGCGTAGGCGACTGCCTGCGCGAACGAGTCGGCCGGAATTGCAATCTCCTTGTAGAACTCTTGGACGCCCTCTGCGACGTCCGGCTCGGTAATACTGTTCGGCAGCTCGGTGGCGCCGGCGCCGGGCGAGATCCCTGTCGTGCGGATGTTGTAGGGCTTCACTTCCTGGCGCAATCCTTCGGATATGACTCGCACGGCAGCCTTGGTCGCCGGATATACTGCGCCGCCGGGACGAACCGTATGTCCAGCTACAGAAGAGACATTGATGATGTGTCCGGCCTTCTGCTGCTCCATGTATGGCAAGGCAGCCGCAATTCCGTACAGCACGCCCTTGATATTCACATCTATCGTGCGGTTCCAGTCGTCGATCTTCAGACGCTCGAGTGGAGAGTGCGGCATCAACCCGGCGTTGTTGATCATGACGTCGATCCGCCCGAATGCCTGCACAGCTTTGTCCACCAACTGTTTCACCTAATCGGAGTCGGTTACGTCTGTGGCTACCGCAATTGCTTTGCCGCTACCTTGGGTCAACTGACCCGCCAGCGACTTGAGGCGATCGACCCGCCTCGCACCCAGCGCGACACTTGCACCCCAGCCTGGCAGTGGCCTCGCCGAGCCCGCTGCTCGCGCCAGTGACGACAACGACTTTTCCTGCGATGTTATTGCTCATGAGAACTTCAATCCTTTTTGCTGTGACAACTCGTAGGATCCTGCTCCACGGAATCTGGGGACGTCCTTACTTGAACGTCTCTCTGGCGATCGGGACAGCATTTATCGCGTTCGGCCACCCTGTGTAAAAGGCCAAATGCGTGATTAGCTCGACCACTTCGTCTTGTCTTTGGTTACGCCATTCGCGCGCGCCCGTTGAAGGTGAGATCGCAGCTGGTCCGGCCGATTTAGAGCAATCAAGGCGGCGACTGTGATGAGACTACGTTCGCGCTTCGAGAGTTCTGGACGTTCCCAGACATCGCGGAACAGCACGTTGTCCGTTAGCTCAGCCAGCTTGGGGTCGAAGTCGCCGATCAGTTTCTGCGCTGCAGAAGGCTCCTTAGTCATGCCCGTAACTCCTCCTGAGGTCGACTGAGAATTCCTGTACTCGTCGTCGCTCACCTTTTCCATCCATTCGACAGTCTTCCCATGGAGACTTTCCTGAATAGCAATATGGGTAATACTCGCGCTGGTCGTAGCTCCGTGCCAGTGTTTCACGCCCGGCGGAATCCAGACGACGTCACCCTGCCGCATTTCCCCGACTTGACTGCCCCACTGCTGAACCCAGCCCGTACCAGCCGTAACGATCAAAGTCTGCCCCAGAGGATGGCTGTGCCACGCTGTGCGAGCTCCGGCTTCGAAAGTGACGCGGCCACCAGACGTGTGCGCGGGTGGATTTTCGTTGAAAAGAGGATCAATGCTTGCAGAACCTGTGAAGTGTTCGCCTGGGTCTTTGGCGGAGGGTTGCGAGCCACTCCGCGTTACTTTGATGGTCTGCGAGACTTGCAGTGACGCAGTCTGACGAGCATCAGCGGCTAATGGGCCTGCCGTTTGAGCAAACGCGGCCGCAGCAGCGAGTAAATAGAATGCCGTGACCACTATGGCGAGCAGTTTCATCTCCTCCCCCGATTCGGTAATTCATGGGTCGAAACACGTCCCATTCTCTCAATGCCTTCACTCCCTTGCGGTAGTTCAGCGGCCCACTAATTTCTGCAGTTCTTCGGGATACCGTTCTCCCTGGACCGGAATTTTCGACGCAGCGCTTTCGAGCTGCCGGAGATCGTCGGGCATAAGTTCGAGGGCAGCGCCTCCGATGTTCTCTTCGAGGCGATGCAGTTTGGTCGTACCCGGGATCGGAACGATCCATGGCTTTTGCGCGAGGAGCCAGGCAAGGGCGACCTGGGCAGGGGTCGCCTTCTTCTGTTGCGCGAACCGGCCAATCAGGTCAACCATAGCTTGATTCGCCTTTCGGTTCTCCGGCGTAAAGCGAGGAACGACGTTGCGGAAGTCGGTCTTGTCGAACTGGGTGTCCTGGCTGATCTTGCCAGTGAGGAAGCCCTTCCCCAGCGGGCTAAATGGAACGAACCCGATTCCGAGTTCCTCGAGGGTCGGTAGTACTTCCGCTTCAGGTTCTCTCCACCAAAGCGAATACTCGCTTTGAAGTGCCGCGACGGGCTGAACGGCGTGCGCGCGACGGATGGTTTTCACTCCGGCCTCCGAGAGTCCGAAGTGCTTCACCTTGCCTTGATGGATGAGGTCCTTCACGGCGCCGGCGACATCCTCGATCGGTACATTGGGATCGACGCGATGCTGATACAACAGGTCAATCCGATCAGTCTTGAGACGCTTCAGCGATGCATCGGCCACTTCTTTGATGTGTTCGGGACGACTGTCCAAGCCAGCCTGTTTGCCATTCTCGATTTTGAACCCGAACTTAGTGGCGATCACTACCTGGTCACGAAATGGAGCCAGCGCTTCGCCCACCAATTCTTCATTTGTGAATGGACCATAGACTTCGGCAGTATCGACGAAAGTTACGCCGCGTTCGACAGCTGCTCTGATCAGCGAGATCCCTTGCTGCTTGTCTACGGCTGGGCCATAGCCAAAACTCAGCCCCATGCACCCGAGCCCGATGGCCGAAACTTCAAGATTGCTTTTTCCGAGCTTGCGTTTTTGCATTATTTCTCCTTTCATAGATCCGCCAGTTATGACGCCACTCGCGCGCGCTGTTGTTCTCGCCAACGAGCCGGTGGAACCCCTTCCCAGGTGCGGAAGGCGCGGACGAACGAGTTCGCGTCCTCATAGCCGAGCAAGTAGGCAGCTTCATTCAACTCAAGGACAGAATTGTTGAGATAGTAGCGAGCGAGCTGGTGGCGAGCTTCTTCCAAAACCAGCTGAAAATTCAGCCCTTCCTCTTGCAAACGCCGCTGTAGAGTGCGCGAGCTGACATGCAGTGTGCCGGCGATGTCTTCAATAGTTGGGCGCTGGCCTGTGAGTTTTTGCTGTATCGCGACGCGCACTCGATCCGCGAAGTTCTCGTCAGGGTTTTCTTGTTTTAGTCCTTCTTCAAACTGCGGCGCAAGCATGGCTAGGAGCTCGGCATTCCGAGTGACGAACTGTCTTTGTGTGTCGGCGGCACGGAATACAATCGCGTTGCGCGGCGCCCCGCAAACCGCTTCACAACCAAAGTGGCGCTCAATCGTTTTCACGTGCCTGCGAGGTTCTACGAACTCCACACGCATTGGCGAAACGCGAGTACCGGTGCCGTGGCGAGCCAGCGAGAGCACCCAAGCGAAGCAGCATTCGATCAGCACCGGTGGCTCGACTTCGTTAGCAAGTAGCCAGCGGAATTCGATACTCCACTCTTTGTCATCCTTTTCTTGCAGGATCTCTTCCGGGCAGGTGAGCTGCTTGTAGCGAGCCATTTGGTCTATGGCTGCGCCGAAGTTCTCTGATGAGAGAGCGGCGAGCCCGACGGGGTGAAATCGCTCCGTCTTGCTTTCTGTTCCAAGCAGTAAGCCAATGCCCGGATCGGTGCTGATTTCGCCCACGGCACGCCACAAGGCAAAGAGTTCCTCCGTCTTGAGGAGCAGGCGCGGTTGATCGATGAATCCCTGAGAAAGCCCGGCTCTGCGCAAGACCACAGAAGCACGGACTCCCAGTTCTTCCAGTCTCGAAAAATTGCTGCCCGAAAAGCGAAAGTGCTTGTTCATGAGTTTGCTCAGAATTGAGCAGCCATCTCGATCGAAAAGCGGTACCTTACATCGCACGTTGTGCATGTAGATAATTTAGAGGCTCGCCGGCATCTCGGCTATGCAAAACACGCCATTGTGCATGCAAAGGCCGCCAGTCTGCGGGCGAGCTCGTCTTCATAAACCTCTCGAACTTTCAAAAGCGGCGGAAAAATTCATGTGAAGTGCCCGGGCGATCATTAATGGATGGGCGATGCCCAGTTAACCTGTCCTGAATCGCTCGACGCACGAGTTCGACAATACTGTTGTCTGCAACTGAGTCACAGGTCATTTTCATCGTATCCTGGCTTCTTATAGAGCGTATCCCACTTGTTCTTAACTTCAGGTTTGTACACCTTTTCTACCCAATCCTTAGACTTGATCTCTTCCATCGCTACCGAAACCGACTCCTCACCATAATGCAGAATTTCCATGACCTCCTTGGTGATTGCTTCAGCTAGACGAGTCTTTTGTTGTTCGGATTTCCCAGGCCAGAGCTTGACGATAACGTGAGGCATTGTTCACTCCTTCGCTTGTTGGAAGATCGTCACCGAACCACTTGCAGTATTGCTCGTTGGTAACCTGCTCAATCCAGTCGACCACCTTCCCATCCTTGTTTTTCCTGAATAGCGATGTGCGTCATGGCAGTGGTCGGCGTGGCGCCATGGCAGCGCTTCTCGCCGTGCGAGAACCAGACCACGTCACCCGGTCTCATCTCCTCGATCGGTCCACCATCGCGCTGAGCCCATGATCATCCAGGTCACGGGGGTGAAGCAATTCTAGCCGCACATTCGAAGCTCGCCGCGAACGACTTCCAAAGATAAAGCTCGGCGCGGATATACTGTTCAGAAAATGAGAGCACTGGTCTATACGGCCCCCGGCAAAGTCGAGCTTCAGCACTGGAGTCGACCGGGGATCGGCGGCAACGAGACGCAGGTTGCCATCGAAGTGGCGGGTGTGTGCGGATCCGATCTCTCGGGCTTTCTTGGCCACAGCGCACTTCGGAAACCTCCGTTGATTCTTGGGCACGAACTGTTGGGTAGACTGAATGATGGGCGCCGGGTAGTCGCCAATCCCTTGATCAGCTGCGGCAGCTGTAATGCGTGTCTCTCGGGACATCAGAATCTTTGCGAGTCTTGGCGACTCTTGGGACTGGGCCAGACTCAGGGTGCGTTTGCGGAATTCGTGTCGCTGCCGCCTAGTCAAATCCATGAGGTCCCTGAATCGCTGCCCGCCACGCGGGCGGTGTTGGCTGAGCCCTTGGCCAACATTGTTCATCTGTTTCGTTTGGTCGAGCCTGCACCTTTTTCCCGCTTGGCGATTGTGGGTGCTGGGACCATGGGTGCGCTTGCCCTCATGACCTCGCGAAGAATCGGCAGCCGCGATGTCCTCGTAGTAGACGTCAATGATCAGCGGCTAGCAACCATGCGGGAACTCAAAACTCCAGCAGTCCCGCGCTCTTCTAACCTGGGCGGCCGAACACGTTGCGCTGGAGGCGATCAGTGTGGGCGCCGACGCGACACGAGTGCGGGCTGCGAAAGAGCATGCCATCACCGGTATTCTGCATCCCCCAACGCCATTTGCGGGATTTGAAGCTTTCCGGCGTTTCACGGAAATTGTGGCCCAGAATGTACCCTCTACATTCACGGAACGCGAGCAGAAGATTGTCACAGCCCGCGTGAATGGGTCCACTGTGCAGGACTCCAGCACCTCAAATCTGATCTTCAAAATCCCCGACCTCATCCAGTTCATATTAGGCGCGATCACGCTCGAACCCGGGGACGTAATCGCGACAGGTACGCCGGCCGGGGTGGGCGTGTTTCGCCAACCCCCATCCTTTATAAAGGTCGGCGAGATTGTCGAAGTGGATCTGGAGGGGCTGGGTAAACTAATGAATCCCATTTGTGACTGAAAGAAACCGGTACCAACTGCCCGCCGAGCATGAATTGTGTTGGATACAAGGGGCTTGAAAGCTGGGATCTTCGCACTCGCCCTTCGCGCCCAAGCGATTCTCAGCCATGCGCCAGACAAAAACGGACTGCCAGCGGACTGAATTGGAAGACAGTTCAAGATAAGTTCTTCTAGCTAGGACATGGACGTATGCGTTGGTCTCATTGCTACCAGTTTCTAGATGCGGATTGAGAGCGGACTGAAAGGTCGCCGAGGTGGGTCACGCAAGTTCTTTGAACCCTTTAGATATCAGGACCGCGATAAGTTCTTGATCTGGAAACGAAAGCCTTGAAGTGTGTTCTCATATTGAGTACAATTGTTCTCTAAATGAGTACAGCGACCGGTTTGGCGGATCTTCTATTCGGCCGTACGAGAGGAGCCATCCTGGCCCTGCTCTATGGCCACGCCGATCAGACCTTCTATACACGCCAGATTGCACGGGAAGTGGATGCCAGTATTGGCGCGGTTCAACGAGAGCTTGAAAACCTTTCGAAAGTGGGACTCATCGTTCGCAACTCTTTGGGTAGTCAGGTTTTTTATCAGGCTAACCGAAGCGCTCCCATCTTTAAAGACTTGCAGGCTCTGGTCAACAAGACGATTGGCGTCTTCAGCGTTCTTCGATCAGCTCTGCAGCCGCTCTCGAAACGAATTGTTGTGGCGTTTGTTTACGGGTCGGTGGCACGCGAAGAAGAAACCGCCCAAAGCGACGTTGATCTAATGGTTGTTGGGAAGGCCACACTTAACGATGTACTCTCGCGGCTGTCTACCGTCGAGAAAGGCCTCGGTCGCCCTATAAACCCAACCGTATATTCTGTCGCGGAATTCAAGTCCAAGCTTGCGAGCGGGAATCACTTTTTGAACTCCGTGCTCAAGGGTCAAAAGGCGTTTTTGCTGGGAGACGAGGATGAGCTTAGAAAAGTGGGTGGAGTACGGTTGGCTAAGGCAGGAACCGACTAGCCCCGGTGAAATCAAAGATCTTCTGGGAATTGTGGAACGTAGCCTCGCCGATTCAAGAGTCGCAGCGGTATCGACCGATCTTAGATTCATCGCGGCATTCAACGCGGCGCTCTGCGTCGCTACAACAGCGCTCCGCGCCTCGGGTCACCGCACCGTCACCCAAGCGGGTCATCACGTTAAGACAATTGAGTCGCTCGAACTCACCGTGAAGGCCGGTTCCAAGATCATTCAGAGATTCAAGACCTTCAACAATAAGAGAAACAAATCGGTTTATGACGTTGCTGGTGCAGTATCAAACCAAGAATTGGAAGCAATGATCACTCTCGCGAACGAATTGAAGGACACTACCGTTGCATGGCTACAAAGGTTCCATCCAGAACTGCTAAAAGCTAGCTAAGAGGACTCTGTTACGACATGATCGCGTTCCAATCAAAACAACCATTTACTCAGAAAGTCACGCTCGTGGACAGACCAATGACAAATGCGCCCGGAATCTTTCCGGTGCCCCCTGGATTGATCACGTACTGAAGGTTCGGGCGCAATGAGAACCATTGCGCCATCTGTACGTTATGCAGTTGCCCTGGGTGAATTGGAGAAGCCCGCGAACATCTCATGCGACCTGGCTGAAGATGGCCGGCGCCGGCGTGAAGGACACACAAGCACAAATGCGGCACTCGCGTTCGAGCACTACGCTGGACATCTACCAGCAGTTCGTGCCCGAAAGCCAGCAGCGCGCTGTGGATCGACTCAGCCGTTTAGTGAATTGAATTGTGACCGAGTGTGACCAAGTGACCAGCAGGCTTCTAAGTGATTGAAAATGTGGTGGCCAGGGACGGAGTTGAACCGCCGACGCCAGCCTTTTCAGGGCTGCGCACAACCAGCTTAAGTCCTTGGTTCGTCAATAACTTAACTGATCAGAGTGGCCGGTTTATTGTGAACACTCTGTGACCAGCGCCGATGTTCGCCTAGCGTCGGAAGAGATTGATGTTTCGCGGGGGACATAAGCGAATCCCACGCCATCTCCGCATAGGAACTGCTCGTCTTGGCCAGAAGAAAAGACAAAAGCAGTGCCGCTATACAGGCGGAAGTTCTTGACCGTCAGGCACGTATTTGCAAAGCCTTTGCGAATTCCACCCGCTTACAGATGCTGGATTTGCTAGGAAATGTGGCAATGCCGCAAGTGAAGAGTGCATGCCAGCTGATCCGGACTCCGAACACGACGCTCCAAAATCAAGATTCCGCACTATACAAGAAGCTTGCGGTCAACCTTCAAAACGGTGTGTATTCGCTCATATTCTCAAAAAGATCTTCTTCCGGTACATCCAGAACAGGATGCACCAAAAAACTACTAACACCCCAAAACCATGAAGCACTGGCTGAAAAGTAGCTCCCGCCACACCGAATACGCTACTGAAATGCCGGTCGAGGGAGTCGCCGATGAATCCCTTCATCGTCCAGCTCATTACGTAGATTGCTATTGAGTTCATTCCCACCACAACCAGCGGGAACGCCCAGCCGCGCCATCCTTTCCAGTCGATAAGAGCGTAGAAACCGGACAGCATCAGCAGGACCCAGCCGCCGCTGTAGAGCGTGTAAGACGACGTCCATACTCTTTTGGCGATGGGGCAAACGCCCGCCCACTGCAGAACCAGCCCAAGCAATAGCAAGCCTAGGCCAGCGATTGCCATCCCTTGCAGTTTTTGTATTTTGGATCGGTTGCTCTTAAGCCATTCGCCGGTCAGAAGCCCGAGAATCATCGTCCCCAACGTCGGAATGAAGCTCAAGGTTGACCAGCCGCCTTGGTTGAAAACGAACGGCTGTTCCCGCGGAAAGAGATTCAGGAACCAAACGTCGAATGCCCACGAAAGATTCGAATTTTTGTTCCAGTGGGCGAAAAATCCGGTGTAATTGTGCTCCCAGCTCGGTAGAACTCCAACCCGCGCATAATCGAAATTCGCTGCTGGTGCCGGGTAAAGTGCAAATGCCGCCCAGAACAAAACCATGATCAGCGCAAACGTAATCACCTGCGTTCGTACCCGACTGAATCCAAGCACAAAAAGAAACACGTACCCTAATCCGATCTGGGTGAGTGTGTCTTCGAACGTGAAGTAAGTCCGGGGCGAATGAAGCGAGCGCAGAAAAATGCCTAGAACGATCAATAACAAAGCCCGCCAGACGGCGTGGCCAAGCATCTGACCGAAATTCTGTCCTTTTCGTGTGCGACTCGCGATCGAAAAGGGAAGCGCCGCTCCAACCAAGAAGGAAAATGCCGGCTGGATGAGATCGTGCAGCGAGCACCCTTGCCACTCCACGTGCTCCGTGTTAAATCCGACGATTCTCCAAAAGAGGCTGTGGGGAAAAGCCTGTGCCACCTCAGGAAGGCGCATCACCTCGGCGAGCATCAGTACCATGACCAGGCCACGGAACGCGTCCATTGAAACCAGACGGGTACTCGCTTCCGATCTTCTTTCTGGCGCTCTCAGCGCCGTACTTTCAAGCTGTGCCAATTCGGCCATGACAGCCGCCCTCAATCAGCAGAATCAATGTGAACCGTCAGGTCCTCGCGAAGTCCTTACTCGCACGCTTATCCCAACCACCCCGCGTAAAATCGGGAAATTTTTGTGGAGCGCCATGGGCAGCTACTGACGCTTCACTTAAGGGCGTCGGAGCGCTCCAGGCAGCTGCGTCATAAACGTCTATGTCGGGAGGCAGGCCACGTTTCAGGCATTCCATCAAGCGGTAATTCATCACGTAGTCCATGCCGCCGTGGCCGCCAGTTTTGCGGGCCATCTCACCCGTTTCTTTCCAAAGCGGATCTTCGTATTTCTCCCGAAAGCTATCCACTGCCTGCCATTCTTCCTCCTTCTGTCCGTCTACAAACACACGCCCCGGATAGTCTGCGAATGCGCCCTTTGTGCCTGAGATCGAATTCAAGCGGCTATAAGGCCGGGGACTGACAACGTTATGCTGGAGAAGAATGGTTCGGCCCTTCAGCGTCTTAATTACGCTCGTGTTCATATCGCCACAAACGTACTTTTCCCGCCGTTTTGGATCTGTTTCAGGGAATCTTGTTTTTACATATTCGCTGAGCGACGCCTCCGTGGAACTGACGGAAACCATGTAGTCGAACCGGTCTCCACGATGAATATTGAAGTAATGCGCGACGGGACCCAATCCATGTGTTGGATATAAGTTTCCATTCCGTTGCATGTGCGGAAACCGTCGCCACAATCCCTCGCCTTCATTTGCTGTGAGAATGCTCCGCAGGTCATGGAGATATGCTGCTTCTGCGTGTGCCAACTCGCCGAACACTCCGTCCCTAATCATCGCCTGCACCATCATCTCCGTTGAGCCATAACAGCAGTTCTCGAGAATGACGCAGTGCTGACGCGTGCTTTCTGACGTGTTCACCAGTTCCCAGCACTCGTCGAGAGTTGTGCATGCCGGAACCTCGACTGCAGCGTGCTTACCATTCTTCATGGCGCTGACCGCCATCGGGACGTGCCAGTTCCAGGGCGTCGCGACGTAAACGATGTCCAAATCGAGCTGAGTTAGATTCTTGAAATCCCATTCGCCTTTGCTGAACCCTGCTGGCTGAGGCTGCCCAACGTCCGTGACCGCTTTCTGCGCGCGCGCCACCTTTTCGGGCACTAGGTCGCAGATGGCTTTTACCTCAACATTTTCGACCGCGAGCAGGTCCCGTACAAGACTACTGCCTCGCCCGCCAACCCCAATGATCCCCAGTCGTACCCGCTCTCTCGCCCCAAATGGAACGTCCATCATTGTCGCGCCTGAATTTTTTGTGACCCGGTCTCCTTTCTCCTGAGCTCTGGTTTCGGCACTCAAAAGTCCGTCCGCAACCAGTACGCCGGCGCTGCCGGCCACACTCTGCTTCAAGAAGCTTCGGCGAGAAATACTTCTTTGTTTTTTCTCAATTCGCATGGCTCTTCTCCACTCGTTTCACCAACCGGTCAGGCGAGTAGCGTCGCATTTACGTTACACCTTTTGCAAATAGCGTGAAGAGGAGATCGCTTTTGCAACAGTTAGAAATATTCCACTTGCCGCTCAAGGCGGGAACAAGCCACGTAGGCCAATGCAACTCCCCGCAAATCTCGGCGGTGCGAACCTCAGCTATAATCCCTTCGCCCATGAACCTGATGACACGACGTAGGTTCGTTGCCCACTCGTGGGCCCTTGCTGCCGGCAGTGCCTTCGCCGGAATCAGCCACAGCGCTTTTGCCGACGCCAAGCCGCAGATTGAATTCCCAAGCGCACCACGCGACCGCATCGCGGTGGCCTCGTACCCGTTTCGCGCATACATCAATGCCCCTGGCAATCGCGACCGCGATCCCAAACTGCCCGGCATGGACCTGAAAGACTTCGCCGCCGAGGTCGTCAAAAAGTTTAACGTTCGCAACATTGAGCCGCTGAGCCGACACTTCAGCTCCCTCACGAACGACTATCTTGCCCAATTTCGAGAAGCATTACGCACTGTCAATGCCAAAGCTGTGGACATTGCCGTCGATGCCGACCGTAGCTACTACGATCGTGACCTCGCCGCCCGCAAGCAGGCGATTATCCATGCGGAACAATTCGTGGACGTCGCGGTGCAGATCGGCTGCCCCAGCATTCGCGTGCACATCAGCCGCGCCAAAAATTCGTCGCCGGATGTTCAACGCACAGCAGAAAGCCTTGGCGACGTGGTCGGCTACGCGAGCAGCAAGAATGTCGTCGTGAATCTCGAGAACGACGACTTGATGAGCGAAGACGCCTTCTTCTTGGTGAAAGTGATTGAAGCCGTGAACGATCCATTCCTACACGCGCTTCCGGACTTCGCAAATTCCATGATGACGGGCAACGCCGACTTCAACTACCGGGCAGTCGAGGCCATGTTCCGTCACGCCTACTGCATCTGCCATGTGAAAGATGGAGAAGTCGACGATAAGGGCAAGCGCTTCAACATTGACATGCAGAAAACCTTCGGGATTCTGAAAGCAAGCGGCTACCGCGGCTACTGCTCAATGGAGGTCGACGAGCCGGGAGATCCATACGCGCCTACTGCTGCCCTGATCGAGCAGGCGCTGCGGTATCTGTTGTGAAGCGTTTGCAACTTCACGCTCCTGGTGGCCGATCGGAGAACGTCTCAGTGGCCGTATTCCAATACTGCTTCCGTCCCGACCAGTAAGCCTCGGTGGCCATCATGCACGCGACCGAGTGTGCGAAACCCTCGCGCACGGTGCAATGTGGCTGCCGACGCGAGCGCATGCATTCAAACCAGTTTGTCATGTGACCGAGCGTGAGGTCATCAATCCCCATCGGTGGGAGCTCGGTTTCACCGGGCAGCAACACGTATTTCGAAGCGCGCTGCTTGTCGATGTCTGGATTGTTTTCGTGCGTGCCCTTCTCATCGACTAGCTGATACCGCGGGCTGCCCTCGCCACCAAAGTTGAAGAGGGTTGCCTTCTTGCCCATGAAGCGCGTGAATCCCGGAGCATCATTACCAAAGCTCGTCGAGTAGCTCACCAGAAAGCCCTTCGGATACTCGAGCAACGTCTGGAAAGTATCGGCATTCTCGCGTCCGTCATGCCAGGCAAAGACTCCCCCGTGAGCGACCGCGGATTTCGGGAACGTATCATTCATGAACCAGTGCACCAGATCGATGCCGTGGCTCATCCACTGATCGGGAATGCCGCTCGAGAACTCCTTATAGAGCCGAAACTCGCAGTAGACCTGGGGATCGAACGGCCGATACGGTTTGTTGATCAAAAACTTTCGCCAGTCGGTGTCCTCTTCGCGAATTAATTTCGTCTCCGGGCGGCCGCGCCATCTCGGGCCGTGATAGTTCCACACCATCTCGACCTTCGATACATCGCCGAGCACGCCGGTCTGTACCAGGTCGTGCGCTGCAATCTGGTAGGGTTCGCTGCGGTGCTGTGTTCCCACCTGCACGACTACTTTGCTTTGGAGCACGGCATCGCGAGCAGCTTTGGCTTCTTCCAGGACGTTTCCCATTGGCTTCTCGACATAGGCATGCTTGCCGGCATCGGCCGCCATTTTCAGCAGTGGAGAATGCGAGTGGTCGGGCGTGGAGAGAATTACGGCATCAATCTGCTTGTCGGCGAGCGCGTCTTCGATGTGCTGAAATGCACGCGGTGCGCGACTGTAGTACTTAGTGTTGGTGGCAACAGCTCTTTCGCGGTTGTGACGCCACAAGTCGCAAACCGAGTTCATTTCCACGTTGTGACTTGACGCGAGCTTGGAAACGATCAGATCGAGGTCGCCTCCCCGGTTACCGTTCCCTACATGGCAGAGCGCTATTCGGTCATTCGCTCCCATGATGTTTCCGTAGGACAACGCCGTGCTGGACAAAGCGACCCCGGCAAGCGTTGCAGCTGACTGCGATAGGAATGTCCGACGATCGGGTTTTCGTTCCGACTCACCCATGCTTGTCTCCAGAGAAATGGGCATTGCCGATAATCCGACATTTCGCTCACTTCCGTGGTGTAGTTTAATCCAGACAGGCCCGTTGCAGGCGAATGCACGAGTCGCGTCGTGGTACGTGTCAATCACCAGGAAACGAGGCGAAAAGACGCCGTAGAAACCTGTGGACTGCGCAATTTGTAATTGGAGAGTTGTTGACGATGGAAAAAATTCGCCAGTTGGGTGCTACGGATATTGCGGCGGGCATGGAGTTGTCTGCATTCGCGGGATGGAACCAGACCGCAGAGGATTGGCGCATGTTGCTGCGGCTCGCCCCAGAGGGATGTTTTGGGTTTGAGGTAGAAGATCGGTTAGTGGCGACGACAACATTGATCTGCTATGGGAAGCAACTGGGATGGATCGGGATGGTGTTGACGCATCCCGAGTTTCGCGGCCGCGGATTTGCCAAGAGATTACTTGAGCACGTGCTGCAGCGCGCGGATGCTGCAGACATTCGTACGTTGAAGCTGGACGCGACCGAACAGGGCAAGCCCCTGTATGAAAAATACGGGTTCAAGAGTCAGCAGGCGGTTGAGAGGTGGGGCGCCGAATGCGCTGAAGTCGGGGCAGCAGGTTACTCCGACTTTGAAGATAGGCGCAACTTGGATGCCAAAGCCTTTGGAGTCGATCGAAGTGTTTTGCTGCAGGCACTGGCTTCGCGAGGAAGATCTATTTGGAGTGCAGCAGGGTTTTTGATGACGCGGACTGGAAGAGTCGCGTCGTATTTGGGGCCGTGCGTGGCGCGTGATGTGGAATCGGCAAGGGATTTGCTTTCCCAGTTCACGCAGCAGCAGCGAGAAGTAAAGGGCGCCTTGCGTTCGCGGGAGCCCGAAGTGAGGCAGTGCCGGGAATGGTATTGGGACCTGCTGCCCGACAACAGAACTGCGATAGAAATAGCCAACGAACTGGGATTTACGCCGAAGCGCCAGTTGACGCGGATGGTCCGTGGAGAGGGCTTCCGCGGACGTGATGAACTCGTGTATGCAATTGCCGGGTTTGAGATCGGCTAAAAAGACCAGCTCCGTGGCCGTTTGTCACGCTTCGGCGGCTACCGTAGCCAGGCGTCGAGATTTTCGCGAATGAAGGTATCGTCCGGAGAGCAGAGTTCGGGATACGTGCGGCAGACCCGGTCAAGTTCTTCACTCTGGCCAGGAGATAGTTCTTCATTCGGATCGAGACACCAGCGGCCTTCGAGCAAGCCTTGGCGGCGAAGAACTTCGTGAATGCCGGAGATGCACCCGCGGAAATCATTGCGTGTGTCGAAGACAGCGGAGTTCATGTCCGTGATCTGGGCAGCAATGGTCAGCAAGGTCTTCATATTGGACGCATCTTGCTTCGGGTCTGAAATCGCTTGCTTGATGCAGTTAACCAGCGCGACTGCGCGGCGCGTCCATACTGCCCAGTGACCTAGCAGGCCTCCTACTATGCGGGCACGCTTGCCCGCAAAATCAAATTCCGTGAGCAGGTCGGCAACGATATTGTCGTCGTTGCCAGTGTAGAGCACGATCTCATCGGCACGACCGCTTTCGACCACAGCTCGTACGACGTCGAGCGTCTGATAGCGATTGAAAGGAGCGATTTTGATCGCGACCAGGTTAGGAATCTCTGAGAACTCGCGCCAGAACTCATAAGGAAGAACCCGCCCGCCCACCGTAGGCTGAAGATAAAAGCCGATGATCGGAATGATTGAGGCAATTGTGCGCATTTGATCGAGCAGCGCTGGAACTGAAGCATCCCGCAGTGCAGCGAGGCTGAGCAGGGCGGCATCGTATCCAAGAGATTTGGCGAGTTCGGCCTCGGCGGAGGCCTCCCTAATCTTTCCGCAGACCCCGGCGATTTTCACGACAGCGTGCTTGCGAGCTTCCTCCGCAGCGATCTCCAGGACGGGACGCAGCAAACTGAATTTGGGATCGCGGATGGTGAACTGAGTTGTGTGAACGCCCACGGCGATTCCCGTCGCACCCGCGGCCAAATAATAGCGCGTGAGTGCCCGCTGATGGCGCTCATCGAGCTTGCGTTCGTGGGTGAGCGCGAGCGGATGCGCGGGAATTACCAGGCCTCTTCGCAGTTCGGCGCGAATGTGCATCAGAACTTTCCGTCCTGGACTTCAAAGTGAGTGGGCTTATTGAGAATGGCGCCGTGGTGCATGATCCAATGAGCAATCCAGTCGATCAATTGATCTGGTAACACGGTCGCCTTACCAAATAGAACGTGGGCTTTGGCAGCATTGCTCAGGAGGGCCTCGCCGGATTCTTGTCCACTAAAGATGGGCTCAATGCCGAACCGTTTGCCAAATTCATTGGCCACATCTCGAACCGCGAGGGTTTCATGGCCGGTGAGATTAAGAACAAACGGTGGAGACTGGCAATGCGTGAGCGAGCGCAACGAGATGGAGTTGGCATCACGCTGCCAGATGACATTTACATATCCCATGTGTAGATCGACCGCCCCGCGGTTGAAAACGTTTAACCCGATATCAACGAGGACACCATAACGAAGTTCAACAGCGTAGTTCAGACGTACGATCGTGACCGGCGTGCCCCATTTCGCGGACCCATACTCGAACATACGCTCGCGGCCGAGAGCGGACTGTGCATATTCACCAATAGGAGCGACAGGAGTTGACTCCGTTGCGCCACCAGAACCCACAGGAACGAGCGGGTAAACGTTGCCGGTGGAGAAGGCGACGATGCGCGAATTGCGAAAGCGCTCAGCAACGAGGCCGGGCAGGAAAGTGTTCATTACCCAGGTGAGGTGCTCGGAGCCGCTAGTGCCAAACTTGCGCGCCGCCATGAAGATGACGTTTGGCGCTTCCGGCAATTGCGCTAGCCCGCCCGGTACTAGCAGATCACACGTGACGGTTTCGACGCCGGATCTTTCCAGATCGCGACGGACCTGCGTATCGGAGAAACGTGCGACGGCGATGACGCGCTTCCTCAGCTCCGCTTTAGCGATGGCGCGGGCAGCGAGCCGGCATAGGCTGGGGCCCATCTTACCGGCGGCTCCCAGAACGAGAATGTCGCCGTCGAGCAAAGAAACCGCGGCGACGTCCTCCTCGGATGGAGCAGAAAGATGATCTTCGAGTTGGTCGAGGGTGTCGATCAGCGGGAGGGCCGTTGTGTTGGGCATAGTCAGCGGCGGGCTTTCCTTTTCACGAAGATGCGTGTTAGTCTATCGCACATTCCTTTCCTTTGGTTACGAATTGTATCGTTTGTATCCCTGGAAAGGAAAGCGCGAGGACAAGCAATGCATCTGACCATCTTCCCAGACAAGAAAACCTTGGCTGGAGCCGCCGCAAAACAAGCCGTAAGACTCATTCGAGAGGCAATCGCTGTGCGCGGCGAGGCGCGGATCATTGCAGCAACAGGAGCTTCGCAGTTTGAATTTTTGGACGAGCTCACGAAGGCACCGGGTATCGCGTGGGAGCGGGTCGAGATGTTTCATCTTGATGAGTACATCGGTATTTCGGGGGAGCACCCGGCAAGTTTTCGTCGATATTTGCGTGAGCGGCTGATCGAAAAGACCGGGATCAACTGCTATCACCTGCTCAACGGGGAACACGATCCGGAAGCGGTAATTGCGCAAGTTTCGGCAGAGATTCGCAAATCGCCAATTGATGTATGTTTCGCGGGCGTTGGCGAGAATGGCCATCTCGCATTCAATGATCCTCCCGCAGATTTTGAGACGGAGGAAGCGTACATCATCGTAGAACTCGATGAGGCGTGCCGAAAGCAGCAATTAGGGGAGGGATGGTTTGCGAATTTGGACGAAGTCCCGCGGCGCGCGATTTCCATGACGGTGCGACAGATTTTGAAATCGAAGCAAATCATTTGCGTTGTTCCGGACGCGCGCAAGGCCGAGGCCGTAGCAAAGTGCTTTCAGGGGGAGATCAGTCCAATGGCACCGGCATCTATTCTACGGACGCATGAACATGCAGTTGTTTATCTGGATAAGGACTCTGCGCGATTGTTGAGGCCCGATGTCACGGAAGCAAGGACGGGTTAACGTACTTTGCGGGGGATCTTTCGCGGCGCAACGCGCACGCGCCACAATTATATTTGGCGAACCAGGCCCTCTCTGGTTGCCTTGGTGTTTCTTACCAGCACCAGAACCAACAGCATTCCAATGAATGGGATCAAGCCCGCGATGATGATGATTGGGTCAAACACGTGTGTGGCCATGCCCTGACGCAGGTCGGAGTAGTGCCCGATCAGTTCGAAGGCGATAATCGTGCCTATGCCGGACCCAGTGCCGCCGAATCCACTGACACTGGCGACGGAGCCGCTTTCAAATAGATCCGAGGGCAGGACGTTAGCGATTGTGCTGAAGGCGGCGTACGAAAATGTGGCCAGCGCAAACAGCAACGTGATCACATAGAGAGTGGTGGTAAAGATTGTGGGAATGAGCAGCATGACGCCTATTCCGCCGAGGATGACAACTGCTTTTCGCGCTCGGCCCAGCGGCCATCCGCGTTTGATCAGCCAGCCCGAGGCAATCCCCCCGGAGAAGTTGCCAAGGTCGGCGGCGATGAACGGCACCCAAATAGCGAGAATGCCGTTGCGCAAGTCAATGCCCTTCGCGACTAGATAGATCGGGAACCAGTCTGTGATGAAGAACCAGACGGGATCCGTAAGAGTGCGCGCTACGATTGTCCCCCAGGTCTGCGGCAGCTTCAGAAGATCGCGCCAGCGGAGGCGTGCCGACATCGCCGTTTCCAGATCGCGTTTGTCCTCGGCCAGCATTGCGCGCTCCGAGCCCGTGACGAGTGGATGCGAATCCGGCGGCTGGTAGATTTTTCGCCAAAGGATAATCCAGATAAAACCGAGTAGGCCTGGAACGACAACAGCCGGTCGCCAGCCCCAACGGAAGTAAATCGACAGAACGATGAACGGCGCGATCGCGCCACCGACCGAAGAACCGCTGTCAAAGAAGGCAGTCGCGAGACCGCGCTCCTGCTTGGGGAACCACTCAGAGACAGCCTTGGTCGCGGCGGGCCAGTTGGCGGATTCGCCCGCGCCCAGGAGAAAGCGAAATAGGCCGAAGCTGTAGAGTCCTCTGGCAAGAGGCGTGAGAAGTGATACGAGTGAATAGCAGGCAACCGTCAGAGTGAGCCCGCGGCGAGTGCCAATACGATCCATGAGGCGGCCGAAAACTGTCTGGCCGATGGCATAGGCAATACGGAACGCGATGACGATGTACGCATAGTCAGTATTCGTCCAGTGATACTGAAGCTTGAGATATGGCGCGAGCAGCGAGAGCGTCTGCCGATCGAGATAGTTGATGATCGTCGAAAGAAACAGAATTGCGGCGATCCACCAGCGAAGATGAGAGATGGTAGGGCGCAGGGTGGGTGGCGCGGTGGAGGTCATCAGTATAGGGTCAACTCTGTTGCTTTCGGAGCAACGGCGTCAGTTTAAACTCCCTTTCGCCAGTTGGGGTCGTCGTTGTGTCGGACCTCGATGTTGATTGAGCCGTCAGGATTCAGCGGCTGCTCGCAGGCCCACGCGATTGGCTTCATCACTCCGGGCCGAAGTTCGAGTTGCGCTGAGAGGCGCAGTACGCCCGCGAATCCTTTAGGCAAAACGAACGCGCATTCGCGCAAACCGCCCCCGTGTGGCTGGCCCGGATCAAGCGCGCCATACATCTTCAATCCAGTTTGCTGATTTTCGATCGTGAGCCACAAAATACCCGGCACGCCGGAAATACCCCGATTGGCAACAGCAACGATCAACTCGGATGTTCCGTAACGCTTGCGCTGCCAGGCCCACGCGGGCCGTAGGCGATAGCCAAGCCTTGGCTGAAGACGTTCGAATCCGCGCGGATACTTTTCGTCGTACGCGCGGAGATTGTCAGATTCGGTCCACAGTGACCAGTAGTTTGACCGCAGGTCGAGGTTGTGGAGCATGTAGTTCTCCATCTCATTGACGCCGGCTGAATCAACTTTGAGTTTCGCGATGTCGTATTGGCGGAAGTATCCGTCCTCGAGAATCGCTGCCAGCCAGGGCGGCCGATTAGCGAGCTGATCGATCTGAATAGGCTCCTCGATGATGATGCTGTCGGAGCGGAGCCACGCACCTCCGCGCATGGCGACGTCAATGATGCGGCGATTGCCAACGTGGCTGATGTCGGGCTGCGTGTTGACCGCCAGTGGGGTCCTCTTCCAGGCGTCGAGCTGCTCCGTGGTCATTTCGACAAAGGTGCGTTCAGCGGTGGCGTAATCGGGGAACGGATTCGGCAGGTTGCTGGTGTGGCCCTCTCCCCAGAAGCCGTACTGCATGACGTCCACCCACTCGATCAGAGGATTGCCATCGAATTCGGCGGCGAGAAGCTGATTGAGTTCCGTGAAGGCATGGCGGAATTCCGGGTGATCGTAGCGTGGCTCGACGAAATCGCGGTTCTCGCGCTTGGCGAGGTGGCCGATGTTGACCAGGGGAACGCGCGACCGTAAGAACTCAGGAAGGGCAATCTGCTGAGGTTGAAATTCCGGATTGGAAAGCTGGACCCGAAACGCGACGCGAAGACCGTGGCGTTTCGCGGCATCGAGCGTCAACGGCCAGACCGGGTCGAGATCCAGGCGGCCGGGGCGCGACTGCACATTGCGCCAGTCGCAGCGGATGTAAAGCACGTCAACGAAGCGAAGCGAGGCGAGTTGTTCGATCTCATCAGCCAGCTTGCGCTTGCCGGAGCGGACCGCGAGCGCGGGACCGTTCTCTTCCCACGTGTAGCCGACTAGGCCGAGTCCGGGATTGCGAAGTGGTTTTTCTGAAGGTGTAGTGAAAAGCGCAGTGCGCCAGCCCTCGTCTTGCTCGATGTCGAAGGGGCCTTGATCAAGGCGTTTGCGGACCGGAAACGCAGGTGAATGGCCCCCACACAAACTGTCCTCTGCCGAGGCGATTACAGGCGCAGCAGCGGCAATCAGAGCCGCGCTCTTGAGCATTGACCGGCGATTCATAGCATTCGACTGTGCGGGCACTTAGTCGTTGACAAGGATTGCACTTGTGCCGCAAAGTGTGAAAGAAAAGATATCGAAAGTAAAAGAAAGAATCAAATGCACAGAGCAGCGGCTGTAATTTTCGTTTTCTTCCTTCTGCCGTTGAGTTTCGCTGCAGGCAGGCCCGGAAACTTCGCGCCAGTTGGGCCAGGAGGTGGCGGGGCGATGTTCAATCCCACGATCAGCCCGCACGATCCCAATACCGTTCTGATCTCGTGCGACATGACGGGGTCGTATATCACCCACGATGGCGGGCAGAACTGGCGGATGTTCAATTTGCGCGGCGTTGTGAAGTATTTTGCCTTTGATCCAGTTGATGCGAAGACGATGTACGCAGGCAACCAGGCGTTATGGCGAAGTACAGACGACGGAGAAACATGGAGGATGGTTTATCCAAAGCCGTCGGCGCTCAAGGGCGTGAAAATGAATCCCGACCATGCAGATGAGACTGTCATCGCCGAGCCCGATCCGCTGGGCACGATTGTGGCGCTTGCGATTGATCCCGCCGATCATCGCGTCCTGTACGTGGTGGCAGGGAAGAATCAGAGCTTTTCGCTCTTTGTGTCGCGGGACTCTGGAGATACCTGGCAGGAATTGAATCGGCTATCCGAACAGCCGAGGAGAATCTGGATTGACCCGAAGTCGACTAAGGATGCCACGACAATCTATGTCGCGGGAAAACACGCAATCGATGTGAGGACTTCGTCCGGATTCCGGAGTTTTCCTGCGCCGTTCGAACTTACCGATGTGTCACTGGGATTCGCGGGAGACGGAAAGCCGACGTTGTACGCCGGTTCGCCAAAAGGCTTGTTCGTCTCACGCGATGGCGGTGCCAACTGGAGCGAGAGTGCGCTGCCCGGAAACGGCGCGAGGGTCCGCGCAGTGGCCACGAGCCTTCGACATCCGGACATTGCCTACGCATCCTACAACCAGTTGATTGAAGGCAATCAGATCTTGAACAAGCTTAGCGGGCACTCCAGCAACTGGTTCGGCGTGGCGAAAACGACCGACGGCGGCAAGAACTGGCAACTAGTGTGGAAGGAGTCCAGCAAGGCAGCGCCGAACGTTCACGACGCCTGGATCACAGAGAGACTTGGGCCAGGCTGGCCAGAGAATCCATTGGAGCTAGGCGTCGCGGAGCAAGACCCGAACCTGGTATATGGTACCGACTTCGGCCGCACCATGAAAACGAGCGATGGCGGCGCGAACTGGACGGCAATGTACTCGCGGAAGATTCCTGGAGGCGAATGGACGTCCACGGGGCTGGACGTGACTACAAATTACGGAGTTCACTTCGATCCCTTCGATCCGAACCGGCAATTCATCACGTACACCGACATCGGCTTGTTTCGAAGTGAGGACAGCGGGAAATCGTGGCAGAGTTCGACGTTCGGCGTTCCCGAAGCATGGTTAAACACGACCTATTGGGTGGTCTTCGATCCCAAGGTGCGCGGCCGCATGTGGAGCGTGAACAGCGGGACGCATGATCTGCCGCGTCCAAAGATGTGGCGGCATACTTCCGAGCTTACATACAAGGGAGGCGCCTGCATCAGCAATGACGGCGGGAAGACATGGACGAAATCGAACAACGGAATGGAAGAAACTGCACCGACGCACATCATCCTTGATCCAAACAGTTCGCCGGACGCGCGCGTGCTTTACGTGGCCGCCTTCGGGCGCGGAGTTTACAAAAGCAAGGACGGGGGACAAAGTTGGGCGCTGAAAAACAACGGAATCACACAATCGGTCCCGCAGGCGTGGCGAGTGGTACTGGATTCCAGAGGAACGCTCTACGCGGTGCTCGCTCGACGCTCAGAAGATGGCAGCATTGGAAACGACGGGGATGGGGCAATCTATCGCTCGCGTGATGGAGCGGAGCACTGGGAACGAATGGTGTTACCAGATGGCGTGAATGGGCCGAATGGGCTGGCAGTCGATCCCGACAATCCGCAGCGGCTTTACCTCGCGGCTTGGGCGCGGGCGGCAGGCATGCACGGCGACGGCGGTGGAGTTTTTCTGTCTGACGACGGCGGCAAAAAGTGGCGGCAAGCGCTTGATCGCGATCGTCACATTTACGATGTCACCATTGATCCGCGGAATCCGAAGGTCCTATATGCCTCGGGATTTGAGTCCTCTGCCTGGAGGTCGACTAATAGCGGCGAGCGCTGGGAGCGAATACCCGGATTCAATTTCAAGTGGGGTCACCGCGTCATACCTGATCCGCAAGATGCGAACGCCATTTATGTGACCACGTTCGGGGGCAGCGTGTGGCACGGGAAAGTGAATGCCAAAGCGCAGCCGGTGGACATTGCGACTCCGGAACTCGATCCGGGGCAACGAGATGGCGGACTCGGGTCTGGAAATCTTTCAAAATAACGTTTTCGTTATTTTCTTTTTCTTTGCTATAGTTTCTTTTTCGTTTCATGCCTAAAGGGGCCCCTGGAGTTTTGGATGTTAGGCGCATTGCTCGCTGACCAGAGCTGGGTTAAGGGTTTGGCGGAGAGTCAGCCCAAAGCTGCCGAACTGCTTTCCCGGTCAGCCGATGAACAAAACCGTCGCGGATACTTCCATACGCTGCGGGAAATTTATCAGCAGCCCACAACGTGGTTGAAGACCGCTGAAACGATGATCGCTAGCGCACCCAAACTGCGCGAATGCGCTCGCGGAATTCGGGCTTTGGTGTTAACGGGCTCGGGAAGCTCCGAATTTGCTGGCCACTGTGTTCGGGCCGCATTGAGACGCGAACTGGACATCGTAACCGAGGTGCTCAGCGGAGGCACTTTGCTGACCTACGGTGAAGCTGCGGTTCCTCCTGGCCGGCCACTGCTGGCCGTCTCCCTCGCACGGTCCGGTGACAGTCCGGAGAGCATGGGAGCCATCGCACGCCTGCTAGAAAACGAAAGCCAAATTCGGCACCTGGTTCTCACGTGCAATCGTGAAGGGCGCGTCGCCGATACGTTTCGTGAGCATCCTGACGCCCACGTCATTGCACTTGATGATGCGACCAACGACCGCAGCCTGGTTATGACCAGCAGCTTTACCAATCTGGTACTGGCCGCCCGTTGTCTTGGGCTGATTGATTCACTGGAACGATATCGTGCCGTCTCAGTCAAGCTCAGCCAGGTTGCAAGTGAATTGTTGCGGTCACACTTCGGGACAGCCTCACGGATCTCCGCGATGAACTTTCGCCGCGCCATATTTCTCGGCAGCGGACCTCGCTTGGGAGCGGCGCGTGAGTCAGCTCTGAAGATGCTGGAGATGACCGCAGGTTCAGTCGCGACATTGTGCGACTCGTATCTTGGATTCCGCCACGGGCCGATGAGCTTTGCGAACGCTGACACCTTGATCGTCTGTTTCTTATCTTCTGATCCGACCCTTCGGGCCTATGAATGCGATCTGCTGCACGAAATCGATGACAAAGATCTTGGTTTGATGAAGGTGATCGTTGGAGGCTCTGTGCCCGTCGAGGTTGCCCGCAACAACGATGTCATCATCGAGTGCTCGGGATTGAGCGATATCGGAGACGACGACAGCACTCTAATTCACGTCATTGTTGGACAGTTGCTTGCGTTCTTCCGCTGCCTCGACCAAGGGCTGCGCCCTGATTCGCCGTCCGAAGATGGTGTAATCAATCGCGTGGTCCAGAGTTTCAAGCTTCACTTACCTCGCAAGGCTGCCGATGAAACCAAAGGAGAGCGCATGGCATGAATCGCCGTCAATGGCTCTATAGGGCCGGACTGGCTGCGGGCGCTGCGAGCGTCGCGGGCGCACAGCCAAAGCTGAACGATGTGCATGACGAAAAGCCCGATCCTCAGAGCAATAGCAGGCTGCCGCTTGAAGAATATGAACCGAAAAGTATGCTGCACGTACATGAGAGCTATGTGCCACGCGCCCGGTTCGCAACGATTGACATTCACACTCACATATCTTTTGCCAAGAAATCGGAAAAAGGCGTCGGGCTTTCCGCGGAGCGGCAATACCTGGGAACTCCGGATGAATTGCTCGGAGTCATGGACCGGAAAAACATTCGAGCGATGGTGAACCTCACGGGCGGTTACGATCAGGGACTAAAGGAGACGGTAACGAAATACGACAAAGCCTTTCCTGGAAGGTTTTACACGTTTACCGAGCCCTGCTACGAGCGGTTCAAAGAACCGAACTACCCCAAGCTTCAAGCAGACGCGATTGAGCGTGCTCATCGCGGTGGCGCCAAAGGTCTGAAGATTCTGAAAACGCTCGGGCTCTACTTGCGGGAAAACATCACCTCTGGCACGCTGGTAAAAATCGACGACCGCAGATTCGATCCGATGTGGGATGCGTGTGGACAGTTAAATATTCCTGTCGCGATTCATGTCTCCGATCCCGTCGCGTTCTTCACTCCGGCGGACCGCTTTAACGAGCGATACGAAGAGCTGAACAATCATCCTGACTGGTCGTTCTATGACCATGATGTCCCGAGCAATGCGGAACTGCTCGAAGCGAGAAACCGGATGTTTGCTCGGCATCCGAAAACCCGCTTCATTGTGCTGCACGTAGGCAATTTTTCTGAGGACCTGGCGAATGTATCGGAAAACCTGGACCGGTTTCCCAATATATCGGTGGACATTGCGGCGCGGATTGGCGAACTCGGCCGTCAGCCGCGGACTGCGGGCAAGTTCTTTGACAAATATCAGGACCGAATTCTCTTCGGCACCGATGCCACTCCTCACGGGGATGAGTTTCCGCAACAAGTTTTCAACGACAAACTCTACGAGATCTATTATCGATTCTTAGAGACTGAAGACGAGTACTTCGATTACGCGCCGGCGAAGGTTCCTCCGCAGGGCAGGTGGAAAGTATATGGTGTTAACCTGCCGGACGCGGTTCTCAAGAAGGTCTATTACGAGAACGCGGCGCGGGAGTTGCACCTGAGCTAGAACGACTTTATTCAGAGATGAACAAGCAACCCGGGCAAAAGTCTGCAGGCCGTTCGATTCTTTTACGCGGCTCTGCGTGGCACTTCCAATGGTTACGATTGTTCCGCTTCCTGGTTTTCCTTCAGCTGTCGATGATCTCGCTGGGGACTGGCCGGTGCGCGCGAGCTTCTGCCCAGGTTCGTGTCTGGCAGGGGACGTTTTCGCTGCCGGTATATGAAGAGGGTCCGCCGGATACGAACCCCCCATTCGATCAACTGGCAACAAACCGGTTCAATTATCCGTACACGCTGAGAACCAATCTGACGGACCGGCGCGTCGAGCACCCACAGCGTGCAGTGTTCCTGGAAAACGAGTACCTGAAATGCACGGTCCTGCCTGACCTCGGGGGACACCTTTATACATGCCTCGACAAGATCAATGGCAGGGAGATGTTTTATGCCAACCCTTCCATCAAGAAGGCGAACATCGGATACCGAGGAACGTGGGCTGCATTCGGAATGGAGTATAACTTTCCGGTTTCCCACAATTGGATGTCGCTTTCCCCTGTGGATT